>DATAEJ010000241.1:0-32850 GCA_036258095.1 Candidatus Angelobacter sp. | reverse complement strand
GAAGATTGAGCCGAAGACCGCCAAAGCAATGGAAATAATGGAGTTCGTGAAGCAGGAAGAGATTGATCCGGTGTATTTCGAATCGTCATACTATCTGGCGCCGGATGAAGCAGGCAAAAAGCCGTATGCTCTCCTGCAACGAGCAATGAAGGAAACAGGCTTTGTTGCGGTCGCCAAATTGGCCATGCACAATCGAGAATACACTGTGTTTCTCAGGACTTACGAGAATGGGCTGATGCTGCACACGATGTATTACCAGGAAGAGATAAGGGAAGCGCCTTCGGTTGGCTCGGATAAAGTCGACATCAAGGAGCCAGAAGTTAAAGTTGCACATCAACTCATTCAGGCGCTTGCCTCGGAATGGGACGCCTCAAAGTACCACGATGTCTTCGAGGACAATCTTAAAAAGCTTATTAAAGCCAAGATGGAAGGCGGCGAGGTGACGGCGGTGGAGAAACCGGCCAAGCCAGCCGCTCCGGCCGACCTCATGGAAGCTCTGCGCCGCAGCCTCGCAGAAATCGGAGACAAGAAGAAGGGCCCTCAGCGGGTTGAAGCAGTCCAGCAGCAATCCGAAGTTCATGTGACCCATAAGAAAGCGTCTTCCTCGCGAAAGAAAACGCCGCGCCGAGCAGCCTGACCTGCTCAGAATTGCTGATTTTCGGCTGCAACCGCTACAATTACATTCTTACGCAATAATTCTGCGCTGAATCGTTCATCCGGGTAGTTCCGAGCGGAGCCGTAATGATATTGAGAATAAAGACCCTTTGGCTGGTCGTTGTGGCCGCCATTCTGGTTTTAACACTGGCCGGATGTAATGACACCTTGCGCCAGTTCATCACTCCTATACCTTCGCCTGGCGGCGACCCTTCCGGTCTGTCCCACGCCATCATCGTTTCGCGCAATCCGGCAATCAACAGTGTGCCGCAGCCGGGAAGTGATCTTCATATTGACGTTTCCGGCGACTCGGTTGCCGCCGTGGTTCCGCTCGGGATAGACCCCAATTTCATTGGCAAGAGCTCGACCAGGATTTTCGCCCTTAATAGCGATGGGACGGTAACTTCATACCTGGCTCTGCTGCCGCTTGGTGCCTCGCCGTCCATCACCACTTTGCCCGCCGGCGCGGTAGGCGTGGCCGGAGCGGCTTCGCCGGCGAGCAATTTTTATATGGCGAATCCCGCGCAGAACAACCTGAACGTGATTGCGCCCGCTCCCATCGCGGTTACAGGAACAATCGTTGCTGGAACGGATCCGGTCGCCGTTGTCGCCGGTGCGAATAGCGGGAAAATCTATGTGTTAAACCGAGGCAGCAACAATATCACTGTGCTTTCCAGTACCGACAACGCAAATCTTGGAACCATTCAGCTTCCTGCCGGCGCGGGCCCGGTTTGGGGAGTGCTTTCAGGTGACGGTGCCAATCTCTTCGTCGTCAACCAGGGAAACAATACGGTGAGCGTGATTGATAGTCTCACAGACACGCTGTTCGCGACGATCGCCACTGGGAGTTCCCCGAACTATGCCTTTTACGAGAACCGGTTCAAGCGACTGTTCGTTTCCAATACCGGCTCGAACAATATAACGATCATCAAGGCGGACGGGATCAACGCCAACGCGACGCCTCAGGTTCTGCCGCAAAAGTTGGCTGACGTGGCAGTTTCGGGTACGCCGACCCAGGTCGCTGCAATTTCAGATGGGACACGAGCCTATGCAGCGTTGGGGAATTGCCCGGCGGGAATCAATCACCTCACAATCGCTGCCAGCGTTGTGGGAGGTGCATGTGCGGGAAATCTTGTCAGCGTCATTGACGTAAACGCTCTGGCAGAACGGAAAACCATTCCGGTGGGGCCCGGCGCGGTTTCAATCGATGCCGCCGCAAATGGAAGCCGCGTCTACGTCATCAGCGCGCACGACGCAACCAACGTAAAAGCTACCGTGAACTTGCCGCAGCCGGACAGGAGCATCAGCACGCCATCAGTCTCAATTATTGATACCCGCACGGATACGGTATTGCGTTCGCCTGTAGATGCTTCAGTCACTTCACTGGTGCCAACGTTCCATACGCCGCAACAGGTCTCTTCGTGTGCACCGACGATTGATGCAACGTTCAATGACAAGGTGCCGATACCCTGTCCCGGGCAAATACCGTTCCAGGTTCGCATTTTCCCGTAGTAGTTGCGAAGGTGAAAATTGAAAAAGGCGGCTGGTTCCAGCCGCCCTTTTACTCTGCAAGTTCTGAGCCTAATTGCGCCGATCCGACTTTCTCCGCTGGTTATAGCGCATCGCGATGTTCAAAAACACAGTTCCCGTTCCTGTTTCGAAGCACATCACAAGCGCTTCCTGATCTTCCGAGCTGGATTCGCCCTTTTCATCGGTGTGGAGGACCGGAGGCTGGATCTTGAATTCGAATCCCTGGTCGTTCAGTGATGTCACAGCGCTTCCGATCACCATGTTCGCCAATTCGCAGACTGTCTCTCGTGCCACCTCATCATCTGCCGGCATCGGTGCACCGGCCAGATAGGTTGCGACGCGTGCCGCAGTGCCATGATCGATATCGAAAATGATCCGGCCCTCGATATCTCCATTGATGGTGACCAGGGAAGCGACTCCGTGTCTGCGGTATGATTCCTGCTCCATGGAGACTTCTCCCATGCGGGCAGGGGATTGCAGCGTCTCCGCGAGGACGGCGTCCGCCGCATTGATAAAAGGCTGGATGAGCTCCATCTTCATGGCGATCAGTTTTCCCTTGCGACAGGAGCCGCGATGACCGCATCTTCGCCCATAACGTACTTGATCACTTCATAGAGAATTTCGGCTTTCACCGGCTTCTGCACGAAATGGCGGGCGCCCTTCTGCAGCGCAGCGACGATGTTTTCCTGGTAACCGACCGAGGAAACCATCACGATGCGCGCTTCCGGGTGGGCACGCACAATGCGCTCTGCGGCTTCAATGCCTTCCATCTGGGGCATGGTGATGTCCATGAGAACCATGTCGGGCGAGGTGCGGTCGTATTCGGCAATTGCAGTGCAGCCGTCGCCGGCTTCTCCGCATAATTCGCCGCCGAACGCTTCCACCATCTTGGTCACGTTCTTGCGCGCGAAGATGGAATCATCCACCACCAGGTAACGGATGGCTTTACCGTCTTTCCTGAGCAGAAACGGAAACTGATCCATATACATCTCCTTACAGCTTCAACTGAACTTGTGCACTACTTGCCAGGCGCTCCGTGCCGCACTGGTTCATCAATACGTTAGCGAGCCCATCAAGGGGCACAACTCGCATTGCAAACCCCCGCTCGATGGCTGCTTTTGGCATACCGAACACCACACAGGAATCTTCTGTCTGGGCGATCGTGAGTCCACCTGCATCTTTGATCAGTCCCATGCCCGCCGCGCCATCATCGCCCATTCCGGTCATCAGAACGCCGAGCGAACGGCTGCCGAGCTCTGTAGCTACAGACCGGAAGAGAACATCCACTGACGGCCTGTGCCCGTTCATGCGGGGTTCGTCGGTCAGTACAACCGTATCCGCCAGGCTCATGCGACGGACCTTTATGTGGCGATCACCCGGGCAGATCAGCGCTCGACCAGCCACCAGCAAATCGCCAGACTGGGCTTCTTTCACCTCGATTGCGCAGCATTCGTTCAGGCGACGTGCAAACATGTCCGTAAATCCTTCCGGCATGTGCTGCACCACGACAATGCTACCGGGAAAGTCTCCTGGCAATTGTGAAAGCAGGTAATGGAGGGCGTTCGGACCACCTGTGGACACGCCAATCGCGATCACCTTGCTGGGGCTTTGCCGGGGCCGGATGGCCGGCTTCTGAACCGGGGACCGGAATACTGGTTCCGGGACAGGCACCCTGAGGGTGCGCAATTTTGCCTTGGACGCGACCTTGATCTTCCTGATCAGGTCTTCAGCGATTTCGTCCATGTGGGCCGAAGCGGCATCGCGCGGTTTTGCCACAAAGTCGAGGGCTCCGAGGGCCAGAGCCTTGAAAGTCGCGGTCGCTCCCTCGGTCGTCAGCGCGCTGACAATGATCACGGGAACGTGATATTTCTTCGTAATCTGACGCAAGGTTTCCATGCCATCCATGCGCGGCATTTCCAGGTCGAGCGTGACTACGTCGGGATGCAAATCGTCGATCTTTCTGAGCCCAAGTACGCCATCCATAGCCGTACCCACCACTTCGATCTGCTTGTCCCGCTCGATAACTTGCGGAATCAGCTTGCGCATCAGTGCTGAATCGTCCACGACCAGTACTCTGATTCGTTCACTCACGCTGTGGCCCCCATCTTCATCTGTGCCCGTCCCAGCCGCGACACCACCGTGGCGATGTTCAGGATCAGTACTACGGTTCCGTCGCCAAGGATCGAGGCACCGCTCACCAGATCTGTCTTGACAAGCTGGTCATCAAGCGCCTTGATTACTAATTCTTCTTCCGCCAGCATCTTGTCCACGACCAGGCCAAACTTGCGCTCTCCAATCGTCACGACCACGACAAACATCCTCTGTGTTGGCGATGACTGGTGCGTGAGAGACCGGAGATGAATCAACGGTACGATCTCTTCACGCAGCCGGATCACATTCTGATGATCGACGGAATGTACTTCCTCCAGTGATGCCCTTGTGATCTCGACCACATTGGACAGCGGGACGGCATAGATTCGATCTGCCACACGAAACAGCAATGCCTTGATAATCGCCAGCGTCAGCGGTACTTGTAGACTGAAAGTCGTGCCCTTTCCCGAAGTTGTCCTGATCGAGACCGAACCCTTCAAGCGCTCGAGTACGGTCTTGACTACATCCATTCCCACGCCTCGACCGGAGATGGAGGTAACTTCAGATGCGGTGCTCAGTCCTGGATGGAACATCAGGTCCAGCGCCTGGTCTTCAGTGAGTTCGGCGGCCTCGCGCTCTTCCAGGATGCCGGTTTCAATTGCGCGGGCAATGAGCCGGTCACGGTCAATGCCCCTGCCATCATCTGTGACTTCTATGATGATCTGGTTGCCCTGGTGGTAAGCGGCCAGCCACACGGTCCCTTCGGCCTGCTTGCCCGCAAGGGTGCGCTCTTCAGGAGCCTCAATCCCATGGTCTACACAGTTCCGCACGATGTGAGCAATCGGCTCTGCCAGCATGTCCAGGATGCTCTTGTCGAGGTCGGTATCCTGACCGGTGACTACCAGATTTACGTCCTTGCCGCACGATTTTGCCACGTCCCGAACCAGACGTGGGAACCGGCGGAAAAGATGTTCTACCGGAACCATGCGGATTTTCATGACCGATTTCTGCAGGTCATTCATGATTCGCGCCTGGAAGGCCATCGCGTCAGTGAAGCGGGCTCGCAGCGGATCTTTGGGGAATCGCTTTTCAAAATCAAGCACTGCCTGATGAAGCATGCTCTTTGCGATTACCAGTTCGCCTACGAGGTTCAGGACGGCATCAATGCGCTCCGCATCTACGCGGAGCAGGTTTTCGAGATTCGCTGAAAAACTCGTTGCGGAAAGCTCAGGTCTGGGTTCCGTTTTCTCCGCCTGTGTCTGCACCGCTGGTGTGGGCTCTTGCTGTGCGGCTGGAGCGCTAGCAGTTGCTGCTGGTTCGGCTATTGTGCTTTCAACAGTGCTGGCCTGCACACTTTCTGGATTCTCTTCATCTGAAGTGACGCGATGCACGATCAACTCACACACGATTGACGGAATAAAGCACTTTTTCTGGAGCCACTCTTGTGTCCGATTGCTTGCGAGAGCCACCTCGATCAACTCAACGGTTTCGGCCTGCCCATCACCCAGCGGAGTAATGGCTATAATCACTCCACACTCGCTGAGCACGTTCCGGATCAACTGCACAGCAGCCGCCCGCATTGGGCACTGCGGATCGATGCTGATGGCAACGTTGAAGACAGCTTCATCGCGACTGAGCGCCTCAGAAACCAGGAGATGCTCATATTCGCTCCAGGCGAAGCGGGCACTTGAGGCAGGGCGGCCTTTCGACATTGCCGGGGCCCTGAGCGAGGTAATCTGTTGCCGGAGTTCGGCCCCCTGGGGAGGTTGCATGTCGCCACGGTATGCGGACAGCATGGAGGCAAAGGTGTCCGCGGCAATGAGTACTACTTCCGCGAGCTTCTGCTGGGCGCTGGCGGCCACTTCCGGCTTCAGGGCATCTTCCAGTGCATGCGCAAGCTCGCTGAACTCCTGGAATCCGCATGCCGCAGAGTCGCCCTTCAGGGTATGAACGGCGCGACGCACCTGGCGCAGAATCTCCGCATTTCCGGGCTCTTTCTCCATTTTGAGCCCTTCATCATTGAGGGTCTGCAGGAGTTCGGCCGCGCTCTCAAAGAAGAGCTCCCGCATTTCGGCCGCGCGTTCGTCAGAGAAGAAGTTCAAATACTCACCTCAATCTTCTGGTAGGCGGTTCCGTTATTCTGGTGAATCATGCGGTAACGGTCGGAGAGGCCGAACAGGCTCTCAGCATGGCCGATAAAGAGATAACCTTCGGGGTTCAGACAACGGTAGAACTTGTCGACGAGGCGCTTCTGCTCAGCTTCATCGAAATAGATCATCACATTGCGGCAGAAGATCACGTCATTTCGCTGCGGCAGGAATTCGGTCTTCAGGTTATGAAAATCGAAATGCACCAGATCCTTCAGCGGCCGCTTTAATGCATACCGATCTCCAACTTTATCGAAATAGCGGAGACGGAATGCGTAGTCCACTGCGTCCATCTGCATTTCTGAGTAGATGCCTTCTTGCGCGGCCCGCAGGACCGAGTAGTTAATGTCAGAAGCCAGAATCTCCACTTTCCATGGAGGTGGAATCAGCGGTTTGGGCGTGGGCATTTCGAAAGGCAGGGGATTGCGAAGATAGTAATACGCAAGCGCGTCGCAAATGAGCATCGCGATGGTGTAGGGCTCTTGACCGGTGGAGCAACCTGCACTCCAGAATCTGATTGTCCAATCCCGACGTTCCTGTTTGCGCTTTAACAGCTCCTCAAGGATGTTCTTCTGGAACAACTCCAATTGTGGCTTGTTGCGGAAAAAGCTCGTTTCGTTGACGGTAAGGTTCTCAACCAGAGCCACAAGTTCGGCTTTCCCATGATGGCTGGTCAGCAAGCGGTAATACGCGTAGAAGGTGTCCACTCCACATACGCGCAATCTCCGCTGGAGGCGGTCCTGGAGAAAATGGGCGCGGCGCTCGTCAAAGTACATGCCGCATTCCTGATATACCAGCGTTTGCAACAGCTTGTATTCCGCTTCCGTAATCTGTACTTGCGCACTCGACGCCATGGTTCTCCCAGGATTCCTTGACTGCCGTTCTGTCACGCCGTTGCTTCTGATGAAGTGGCCGGCTGCAAATTTTCCGTCCGGTGCAATTCGCCTTTTTGCATTACCTTGCCTAGGTCGACCAGGATCACCAGGCGATCCTGAATCTTCCCCACTCCCGTCACGTAGTTCAATTCGCCTTGCTCGTACACTGTCGGTGGCGGCTCAACCTGGCTTTCCGGGATCTTCATGACTTCCGATGCAGCATCCACGATCAGCCCAACCAGCTTGCCTTCCACCTCAGTGACGAGGATGCGATTCTTCTTGGTACGCGTGATCTCGATTTCACCAAAACGCTTGCGCAGGTCGATGACGGAGATAATCTTGCCCCGAAGGTTGATGACACCTTCAACGTACCCCGGAGCATCCGGGACCGAAGTGATCTCCGGAACGCGCACTATTTCATGCACCAGCGCGATCGGTACGCCAAAAGTCTCGCGCCCGATCCGGAAGCCCACGATATGTAGTTCTCTCGCCATGCGTGGTCCCCTTGAGCGACTAGTTGTGAGGCGAACCTGCGGTCGCCCAGGCCACCGGCATCCGTTCCCGCTCCGGATTGTCCTTGCCATTGCGATAGGAACCGTTGCGTCCATCAGCAGCGGTTTGTTGTTGTGCCTGATATTCGAGAATGAATCTGTCCATGGACTCGAGCATCAGTCGAGACATCTTGGACATTTGTTCGGCGGACGCTGCCAGTTCAGTTGATCCTGACGAGGAGCGCTGCACCAGTTCACGCATCTTTTCCATCGCTTTCACCACGGCTTGGGCGCCTGATGCCTGTTCTTCCACCGAAGAGTTGATCTCGTGCGTGATTTCGTTCAGACGGGTTGTAGCCTTGGCGATTTGCGACGAACCGTGAGATTGTTCCGTGGTCGCCGCTCCGATCTCCTGGGCAAACTTATAGACTTCGGCGACAACACTGGAGATTTTCTTGAGTGCGCCACTCAAGTCTCCGCCCAGCGTAATGCCTTCGTCTACAATGCCAGTGCTCTTTTCCATATTGTCCACAGCTTTGCGGGCTTCTTTCTGAATGCTCTGAATCAGCTCTGAGATTTCGCGCGTGGACTGTGCGGATTTTTCCGCCAGCTTACGCACTTCATCCGCGACTACCGCAAAGCCAAGTCCGTGTTCGCCGGCGCGAGCGGCCTCAATTGCCGCATTGAGAGCCAGCAAGTTGGTCTGTTCTGCAAGGTCATCGATAACTTCAATGATCTTTCCGATATCATCAGCGCGCTGCCCCAGCGCGGAGATGATCTCTGCAGAAGAGCCGATCGATGCATTGATGCGGTTCAAGCCGGTGGTCGCGCGTTCCATGGTGCTGATGCCGCTGTGAACTTCGTCGCGCGAGCGCTGTGAAATATCCAGCAGAACTTTGGCGGTGTCGGCGACGCGCTGAATGGAGGCCACCATCTGATCAATTGATGCGGAGGTCTCACTTACATTTGAGGCTTGCATCTGCGTGCTCTTGACCATGTTCTGCACGTTGATGCTCATCTCGTGCATGGTGCTCGTGACCTCATCAATCGCAGACGCGGCCTGAACACTAATGCGAGCCGATTCGTCCGACGCGCTCGCTACCTGGTTCGAACCCGCAGCCACCTGTGAGGCGCTGTCCCGAACATTCTTGACCATGCTGCGCAAGCCAAGAGTCATTTCCTGGAAGGCAAGACCCAGAGTGTCCCGGCTGGATCTTGGATTGATCTGTACCGAGAGATCACCGCCGGCGATCGATTCGGAAACCCCGGCCATTTCGCGGAGATAAAGCACCATTTTGTGGAATGCGCTCGCCAGGCGCCCGACTTCATCCTTGCCGCTGATTTTCACTTCGCTGTCGAGGTCGCCGGTTTCCGCAATCTGGCCTGCAACCGTGATGAGCTGGTTCAGCGGTCCGGTGATCGATTCTGCAACCCGCCATGCAATCACACCACCCAGTGCCAGCATGAAAATCATCCCCACAACCGTAATGAAGGTCGTTATAGAGCCGGCAAATTTGTCAGAGTCGCTGGCCCTGGACACTTCTTCGGCCAGGACCGTGTCGAGTTGCCGCAGTGGTTCTTCTTCCCGTCTTTGCTCCGCAGTGGGATTCGCCTGAAGATACGCGATTTGTAACTCCGCCACCGTGGCGCTTCCGGCGTCCACCTGCCGGCGCTTGTCCACCAACGGCATGGCGAATGTGTTAGCCCAATCGCGTTCGTTTTCCTCAATCGTATGAAGCAGCTGCTTAATTCGATCTTTGGCCTGCGGCAGGTTTGTGCTGGTGCCATCGGCCCTGGCGATCAACTGCTCCACGTCACTCGTGCCCTTGCTGAGCACTTCGGCTTCACGAGTATCACCGTTGAGAAGGAAGTTGCGCAGGTGCAGCCGGTTATCGCGGATTGCCCGGTCTAATTCGAAGCGCTGGGCGTTCATGGCAATGGATTTCCGGTATGTCTCTCCTGTGTTTTGGGCGTGCCACACTGCCCAGATATTCGCCGCAAAGAGCACGAACATCACGGTCAGGATCGCGCCGAAGCCCGCGTACAGCTTCCCTCGAATGGTATTGCCGAATTGCATAGGTACGACCTCCGGGCTCCATCACCAGCATCTTTCAGACAACTTGCGAAGGAAACCCAACTAGACACTCGCGGCAAACACAAATTGCCCCGACGGGAAAATGCAATGTCAGTGCCATGGCCGAACAGGCATAGCCCTTTAGTACCTTGGGGGCCATGTAAGTTATTGAAAGAGAGCACCGAAGCTTGGGGGTATCTTCGTCAACCCAGACGGTCCGAACGCCCTCTGCACTCGAAAACTCGGGCAACCCGTCTCACGGTGAGACCGACTCTTAAGTTTTTATTGCTGGTTCGTCTCAATCGTTTCCTTATTGACTCAAAATGAGATTCCAGAGTACCTTCAGGCTTTCCATAGACATAGAAGTGAGAGCCAAGAGGAAATCCGCGCCCGTCCGCCCCGGCCACAAAGTCGGAAATGTCATGGAGAAGGTCCTCGATGCTTGCATCCAGCTTCCCCAAACAGAGGGAGGATGCTCAGGTATATATCGATATCTCGCGGAAGCCGTGCGCAAGATCTTTGCTACGGCAGTCTCCGGGATATTAGTCCGCGAGGGGGCCGGGTACTCTCTTGCTGCGGTTTCCAGTCCGGTTAAAGAAGGTGCAGACAAAGCGGCGCTGCTTTCGCACGTAAGTACATTTGCTACCCAGGCGATTGACCGCCAGCGTCTGCTCAGCTTCAAGCTCTCTTACGAGGGAGCTGACCGTGAAAGGGAATTCCATGGGGTCGCGCTGCCCCTGGTTACGGTGCAGTCTCATACCGCGCTGGTGGCGGTAAGGAGCTCCGAGTTTTCGCAAGATGAGCTTTCCGCGTTCAATGTTCTCGGCAACACTGCAAGGCTGGCGCTTGATCGGGCTGAGTTGTCTAACATTTGCGCACAGCAGCAAGCGGGAGTTACGCAGCTGCTGGAAATGGCGTCCAACTGGGGAGCGGGAACGCAGCTGCAAAGCTTTTTACCGTCTTTCGCGGTCAAGATCGCGGAGTTTCTGGAGTTCGAACACGCTGGAGTGGCAGTCATCGTCCCGGGCGGGTGCAGGTTGCGCTGGGTTTCCGAGTCGCGGGATGAATTGGATATAGATTTATCGTCCGTTGCTAGACGCGTTCTGGAGAGCGGTGAGCCGGTAGTTGCCGACGATATCTCGCGCCTGCCAGTACCTGAGCGAAACCAGCTGTTGAAGTGGAACAGTAAAGCCAGGCAATACCTCGGCATCCCGCTTACTGCTGCCAACGGACAGCCATTAGGGCTGCTGGCTCTGGTCAACAAAAAGCTTCCAGGCTTGATCACCCCCGATGAGGTCCGTCGAGCGCGAAGGCTGAGCTCTGGCATAGTGATCGCACTTGAGTCAGCCCAGACTGTAAAGGCCGCCGAACAACATAAACAGCGTGCTGAAGACCTCATGCAGATGGCCCTGGAACTAGGTTCTGCGCTGCGACTGCCTGAGTTCATTCGTGCGTTCACGGAACGCGTTTGCCGGATTATGGCTGGCAGCAGCGCTGTTCTGGCGCTCGCCCACGGCGTGATGGTTGAGAGCGTCGGATTCTATGGCCTGGACCCCGAGCGGGAAGGCCTCCGCAAGCTCAATGCTGCTCTTTCGGATTACGCAAGCCATCATCAAGGGTTGAAGATCAACACTAATGCGATTCAGGTGCTCGATCCGGAAGCGGTCGTGGCTCTTGGCTGGCATAACGCGACTTTGGTGCGCCTGGAAGGCACCGAAGGCGATTTGCTGGCTGTTCTGGTGCTCGCTGACACCGCGCATGAGCTTCAGCAGGACGACATCAATCTTCTCCAGGCTTTGGTTATCCACGCGTCAGTGGCTCTGGAGAATTCGCGGCTGTTCAGCAAGATCACGCAAGCCAGCCGGCAGTGGGCAGAGATTTTTGATTCCATTTCCGATTTTATAGTGGTGCATGACGAAGAGCACCAGATCATGAGGGTGAATCGCTCTCTGGCTGAATCCATCGGTGTGCGCCCAGCAGAATTAATTGGATTGCAGATGCGTGCGCTCACGGCAATCACATCTGATTCGCCGCACCCGTGCCCTTTCTGCCATGAACGGGCAGACACTGACGAATATCTTCATCCGGTAGACGAGCACAGCTACCTGGTTTCCACTTCGCGCATCCATGGAGCGCTCGATGAAGGATCACAGACCGTCCATGTGTTGAAAGACATCACCGATCGTCGCGAAGCCGAGCGCCGGTATCGTGAACTATTTGACAACGTGCAGGAAGGCGTCTTCTTTGCTTCACCGGAAGGCCACTTCATTGAAGTGAACGATGCCCTGGTTCGCATGCTCGGATATGAGAGCCGGGATGAAGTACTCAAGCTCGACTTGCGAACGCAGGTCTATGTCTCCCCCGGCCAGCGCGCCGAAATCATGCGCCGCCTGAGCGATTCCGGGGCGTTACGAAATTTTGAAGTGGCGCTCAGTCGTCGTGATGGCAGCCTGATCTATGCCCTGGAAAACACGTTTGTTGTGCGTGACGCGCAGGAACGCGTAATGCAGTATCGTGGCGTGTTTCTCGACATAACTGAAGTCAAGAACTTTCAGGCACAGCTCCAGCGCGAACGGGATTTTACAGGCAAGATCCTCAACAACACCCAGACCATGATCATGGTGGCTGACACTGCCGGGCTGATCAGCTATGCAAATCGCCGCTGCTATGAAGCTGGAGGATTTGAGGAGAACCAGCTCGTGGGGCAGCGTCTGGACCGCCTTGTTGGCCCAAGCCATAAACAGGCATTTGTTGAAGGCTTCGAATCAGCATTGCGCGGAATACAAGCGGACAATGTTGAACTCATCATGGCTCGGGGGAGCGGCCAACTGGGGAAATTCTCTGTGAACCTGAGCCCGATGCGTGATGAGGCCAGTGATGTGACAAGCGTCGTGGTGCTCATGACCGACATCACTGACACATCGATGATGCAAGCCAAACTGATGCATACCGAAAAGATGGCAGCGGTGGGCCAGTTGGTATCAGGCGTTGCGCATGAGGTGAATAACCCGCTCACCGCGATCATGGGATTCTCTGATCTCCTTATGGAAAATCCGGAGGTACCGGGCAGCGCGCGGAAAGACCTCCAGGTCATACTCGAAGAAGCACAGCGCACCAAGGAAATCGTGCAGAACCTGCTGAGCTTTGCCCGGCAACGGCCTCCGCAGCGGCAACGGCTGCAGATCAATGAAATCCTGCGCAAGACAATCGCGCTTCGCGCCTATGACTTTTCCAGCCACGGTGTGGAGGTGGTCGAAAAGTTTGAAGAGCGGCTGCCCGAGTTGATCGGTGATTCGCACCAGCTGCAACAGGTGTTTTTGAACATCCTGAATAACGCTTATGACGCTGTTCGCGCCACCCGCAACCCAGGATTGATTGAGATCGAGACCATCCGCGACGGCGAATGGGTGGAAGTTATGTTCCGCGACAACGGCGAGGGCATCAAGAACCCTGAACGCATTTTCGATCCCTTCTTTACGACCAAGGAGGTTGGGCAGGGGACCGGGCTGGGGCTGAGCATTTGTTATGGCATCGTGCGCGAGCACGAAGGAGAAATTCTCTGCGCCAACAACCAGGACAGTCCAGGTGCAACGTTTAGCGTTCGCTTGCCCATCCGTACCCGGCCGGAGCTCAAAGTCATCACCATGGCAGGTGCCCGACCGTGAGCACGCTTGGCCTGAGTTCGTTACCGCTCCTGGTGATTGAGGACGAACGTTCTGTCATGGATTTTGTTCGTATGGCGCTGGAGCGCAGCGGCTATGCGTGCGTGACGGCGACTTCCGCCGCGGAAGGGATCAAAGTACTTGAGAAGACGGCCATCTCAGGCGTGATTTCAGATATGAGGACGCCTGGCGGAGCAAGTGGGGCCGATTTGCACGAATGGATCAGCAGCCATCGCCCTGAACTCGTTGACAGGCTCCTGTTCATTACCGGCGATCTTGTGAATGAGGACACCATGCGTGCCCTCGTTCGTACCGGAGCGCCTTACCTGGAGAAGCCGTTTCGAGTTCAGCAATTGATTGATCGTGTTGATGCCATGTTCGGCAAGGCTGATGGGGAGCAGCGTGGCAGGCATGAGTGACCAACCCAAACTGCGGTTCCTGATCGTCGACGATCATCAGAGCATTCGCAAGCTTTGTACCACGGTAGGCGCATCTCTGGGCTTTGAATGTCGCGAGGCGGAAAGCGGCGAAGCGGCACTCGCCTGCCTGGAAGAGTTTCCGCCCGAGATCGTGCTCGCTGACCTGCTCATGCCAAACATGACGGGACTTGAGTTTCTGCCGCGGCTCAAGGAAGCCGTGCCTCTTTGTGAGGTAGCCATCATGACCGGCCACGGTTCCATTGAGACTGCGGTTCAGGCCATGCGCCTTGGTGCCTACGACTACATCACCAAACCTTTCCGTGTCGACGAGCTCAAACTTCTCCTGCAGCGCATGATGGAGAAGGTCGAACTGGTCGCGGAAAACCGGTTCCTTCGCGAACGTGTTTCGGCCGAGATGGAACTGAACGGCGTCGTCGGTTCATCCACCAAGATTCAGGATGTCATGCGCATGGTGGCGCGCCTGAAAGACACTCGTACACCGGTCCTGATCACAGGAGAGAGCGGTACTGGAAAAGAGCTGATTGCAAGGGCCGTTCATTATCGCGGACATTTTGCGAAAAAGCCGTTCGTGGCTGTTGATTGCGGCGCTTTGGTCCCAACGCTCATTGAGAGCGAATTGTTCGGTTACGAAAAAGGCGCTTTTACCGGAGCGGCGAAGTCGCGCGAAGGCCTCTTTCAGAGCGCAGATGGCGGCACTATTCTGCTGGACGAAGTCGGCGAACTCTCGCTGGATATGCAGGCCAAACTCCTGCGCGTGCTGCAGGAGAAGGAAGTGCGACCGGTAGGCAGCAACCAGAAAATCAAGGTAGATGTGCGCGTTATCGCAGCCACGAACCGCGACCTGGAAGCTGCATACAAGGAGGGTAAGTTTCGCAAGGACCTTTACTTCCGCCTGAACGTGGTTACGCTGCACTTGCCGCCACTACGCGAACGTAAGTCGGACATTGCGGCGCTGGTACATTACTTCCTCGATAAGTTTGCGCCCGGCCGGCCGGTTCAGGTTTCTCCAGCGGCCATGAGGTGTCTTCTCGACTATGACTGGCCGGGGAACGTACGTGAATTGCAGAACTGCATTGAACGTGCGCTTGCCCTGGGCAGCGATAGCTATCTGGATGTTCGCGATCTGGCTCCCTCGATCCGTGAGGGGCAGCCCGAAGCTGCTGAAGAGACACTTCCTCAAGATGGCCCGATCATTTCGGCGAACGCTAACGCTACGGGCACCGATCTTGAAGAGATCGAACGCGCTACCATTCAGCGTGTGTTTGAACAGGTCAAGGGCGATAAGTCGCGAGCCCGCAAAATGCTTGGCATCAGCCGCGCGACCCTTTATCGCAAGCTGAAGCGGTACAACATCGGACTGGAAAGGAGTGCGTCTGCCGTCTCTTGAGACAGCGGGATGAGACAGTGTTTCATCATGAGACATGTCAGGTGCTTGCAGTGCCAGTAGATCAAGAATGATGTAATTGAATCAATCAGTTAATACGGTCTGGTTTTGGCCGAGAGCTTGCATCCAGTTATTTCACCCGTGTGTGTGCGGGTGGATTCCACGATGGCAACTACTGCAACATTGAAGGTCACGGATGCTCCCGAGTTCTGGCGCGTAGCGCGCCGGCTGCACGCGATCTACTCCGAACTTGACCATACCTTCGAACTTGGCCTTCCCAGCTGCCCGGACCTTGAAGACTCCGTCGATCGTGAAGAGCCCGAAGTTATGGATCGCGTGCGTCTCTGGTTTGACACCATGGACACGCACATTCAAGTGTGGCAGCTTCGGCAGTTGTTGCAGAGCACCGGCCTGCAAAACGAAGAAAACCTGCGATATCTGATCGTGCGCCACCTGGAACGGGCCTACAAGACCGAGGGCGACAAGGAAAAGATCGATTTTCTCCTGGTGCAGTATTTTGCGCATTGTGCCCCACACGGCATGACCGAACATCAGGTCACGCTTGATGAAGTTGGCCGTGTCTTGGAACCGGCTCTTGGCGTACTGCCCGAAGGCTACCCGGAATGGGCGCCAGCCCTGGACGATAAGCTGGTCAGGCTGAACGGCTGCAACAGTCTGGAAGAATTGCAGAACTCCGGCGTGTTGCTGGAAGTTCGCGAACTCAAACTGGCGGTTGGGGACCAGTACTTTGAACCTGGATTCCTGGTCGCATTTACGCGGTTTAATTTCCGCGCCCGCCGCGCGTTCTTCAAGGCAATGCACATAGACCTGCATGCCATCCGCTCGAGCGTCAACGATTTGGAGGAACTCGGCTTTACCAGCATCGATTGTCGCGAAGCCGGCATGACCGAAAACGAATCTCTCGACCAGGTGCGACACGTAGTTCATCAATGGAAAACGCCGTTCCGTGCGCCGTATTCCGGTGGTTCGTCATTCCTGCAACTCATTCTGCTCCGCCATTGCCTGCAGCAGGCACTCAGTGATGCTCACGCAAACGGAGCCCCAGCGATCGAAGAACCACCGGCGCCAGAAATGCCGGAATCTGTGATGCCTGCCCCTGTTGTTGTGGATCACGATCCTGTGCAATTGAAGGGTGAAGTAGTGGGTGCGCAGACATTAGAACCGATGCTCCTTTCGGCAATGGAAAGCTCTTTTCCCCAGAAGCCAGCGCCCGTGAGCCAGGCGCTCTCATCCGCTGCGACCACAGAACACACATCAGCGGTGGCACAGGTTGCAATTCGTGAGACTCCAGAGGTAATTTCGGGAGCAGTTTCATCGGAAGAGCTTTCAGAAGAGCAGCAGTATCTGGAACATTGCGTTGCCGATATCAAGGAGCAGCTACTGGCTTTTCCAGCCAAACACACGCCGAGCGTTTCCGCGATTCACCTGGGCGGATGCAAGCTGCTGATCGCTACGTGGGAGGCGGAGGCATTCACCAACCCTCAGGATATCGCCGCCGAAACGCTGCAACGGACTGTAGCAGCACGCACGATCCTCCACGTTTGCACGGAACGCCAGCGAAAGGGTGAACCCACGGACCTGAGCGTCGCTTTGAAGCTGGCGCGAACGCAGATTGAAGAAATGGAACAGCAAGTCGTTGTCGTTCGCGATGCGCACAACATCGATGCCGCTGTGAACTTGGCAGCTACCAGCAAGCGGCTCATCTCATTGATCGAAGAAGCTGAAAAGCTTCTGGCCTGACTTTCGCTGCCGCACTTGCCCTGATTCAATCTCTCCGTCTCAGGTTGAGACAGCACCTCAGCTGATGCAACTTGCAGAGGATGAATAAGGCTTGCACCTGATCCTTCTAAGTCACTCGAATAACTAGACTTACCTTTGGCTTAGCTCCCGGAGAGGAGGCTGCCGGCTTCGGCGCAGAAATTGCTTACATCGAAGGTGGATTTATCCACCTACAGGTCTGCCTTGACGAAGATATTGATCGTTGACGATTCGCCGGCTGAAGTCGTGCTGATGCAATCCGTGCTGGATCGCGCCGGGTATACCTCAGTCGCGATCCACGACCCCACGCGGCTGGAACAAACAATTACCTCGGAGCGTCCCGGCCTGATCCTAATGGATGTGGTGATGCCGCAACGCAATGGGTTCCAGGCCTGCCGGGAAATCAAGGGCAATGCTGAATTCGCTGACATCCCGGTGGTGATGGTGAGCAGCAAGAAAACCGAGAGTGATAAGTTCTGGGCGCAGCAGCAGGGAGCGGATGGTTATGTAACCAAGCCCTTCAGTGTGGAAGACCTGCTAGGGACGGTTGCGCGATGCATGCGCGGCAAGCCGGCGGGGCGTGACGGAGAACAGAAGTGATCGATGACAAACCCCATTTCGATTCTGAGGGGGCGGAACAAGCGGGCGATCCAGATGTGCTCGAACTGCTGGAAGCGGCAGAGCCGCTGAACCAGTATTGCGTGTTCCGGGCAGGCCGTGAGCGTTTTTGCTTCTCGGTGCTGGACGTGGAAGAAGTAGTCGAGTGGCCGGAGCTCACTACAATTCCGCTGGCGCCAACCTCGCTGATGGGGATTTTCAACCTGCGTGGAACCATTGTTCCGGTGCTGGACATTGCGTTTACGGAAGGCCGCCGGCCTGATCTGCTGCCGAAGCATGTGGTGGTGGCGAGCGTGGTTGAGGAAGGCGAACGGGACAAGCTGCGTGTTGGTATCGCCGCTGACGAGGTGATAGGAACGTTCGCCACATCAGACCCGCTTTTGGCGGAGGAAGCGCCCGCAGACGTCCCGCATTGTTCCGGCATCGTGCGACATGAAGATCGCATCGCGCTGGCATTGGACTTGAAGAAGCTTGCGGACGCTTTTCCGGTCCCAGTGATATGACAAGTCGGGTGTAAGTATCAATTCGTGAGCAGGCCGGCATGGCGGCCGGTGAGTAAATCAGGTTTCGGTTGGTGTTGGAGGAGTTATGAAAGGTCGTTTGGACCAGCGGCTGTGGGGACTGGTCATCATCAATGCGGTCGCGCTGTTCGTTGTATTTTTCCTGGCCTACAGCGCCGGAGCCACCGCCAAGGTCCCGATCAGCAACGTAACGCATCTTGCTGACGGCGCGGACCTGAAGGTCCTTTTTGCGGTTGTGATCTGTATTGGGATGGCGTTGCTCACATTTATCGTGATTGGCAACCGCGTGATCGTGCCGGTGAAGCAGCTGAGCGATTTCGCCGAGAAGTTTGCCCAGGGAGACTTGCGAGCGAGAGCCAGCATTGAGACGGCCGACGATTTCGGCGTGATTGCCGAAAACCTGAATCGCGCCGCCGAAGCATCATCACGGGCGATGTTCAACCAGGAAGCGCAGGAAGCTCTGCAGAAGAGCGTAACCGAATTCCTCACCATCGTAAGCCAGATTGCCCGCGGCGACTTGACGCTGCGTGGCCGTGTGACCGCTGACGCCCTCGGGAACGTCGTGGATTCCGTGAATTACATGCTCGACAACTTCGTAAGGGTCCTCGAGCGCGTGCGCAAGGCCGCCATTGACGTGCAGGGAAGCGCGAACGAAATTCTGATCGCTTCTGAACAGATGTCCAGCGGTGCCATCCAGCAGGACCAGGAAATTACCAATACCTCCTCTGCGGTGGAACAACTGACGGTTTCGATGAAACAGGTTTCGAACAATGCCGAAGCGAGTGCCGAGGCTGCTCGCCGCGCGCTGGATGCCGCCGAGCAGGGCAACCGCGCAGTGCGTGACACGCTGGACGGCATGCAAAGAATCCGTTCTTCGGTGCAGGCAACCGCCAAGCGTATTAAGTCGCTGGGCGATCGGTCACTGGAAATTTCAGAAATCGTAAACGTCATCAATGACATCACGGAGCAAACCAACCTGCTCGCTCTCAACGCGGCAATCGAAGCGGCACGCGCGGGCGAAGCCGGACGCGGCTTTGGCGTGGTCGCCGATGAAGTTCGCAAGCTGGCCGAGCACTCGCGCAACGCCACCAAGGATATCGCGGCGCTGATCAAGGCGATTCAGGCGGAAACGAACGACGCCGTAGTAGTCATGGAAGAAGGTACCAAGGAAGTGGAAATCGGCGCCAAGCTGGCAGATCAGGCAGGCCGCGCTCTGGATGCGATCTCGTCCGTCGTACGCCAATCCGCCGAACTCGTGCAGGAAATCTCGCTTGCGTCGAAACAGCAGGTGCGCGGCACGGAAGGCGTGGCCAACGCCATGCAGATCATTTCCAACATTACGCGCCAGACATCGCAGGGCGCACGCCAGACGGCGCGCACGGTAGAGCAACTGGTGCACATGTCTGAGCAATTGAACGAGGCGCTCTCGCAATTCCGGATTGCGATCACAGCTGCTTCAAATGAGGCGCGTCCCGAACTGGTGGCGGCAGCAGCCGCAAGAAGGTAGTCAACGTTCTGCAATGTAAGGAGAAGAGGGGCCGGCCGGCATGGGAATTAATCTCAGCGAACACGAGCTCACAGAGATACGCGGCCTGATCGAGTCGCGGTCGGGAATCCTCTTTGATGATTCCCGGGAGAGGTTTTTCTCCACGCGCATTCGTGAGCACGTAGAGGCTCGACGGCTTGCCCATGGCACGGACCTCCTGCGGTTGATCACCAGCAGCAATGTGGAATTTGATTCCCTGTTGCAGAGATTGCTGACGCAGGAGACCTCATTCTTCCGGTACCCAGGAATTTTTGAGGCTCTGGAAAAGAAAGTTCTGCCTGAGCTGCACATGCGCAAGTTCTGGGAGAGCCCGCGATCATTGCGCATCTGGAGCGCGGGTTGTGCCACGGGGGAAGAGGCGTACAGCATTGCCATGACCGTGGCCGATGCGCTGGAATTTGCCGACGCATGGAACGTGCACATACTTGCAACGGACATCAGCCGCCAGGCTCTCGATATCGCAGAGCGCGGTATCTATTCCAGCAGATCCGTTGAGCCGCTTACGCCACAGCAGCGCGAAACCCACTTCAGCCGCGAGCCTGAGGGGTATGCCATCAGACCACGCCTGCGCGAGATGGTCACCTACGCGCCGATGAACCTGGCGCAGGTGGTGTATATGGGCAAGTTTGACTGCATCTTCTGCATGAACGTGCTCATATATTTTTCGGAAGAACGCCAGGCCCAGCTCTTACAGCGGTTCTACGACTACCTTGAACCGGGTGGCTATCTGTTCCTGGGACACGCCGAGTCGATCATTCGCACATCGCTTAAGTTCGAAACATACGTGCATCGCGACTGCCGTATCTACCAGAAACCGGCAGCTCCGGGCCGTCCAGCCTCGTTGCGGGAGAGAGCGTGAACGAAGAGCGGGCACAATTCGTCGAGGTTTTCCTGCAGGAGGCGCTCGAGCGCCTTCAATTCCTGCGGGAATACTCCGGCATTCTGCTGGACGCCTATCCTTCGTCCGCTGACCTTGAAAAGCTATACATAGCGGCACATGCACTTACGGGAACCTCGGCGTCGTACGGCTTTCCTCTCTTCTCTGAAATCAGCGGAAAACTGGCCCATGTATTCCAATACGCAATGAATGCGACCATAGCCGCGGATGCCGCAGCGCCGCTGGTGGAGTTTATTTCCGAAGCCGTCGCGCTGCTTGAGTCAGATCTTTCAAGTGTTTCATCTTCAGATTTAGAGTCCGAAGAAGAGATCGCGTTTTTCAAGCAGCGTTATCCCTTTGCCTTTCAGGCACAGGCCGCGGAACGGCAGGGCACTGAAACCATGGTTTCGGCGCAAGTTCAAGAGCCAGCTGCCAATCCTGCAACGCACGACGACGCAGTCTCAGATCTCCCTGCTGAGCCCGAAAGTGCTTCGTCGGAGGTTGCCGAATCAGAAGACCCCAATCGGATCGAAGCGCTACTCGAGGACATTCCGGTTGCGCTTACTACTGAACCCGCTTTCAAACTTGACGCTGGACGGGCAGGCGATCCTCTGCCGCAGGATGACGAGGTCCCGGCGGAAGTTCTGGAGTTTTTTGTTCCGGAAGCTGAGGAGCATTTGCAGACAGTGACAGAGTGTCTGCTTGTACTGGAAACAAATCCCAGTCCGGAGCAGGTACATCGCCTGCTGCGGGCGATGCACACGATTAAGGGATCGGCCGCTCAGGTTGGGCTGCACAGGATTTCATACGTGGCTCACCGAGCTGAGGATCTGATCAGCAGAGTGCGGGAAGGCGAACTGCAGCCCAGTGCGCGGATCATCGATATTTGTCTTGAAGCAGTAGATATTCTCAAAAAGTTCCTGTACCACCAATGGACAGATCAGGAACAGATGCTCCGTGGCGTGCAGACCTTCTCGGCGCGTATTTCGGATATGGAGCGAGTGCCTGCGTTGGTTGAAAGCACGCCAGTGCAGGAGCCGGTTGTGAGGGGCGGTGAGGAAGCGCCACTGCGCGAGCTTGATTCCGATGAGGCTCAGCTTCTCGCCGAGTATGCTGCGGCGCGCGAGATGGCGGCGAGCGCCGGCCGTCCGGATAGCAAAGCTGAAGAATCGCAAAAGCCGACACTGTCCGTTCCGCATTCCCGGTCGGTCCGTGTGGCTCTGGAGCGGCTCGACCGCATGATGAACGCAGTGGGAGAACTAGTCATCAATCGTACGCGAATGATGGGCCGCGTAGCCGAACTGGAACGGCTAGCCGACGTTCTCACACTTTCCAAAACGCGCATGCAGGAGAAGGTTGCCGAATTCCAGGACAAATACGAATTCAGCCGTATTCATTCAGGGTTCAAGCCGACACCGCTTTCCCCGGCAGAGCAGGCGCGCGCGGATTATTTTGCGGTATCCAACCAGTCAGACTTCACTGAACTGGAAATGGACCGCTATGACGATTTCAGCATTCTTGCGCGTTCGCTGACGGAAATCTCAGCAGATATCACTGAGGTCCTCGCGCAGTTGGCTAACTTTGTCCGCCGTGTCGATACCGACATCGACGAGTTTACTAAGCTCGCTCACCGGCTTCAGGATGAAATCACGGAGGCGAGAATGGTCCCGATCGGGAACCTATACACTCGCCTCTCGCGAACAGTTCGTGATGCCGCCAAAGCTGCCGGGAAACGCGTCGAGTTGTTGCTGGAAGGTTCCGATACCGAGCTAGATAACAACATTATCCAGCAAATTTCCGATCCACTGATCCACCTAGTGCGCAACGCCGTTGCACACGGCATTGAGCGCGAAGAAGACCGCTACCAGTCGGGCAAGAGCGACTTCGGCACGGTCACGGTGCGAGCATATCATCGCGGCAACCACATTTTCATTGAGGTCGAAGACGACGGCCGCGGCATCGACTATGAAAAGGTGCGCAAACTGGCGGTCGAATATGGGATTGTGTACTCCGAGCAGGCGGCGTCGCTCAGTAAGGCCGAGCTTCTGGAGATATTGTTCCAGCCGGGCTTCTCCACTTCTCCGCACAAGACGGAGTTAGCTGGACGCGGTGTTGGCCTTGATGTAGTGCGGTCAAACCTGGCGCAGCTCAACGGCGACATAGAAGTCCATTCTGAAAAAGGACGATATACCCGTTTCACCCTGAGAGTGCCGCTCACGCTCATCATCTCGCAGGCTCTGTTCGTGCGCTGCGGGAAGACGATGTTCGCTGTGCCCCTCACGTTTGTGGAGGAAGTGCGCCGCGTCAAGGCAAACGAGATCGAGGAGGTGGATGGGAAGCTGCGCACTCGGGTGCGTGACAACATGGTCGATGTTGTTCGTGTGGATGTGACGCTGGGCCTTGACCCCGTGCTGCCAGTGAACGGCTATTACCGCATTGTGATGGTCAACACCGCCACTCGCCAGGCTGCCCTGGTGGTAGAGGATGTGGTCCGCAAGGATGAAATCGTGATCAAGAGCCTGGGCAATTACATGAAGCGGCTGAAGATGTTCCCGGGGGCGACGATCGCTCCGGACGGCAGCCTGATTCTATTGCTCGATGTAAACCGGCTGGTTGCTTTTGAGGCTATGGAGCACCGCCAGACCATCGGCTTTGAGACAGCGGTTGCGACACCCACTCCAAGTGCAGCCCGGATTTTTGCGCCAGGAGCGGAAGCTGTTGCGCGCGGCACACTCCCGCAGCAGGCGATTGATACGGTTCCGGAAGAAAAGCTTGTGGTTCTGGTGGACGATTCCATCAGCGTGCGAAAGTTTGTGGGGCGCATGCTGGAAAAGGCGGGATACCGGGTGAAGTTGGCTGCTGACGGTATGGAGGCGCTTGAAGTGATCGCGCAGAGCAAGTGCGATCTCGTGGTTACTGACCTGGAGATGCCGAGGACCAACGGTTACGAACTGCTGGCCCATCTGAGGCAGAACCCGCAGACTCATGGCATTCCCATCATGGTTGTGACTTCGCGTGCAGGAGCCAAGCATCGTGATCGCGCGATGAAAGAAGGTGCTTCGGCTTTCCTGACGAAGCCGGTTCAGGAAGAGCACTTTCTGGCCAGCGTGGGAAGACTCATTGGAGCAGGAGCGGCTGAAAAGCTGAACGTCGCCGTTGATCAGGGTTGATCGGCGGCTGAGAGAACATGGAAGCAGGCAGGAAAATTCGAGTCTTGGTAGTCGACGACTCCGCCTTCATGCGCAAGGTGCTGGCGGAGATCATTGCCTCCGATTCCCAGCTCGATATCTGCGGTGAAGCGAAGAATGGTAAGGAAGCTGTGGCTCAAGCCGAAGCCCTGAAGCCCGACGTAATTTCCATGGACATCAATATGCCGGTGATGGACGGCCTGCAGGCAACCGAACTCATCATGTCCGCCAATCCACGGCCCATACTGATCGTCAGTTCAGAATCGAGAGAAGGCGCCGACGTCACTCTCAAAGCCCTTCAGCTGGGCGCCATCGATTTCGTCTCCAAGCCTTCCAGCGGAATCGATCTGGACATGCGGTCCGTGGCTGACGAACTGCTTCGCAAGCTGAAGATGTCGGCTAAAGTTCGAGTCGTGCGAACGGCAACGCGGAGCCGGCTACCGGAAGGGATTCAGGCGACAAAGCAGCCTCCACTTCGCTCCGAAATTGCGCGAGCCCAATCTACTAAATTTCCGGTGGTCGTCATCGCTGCATCTACGGGCGGCCCTGCGACCCTGATGAAATTGGCGCCTTTGTTTCCTGCCGATTTTCCAGCCGCCGTTATCATTGTCCAGCACATGCCGGGAAGCTTCACTACACAATTCAGTAAACAACTGGGTGAAGCTGCGCAAATTCGAGTGAAAGAAGCAGAGGCAGGCGAGATCGTCGTTCCTGGCCAGATGTATGTGTGTCCGGGATCGCACCACCTGAAAATCACATCTAACGGCCGCATCACCCTCGATGATGGTCCACGAGTTAACGGTTATCGCCCGTGTGCTGACCTCGCAATGGACAGCGCCGCTGCTTTTTACGGCGCCCTGACCGTTGGGGTGGTTCTGACTGGCATGGGGAATGACGGGGCGAAGGGATCCCAGACAATCAAGGCCGCGGGAGGAATGGTGTTGGCTCAGGATGAAGCCACTGCGGTGATCTTCGGCATGCCTCAGGAAGCCATCCGAACTGGAGCGGTGGATCAGGTGCTTCCCGTCCAAGACATTTATGCGGCGATCGAGAAACGGGTAGTGAACGCCTTCGGCACGGCCCGTGTGGGGGCGCTGTGAACTACACGACCAGCAAGACGGGAAAGGGAGCCACCGAATGAGTTCGCCGGCATCGGCTCCCGCCAAAATCTTGTTGATCGATCCCAACCTGTTCTTCGCCCGCAGAGTGATGGAGGCGATCAAGCACGAAGGCTTTGAAGCAGTTCATTGCAGCCAGTCGGCATACGCGCTGACGATGCTCGAATATGACACTCCCTCCGCTATCGTGTGCTCCACCAGTTTGCGCGAAATGAATGCGCATGACCTGCCACCAATTGTTCATGCCGATCCGAAGACTGCGCACGTGCCGGTGATTGCTCTTGGAGAAGGCGGCGACCAGGCGCTCATGGCAGCTTTTCGTTCCGGTTGCGCCGATTACATCGACAAACGTCTGGGACCGGAACTGATTGCGTCGCATATCAAGTCATTTCTGCGCAGCCACACCGAGGGATTTCAACCGGTGCAGATGCTCGTTTCTTCCGATACAGCGCTGAGCGGGAGTCTCTCTCACATGGACATTCCCGGCGTGGTGCAGATGCTCACGCACACGCGCCAGACCGGGGCGCTTTACGTGAACACGGAAATCATCGACGGAATTATTTTCTTCGAAAACGGAATCGTCACGCACGCAGAGAGCGGAGAACTGGTGGGTGATGAAGCCATGGTGCATATTGTGAAGCTCTGCAACGGACTTGATTCCGGATCTTACAAGTTTTTACCCGGCGAGAGCGCCGCAACGCGTACCGTGCTGCGCTCCGCGACCGAACTCATGCTGGAAGCCCTGCGTGAACTGGATGAAACTGCGCAGGCCGAGACCGAGGGGGGATTCTGATGTCAGCCGCACCCACCGTTTATTTCATTGATGACAGCGCAACCATGCGTGAGGTGATCAAGATAGCCTTTCGTCGCGAGAACATGAACGTACTGGCGACGCATGATGCCGTGCTGGCGCTCTCGGAAATCGAGGAGAAGCGTCCCGACATCGTGATCACCGATGTGATCATGCCGGAGAAGGACGGCTACGAAGTTTGCCAGTTCATCAAGAACCACCCAGAGCTGTGCAAGACGCCTGTGATCCTTATGTCCGGCGTTGTCAATCGCACGGTAGCGGAAAAGGCGTTTGCCGTGAAAGCCGACGAATTACTCCGCAAGCCCTTTCAGCCGCAGGACCTTATTTCGCGTGTGCGACACCTGCTCAGCGGCAATACCGTACCGCTGCCGACTCCGGCAGCTGCAGCGAGCGCTGCGATGGCGTTAAGCAGCATCTTCGCCGCGTCGCCTTCGCCCATACCGTCTCGATCTGTCACTCCGGCACCGGTCTCCGAACCGAAAGTCGTGGCAGCATCCGTGAGCAGCTCTGTAATGGACTTCCCACTGAGCGCGACTCTAACAGTTCCGGAGCAGGACCCACTGCTGGAGCCGATGGACTACTCGCCAGTTTCAGCGCCAATTGGTTCCGCAATGCCGGTGGTTCCGCCTCAACCGTCGCCTACAATCGTTGCCTCTCCGCCCATGACTCCTTCGCCTGTGCTGCGAAACGGAAATGGAGGAGAAAATACCCGGATCAAAGTCGAAGTCATGCGCCTGGAGGGGCTCGTCAAGAAGTTACAGGCTGAGCTTCACGCAGAACGCGAATATTGCCGAGCCCTTGAAGACCACATTCGCACCCTTCAGGAAGCCGACTAGGAGCGGTTTAAAAGAAGGTTCGTAAGCGATTTCACGGGTATTCTGCCGTGCCAGGGATTTGTTAGACTGCCGCAGCTGACGCGAAGCTTTGCCCTCACGGGAGGATGGATGCCGCTTACTTACATTGACTGGCTGGTCATTGCTGGTTACCTGCTTATCAATCTTGGGATAGGCATCTATTACCGTCGTCGCTCCGGCGGCAACACGGAAGAATTTTTTGTCTCGGGCCGCAATGTTTCGTGGTGGCTGGCTGGAACTTCGATGGTTGCGACCACCTTCGCGGCGGACACGCCACTTTTTGTGAGTGGCGTGATTGCGACCCAGGGGATCGCCGGCAACTGGATCTGGTGGAGTTCCTGCCTCAGCGGAATGCTTACCGTCTTTTTCTTCGCGCGATACTGGCGACGCGCGGAAATCCTTACGGACGTCGAACTGACGGAGATCCGTTACAGCGGAAAGCCGGCGGCGTTTCTTCGCGGATTCAAGGCCATCTATCTCGGGCTGTTCATGAATTGCCTGATTCTTGGCTGGGTTACAAATGCGATGGTCAGCATCATCGCGGTGCTGCTGGGCCCGCTCATCCAGCAGGGAAAAGTTCTTCAGTTCGCGCTCGGCAGTCACACCATTCTGCATTACACCTTCGGCGCTCCGCAGCACACGGCCCTGCTGATCTGCATTTTCATCCTGGTTCCGTTTACCGGCATATACACTTCGATTGGCGGGCTTTGGGGCGTGCTGGTCACAGACTTGTTTCAGTTCGTCCTGAAGATGGGCATGGTGGTGGTTCTGGCGTGGGTGGCCGTCTCGCGCATCGGCGGCATGGACTCGCTGAAGCTGCATCTTCAGTTCGTGAGCCAGTCGGCTCAAAAAGCGGGACACCCTGTTTCGAATCCGCTGGCATTTTTCCCCGATTTCCACCTCGGCTGGACGTCCGATGCACTGTGGACACTTCCGGTCCTCACGTTCCTGACCTATCTGGGAGTGCAGTGGTGGTCGGCCTGGTATCCGGGAGCTGAGCCAGGCGGGGGCGGCTACGTTGCGCAGCGGATGTTCTCTGCCCGCGACGAAAAAAATTCACTTGGCGCGACGCTCTGGTTCAACATCGCGCACTACGCATTACGTCCGTGGCCGTGGATTATCACGGGCCTGGTAGCGCTGGCTGTTTATTCCCCAAATGGCGGCTTGAACCCCGATCCGACATTTGCACTGAACCCGCAGCAAGGCTACGTGATGGTGCTGCGTGATTATCTCCCGCCTGCACTGCGTGGAGTCATGGTCGCTGCCTTCCTGGCTGCCTTCATGTCAACCCTGGGTACACAGCTCAACTGGGGCGTCTCTTATCTCGTCAATGACCTTTATCGCCGATTTGCTGTGCGCGGAAGAAGTGAGAAGCACTACGTGGCCGCGGGCAGAATATTTACGATTGTCCTTGTTCTCGTGTCCAGCTATGTCGCCAGCGAATTGCATTCGGTGGGACAGGGCTGGGAGATCGTATTGAATCTGGGTATAGGCACGGGCGCCGTCTACATTCTTCGCTGGTACTGGTGGCGGATCAACGCGTGGAGCGAGATTGTGGCTATGAGCGTGGCCGCGATTGTGACGGTCGTTCTCAGCCGGGTCAAGTTTGCCGGTACGGAGCCGATTGTCTTCGCAAAGACAGCACTGATTACGGCAAGCTGTACCACTGTGGCGTGGGTGATCGCTACGCTGCTCACACCTTCAGAGCCGGAGCAGAAGCTGCTGGAGTTTTATCGCCGTGTTCATCCAACTGTTCATGGTTGGCGGAAGATTGCCGCGCTGGCTCCGGATATGGCGCCCGTCAGCGACTTAAAAAACAACGCGTTCGACTGGGTCCTCGGATGTTTGCTGGTTTACTGCTCACTTTTCGGAATCGGGAAGATAATCTTTGGACAGCCGGTGTTTGGGATACTGCTGCTGGCGCTGGCAGCGCTTTGCGGATATCTCATTTTCTGGGATCTCTCGCAGCGCGGGTGGGAGTCACTCTCCGGTGTGGCTCCGAAAACAGTGGATCTTGAGGCGGTAGCCACCGAAAATCGGAACTGATTAGGGCTCCTGCTCGAGTTTCCGCCGAGCCTGATCGAGCTCTTTCCGCCGCGCTCCATCCACCTTGGGGTAAGACAGATCGATGCTCTCCAGGGTTTCGATAATGGCGGAGCTGACCACGAGATGCATGAACCATTTGTGGTCAGCCGGCACGACAAACCAGGGCGCCTCTCTGGTTGAGGTATGCCGTATAGCATCTTCATAGGCTTCCATATAGTCGTCCCAGAACTCGCGTTCACGTACGTCTGCCTCAGAGAATTTCCAGTTTTTCCCCGGTTCTTGCAGGCGGGCCAGGAAGCGCCTCTTCTGCTCCTCACGTGAGACGTTGAGGAAGAACTTGCGAATGATCGTCCCGTTTCGCGCAAGGTACGACTCAAGGCCGCGGATGTCCTGATAACGCTCTTTCCATACTTTCCTCGTCACGAGTTCCCAGGGGAGGTGTTGCCTTTCCAGGAACTCGGGATGCACACGCACCACCAGTACTTCTTCATAGTATGAGCGATTGAAGACGCCGATCTGGCCACGTTCGGGAAGACAGCGATTGGTACGCCACAAAAAATCGTGGTCCAGTTCCTCGGTGGAAGGCTGCTTGAAACTGAACACCTGGCAACCCTGCGGATTCAATCCGGACATCACGTGCTTGATAACACCATCTTTGCCGGCGGCGTCCATTGCCTGAAAAATGAGTAGAACTGCCCATTCATTCTGGGCGTAAAGCATGTCCTGCAATGTTGCCATCCGTTTGACGCTCTCTTGAAGCAGGGCCTGAGACTGCTCTTTCAAGTCAAGGCCTTGAGTATCAGCAGTATCGTAGTCTTTCAGCCTGAAGTCCTTTCCGTGGTCGACACGGAAGGCTTCAGCCAGGGTCGCAAGCTTTTTCAGTTTCATGGCTGAGGGATGTTGTATCGCACTCGGCGCGCGGCTGCCAAATGGGTGGGCTGAATCGGGCTGGTAGAATTCGAACTGCCCAGAGAAAAAACAACATGGAACAACGTCAGGTCCCAAATGCCATAGAAGCGCCGGCTGATTGCCGACTAGCTTTCCAAGTGAGCGCCAAAGGAGTGCAGGTGTACCGGCTTGTTAAAGATCAACAGAGAGTCGTGTCGTGGGTTCTGGCCGGACCCGAAGCCGAACTCACTGATGAAAACGCAAGGGTGGTCGGGACGCATTTCGAGGGGCCAACCTGGAGACATCACGATGGCAGCGAGATTCGAGGCAAGGTAATTGCTCGCGCGGATGCGCCTGACCCGGCAGCGATACCCTGGCTGTTGTTAGAGGTGACAGAAAGAGCAGGAACAGGTGCGTTGAGCAGAGTTTCCTATATCCAGAGAGTTGAGACTTTCGGAGGTCACCCGCCGCAAAAGCATGATGTGAACGAAGGCGAATTCGTACGGATTCCTTATACAGCCGTCTATCGCTTTTTCAGCCACTTCCGGAGTTAAGCTACGCCAGCGGGAATTGCCGAGCGTTTCGGGAAAATCTCACCCATGCGCCGGATTTGGGCGCCGACGGCACGCAGTTTTTCTTCAATGCGCTCATAACCGCGATCAATGTGATAAACGCGATCGAGGATGGTCTCGCCCTCAGCAACCAGTGCGGCAATCACAAGAGAAGCCGAGGCGCGGAGATCGGAACATTGAACAGCAGCGCCGCTGAGCTGAGTGCCTCCGCGCACAATCGCCCGCCGGCCTTCCACGCGGATGTTGGCTCCCATGCGTACCAGTTCCTGAGCGTGCATAAACCGGTTTTCGAAGATGTTTTCCGTGACCACAGTCGTGCCTTCGGCTTGCGTTGCTAGAGCCATGTACTGCGCCTGCATGTCTGTGGGGAAGCCAGGATATTCTTCGGTGCTGATATCCGCCGCCGAGAGCTTGTGTCCATTTGTCACGCGCACACAATCGCGGTCGACCCCCAGTGTTAGGCCGCATTCGTAAAGCTTGCTCAGCAATGCTCCCAGATGATGGGGATCACAATTGGAAACGGCGAGATCGCCGCCGGTGAGCGCCGCAGCGATGATGAATGTGGCGGCCTCGATGCGGTCGGGGATAATGCGATGCCGTGCACCGTGCAGCTTCTCAACACCCTGAATGCGGACAGTCGAAGTGCCTGCGCCTTCAATTCTGGCACCCATTTTGTTCAGCAGGGTAGCCAGATCGCTGACTTCGGGCTCGCGGGCACAGTTTTCCATCAATGTCTCGCCTTCGGCGAGCGCTGCCGCCATCATTAAGTCTTCGGTTCCGGTGACGGTGATCTTGTCAAAGATAATGTGGCCGCCGCGCAGGCGATCGGCGGAAGCTTCGATGTATCCGTGCTCCTGGGTAATCTTTGCGCCGAGTCTTTCCAGGCCTTTGATGTGCAGGTCAATTGGTCGGGCGCCAATCGCGCACCCTCCGGGGAGTGATACGCGGGCGCGGCCCACGCGGGCGACCAGCGGCCCAAGGACCAGGGTACTGGCGCGCATCGTCTTCACCAGTTCGTAAGCCGCTTCCGGATTGTTGAGATTGCGGCAGCAGAGGGTAGTGCGATGCGAGGCGCGACCGTAACCAAGTTCCACCTCGGCACCCATTGAGACGAGCAGGTTGCGTTCAGTCTGGATATCGCGCACGTCGGGGATATTTTCAAGCACTACTGGCTCGTCGGTCAGGAGCGCAGCAGCCATCGCCGGCAGCGCGGCATTTTTTGCGCCGCTTACGCGGATGGTGCCAATGAGCGGGTTTCCGCCGCGAATTACGAACTTGTCCATAAGGTTTTCAGGTCTGTCCAGAGCCGAGAGGCCGACGCGAATCGCGTTTACCCGCAGCGGAGATCGCTTCGCCGGAACCACAGTAGCGAGCAGTTGCTCAGTGCTGCGCACGGTAGATGCACTTCCAGACTGCGGTTTGGATAACCTCTTCATTCTAAATTACCTGGATAATAAGTCAGCGTGCTGCAAGGGCTTGTCGGACATTTCCCTTATGGAGATTGAGTTTTCGCACTGCTTCTGAACTGGTCAAACCAGTCTTGAGCATGATGAGCGCCACAGGCACGCGGTTGCCCGAGGATTTCAGGGCGCGGGTCGCGGTTTGACGGTCGACTCCAGCGCCCTCCTGCAAAATGCTTAGCGCGCGCTGTGCCAGCTTGAGGTTTTTGGTTTCCACGTGGGCCATGAGGTTGCCGTAAACCCGTCCGAGCCTAGCCATCGCTCCAGTGGTAAGCATGTTTAGAACCATTTTCTGAGCTGTTGCCGCTTTCATCCGTGTGGAACCGGAGAGCACTTCGGGACCAACGTCGGCGACGATCTCAATGTGGGCGCTCCTGCCCAATTCGGAATCCGGGTTGCACGCGAGCGCTACCGTTTGTGCGCCGCGCTTGCGGGCAAGCTGGAGTGCGGCGACGGTGTATGGGGTCCTACCGCTGGCTGCCAGGCCGACAACAACATCTCTTTTGCCTGGTTTGCGTCGCGCCATGTCACGTTCGCCGGACGCGCGAGAGTCTTCACTGAATTCCTTCGCGCGACCGAGCGTCTTTGTTCCGCCAGCCATCACAAACTGCACAGTCTTTGGGCTGACACCAAACGTCGGCGGGCACTCTGAAGCATCCAGTGCGGCAATGCGGCCGCTCGTGCCGGCGCCTACATAAATCAGCCTTCCGCCGACGGCAATTGCATTGGCGATGGCGTCGATGGCTTCTGCGATTTGCGGTAAGGCTTTCTCCACTGCCCCGGCGATCTTGCGATCCTCGGCATTCATGATCTCGGCGATTTCAAGAGCGGACATGGTGTCCAGATCGGTGGATGCGGAGTTCCGCCGTTCGGTGTTCAGCTTATGCAGGTTTGCGCGCTCAAGGGTCAACGGAGGGCCTCCACAACGGCATCGTGAAATGCCGGCCTGATCTGTCTAATGATCTGCGAGCTGCGATCCGGCCACGTACGATTGGTCAGCAATGTGACAGAGAGCTGCCGCTCCGGATCAATCCACAGGGAAGTACCGGTATAGCCCAGGTGGCCATACGCACGCGGGGAAAAGTACTTACCGGACTGTGACGGATGAGATGGTGTATCCCATCCAAGAGTCCGTGATGTGCCTGCGGGCGAGGGCTCGCGTCGTGTAAAAAGCTCCACAGTGTGTAAATCAAACAACGGCGAACCGCCTCTGAGCACGCATTC
>DATAEJ010000240.1:0-10995 GCA_036258095.1 Candidatus Angelobacter sp. | reverse complement strand
GATGAGCGCATCGTCATGTTCGGCGAAGACGTGGCCGACTGCAGCCGCGAAGAATATCTCAAAGACAAGCAGATCAAAGGGAAGGGCGGCGTATTCAAACTCACCTCCGGTCTCCAGTGCGACTTCGGCGGCGACCGCGTCTTCAATTCACCGCTCGCCGAAGCCAACATCGTCGGTCGCGCCATTGGCATGGCCACTCGCGGACTCAAACCAGTCGTCGAAATTCAATTCTTCGATTACATCTGGCCCGCGATGCAGCAGCTTCGTAACGAACTGCCGCTCATCCGTTGGCGCTCCAATGGCAACTTCTCGAGTCCTGCTGTCGTTCGTGTAGCCATCGGTGGCTATCTCACCGGCGGCGCCATCTATCACTCGCAGTGCGGTGAGAGCATCTTCACTCATACACCTGGCCTGCGCGTCTGCTTCCCATCGAATGCGCTCGACGCCAACGGCCTCCTTCGCACCGCCATCCGCTGCGACGATCCCGTGCTCTTCCTCGAGCACAAACGCCTTTACCGTGAAACCTACGGCCGCTCGCCCAATCCCGGTCCCGACTACATGATCCCCTTTGGCAAAGCCAGGACCGTTAAGGAAGGGAAACACCTCACCGTGATCACCTACGGCGCGGTCGTCCCTCGTGCGTTGCAGGCCGCGCAGCGCATCGAGCGCGAACAAAACGTGAGTGTCGAACTCATCGACCTCCGCACCCTCAGCCCCTATGATTGGGACGCCATCGCCGCTTCCGTTCGCAAAACCAGCCGCGTCATCGTCGCTCACGAAGACACGCTCAGCTGGGGCTATGGAGCGGAAATCGCGGCCCGCATCGCCGACGAGCTGTTCGAAGACCTCGACGCCCCGGTGAAACGCGTGGCCGCCACCGACACCTTCGTCGCCTACCAGCCCCTGCTCGAAGACGTGATCCTCCCCCAGGCAGACGACCTCTACAAGGCAATGGAATCCCTGGCAAAGTTCTGATCGAAGGAGAAAAATTGTGGATCGCAGGCGCCCCCGCCTGCGCTCTTTTACTCGCTCGAGTCTGTTTGGCGGAACCGAGCTTGATTGGTGGAGCGTGGAACCTGCCCTGAGCGACTGAGGGAACCGAAGGAGTCGAACCGGCACCCTCGCTGGCGCAAGCTATTTGGCAATCGGTACCAGCTTCGATCCCAGGATTCGGCTGTCACGGGTAACCAGAGGAACTTTGTGCGTAATACTGGTGGCCGCGATAATCTCGTCCGCAGGGTCGCTCTGAAAGTCGAGGCCGAGAATTTCTCGGCAGACTACCAAATCAATTGGCCAGACATGGATGCGAGAAAGACCGCGGCTGAATTCAGCGGAACGAATGTCCAGCGAGATACGCTTGAGTTGAAACAGCTTCGTTAGTTCCCAGAGCACAACCGCCGAGATTCCCCAGTTATCTGTCCGAAGAATACGCTCTTCCGCAGTTTTCAGCTTTCCTTCAAGCGCATAAATCAGGATGTGAGTATCAAGATTCAGCATCCCACTTCAGCCCTGTCGAAAGTATGTTGCCCTTGATCTTGATTTTACCTTTCATGCTGCCGATCAGTTCTGAACAACTGGAACTTGCTGGAACTACGCGTGCGATGGGCTTGCCGTGCTTTGTAATCAGAATTCCTTCAGGTTCAAGGTTGTCCAGCAGAGCCAGGCATTGTTCCTTGAATTTTGAGGCATTGATCTTTTGCATCTCTCAATAGTACATCTGGTCAAAAATACTGTCCAGTCAGATTACTTGACCATTCAAGCTCAACTGCCTTGGGGGAAGACTGCCTCGCGCTCCTTTGCTCTCCTTTGTGGTTGAGCCACTTTTCCGGCCGCCAAGTGTGTCTATTCTTCGTCCGAAAATGCCACGCAAACTCCTTCAACCTCCACGTTCAGAGTACGTGGGGAACCTGCGGAGGTGACAGCTATGAACCGCTTGCTTCTATGTACGGCTTTGACTCTGGCAGCACTCGGCTGCGCGGCACCAACTCAGACCGCCGCCGCTGATTCGCAGCGCAAACCTATACCTTCAAAGAAAACCATGCAGGCTTTCAAGTCGGAAGCCGAGCTCCGGGCGTATTTCAGCCTATTTAACCAACAGATCGCCCGTCGGGAGATGACGGCCGCCAAGTCACTTGCTCCAGCTCCCATGCCTTCCGCCACGGCGGACGTCGCAGGCGCCGCCGAATCGGTCACCAACGTCCAGACCGCCGGCGTTGACGAAGGCGGCATCGTTAAAGTCCACGGTAATCACTTGGTAATGCTGCGCCGCGGACGCCTCTTCACTGTAGCTATCGGCGACAAAGCTCTCGAGCCCGTCTCCATGCTCGATGCCTACGCACCCGACATGGATCCCAGCGGCGCCTGGTATGACGAAATGCTCATCTCCGGCGACACCATCGCCGTAATCGGCTACAGCTACCAGCGCGGTGGAACTGAGGTCAATCTCTTCAACATCGATCAGTTTGGCGGCCTGACTTACAAATCCACTTACCATCTCCGCTCGAATGATTACTACTCCTCCCGCAACTACGCCAGCCGCCTGATCGGCACCAGGCTCATCTTTTACGCGCCGCTGTACTACTACGGCGCTGGCGATCCCATGGCCAGCTTCCCGGCTGTGCGCAAGTGGCATAAGGGCGCTACCAATGGCGAATTTCGCTCCATCATTGAGCCCACCAGCGTCTATCACCCAGATAAGCCCATTACAGGCAATTACAGCCTGGCTCTGCACACCGTCACTACCTGCGATCTCGCGCGCGGCGAACTGGATTGCACGGCAACTTCGGTCGTCGGTCCTCCGGGACGCGTCTTTTACGTTTCCGCCGAATCCGTCTACGTCTGGATGAGCGACTGGAACGGGTGGGATAAATCCGCCAGCGCGCATTCCATGCTCTACCGCCTGCCGCTCGATGGCTCCGCTCCCAGCGCTCTCAACGTTGCCGGCAGCCCAGTCGACCAATTCTCATTCCTCGAAAGCGATGATGGCCACCTCAACGTACTGGTGCGCTCCGAAGGGCGTGGTGACGCTATGTGGCGAGCTGAACACAGCGCTGGTGACATTGCCTTGATGCGTATTCCGCTCTCGAGCTTTGGCGACGGCACCGGCGCCGTGCCCGAATCGCGATATCGCAACCTGCCCAAACCCGTGGGATACACGATTCAAAACCGCTTCGTGGGCGGTTACCTTCTCTACGGCGCCGGAAGCAGCTGGGGTTATCCGCAGAAAGCCAGCGGCGGGAGAGTGTACGCAGTGCGATGGGCCAGCGGTGACGAACACGAACTTATACTGAATCATGGCGTGGATCGGATCGAGCAACTCGGGCGCGACGCCATCATCGTCGGCGCCAGCGGTAACGATCTGCATTTCACTTCCGTGCGTTTGAGCCGCCACCCCGAAGTCGCCGATGAGTACGTGCGCGAAGCAGCCTCTCAAGGCGAGCTGCGCAGTCAGGGCTTTTTCTACAAACCTGACGGTGCCGACTCCGGCATCCTCGGCCTGCCCATCAGTTCGCCCGGGCGCCCCGGCTACAAGCACCTTCGCGAAGGCTCCGCAGGAATCCTGTTCCTCCGCAATAAGTCACTGCACTTTGAAGAAGTCGGTGAGCTCAGCGCCGAATCCGCTCGCGTCACCGACGACAACTGTCACGCCTCCTGCGTTGATTGGTACGGCAACGCCCGTCCTCTGTTCATACGCGGCCGGGTGATCGCGCTTCTCGGCTACGAACTGGTGGAAGGCAGCCTCGATCGCGGCAAGCTCGAAGAGTTGCGCCGCGTCAGCTATGCCCCCATCCGCGAGAACGCGATAAAACGCTGACAGGTACTTCGTAGTTGGTACTTGGTATTTGTGCGGAGCGCGGTTCCAAGCCTTGTCTGGCACAGACCCGGGGTTCCCAATCGCGCCGCTTTTGCGCGACTGGGGTGGAGGAACTTTTGTCTGTGCCGCTCTCACCTGCTGGATTCTGACAAGGGGTGCCCGGCAGCATTTGTCGAGCGAAGAGCCTGCCTTGAGCGACTGAGCGCTGCGAAGGAGTCGGACGGGCGCCCTCGCCTACTTTTTTGTGGTTCACAGCACCAACTACCAAATACCAAGTACCAAATACCGACTAGAAACTACCCTTCCTTTACAATCACCCCTGGCACAAACATTTTCTGCAACCAGTACTGTCCTTGTGCGTCCAATCCTGTTATGCCGATGGTGGAGTCCCCGAACTTGGAATCACAGTGCGTCTCATTCGCCAGCATTCCCCACACCAGCCGCTTATTTGAGGATTACCTCCACCATTTTGATCGCGTGCAGCAATTCTTCGCGCGTCCGCCGCTGAAACAGGACTGGTGGCAAGACGAAATCAGCCGCATCCAATACCCGGCAGACCGTCGTGCCCGGGTGGCAGACATTCTTGAAAAGCAAAACCGCGACTTCGGCGCAGGCGAGAAAGCTTTCGCCAATATCCAGCGACTACGTGACGGCGCTCCGGCCGTAGTCACCGGCCAGCAGGTTGGCCTTTTTGGCGGGCCGCTCTACTGTCTGCTCAAAGCAGTTTCCGCCACTATCTATGCCGAAAAAGCTGGTGCCGTGCCGGTCTTCTGGCTGGCCACGGAAGACCACGACTTCGACGAGATCAGCTCCATTAACGTTCCCGAAGGCGACCATCTCAAGAAATTCTCACTCAATGTGCAGCACGTGGAAGGAGCGCCCGTGGGGAACATCGTGCTGGGCGACGAAACCACCGCTGCCATCCAGCAGATTCAAGCGATCTTTGGTCAGTCGGAAGTGAGTGCCGTCCTCGCCGCGGCCTACAGGAAAGGTGAGACGTTCGGCACCGCGTTCGGCAAGTTTTACGCCCGTATCTTCGCTGAACTTGGTATCGTACTGTTGAACCCGCTTGATCCCGCACTCCACCACATCGCGGCCCCTCTCTACCGTGCCGCGTTGGAGCAAGCTGAGCCGCTCACCTCGGCGCTGATCGCTCGCGGCCAGGAACTTGAAAAGGGCGGGTATCACGCCCAGGTCAACGTTACTGAGTCACACACATTATGTTTCTATGTTGACCCCCACGGTGTGCGTACACCCATTCGCCGCGACGGAGAAGCGTATGTCGCCGGTCACGAAAGGTTTTCAGCTTCGGACATCCTGAGCGAAGCCGAGCGATGTCCGGAACGCTTCAGCGCCAACGTTCTGTTGCGGCCAGTTGTTCAGGATTACCTCTTGCCCACGCTGCTGTACCTCGGTGGCCCCGCCGAGGTCGCCTACTTCGCGCAGATTGAAACTGTGTACCGCTCGATTGCAAGCCGTGTAACTCCAATCCTGCCACGCGTTTTTGCCACTCTCGTTGAAGCTCGGCAGGCCAAGTTGCTCCAACGTTACGGACTCACCCTTACTGACATTTTTGTTCCCGCGGAGAAGCTGCGCGAGGAAGTCGCCACGCGCGCTCTGCCCAATTCCATCATGAAGAGCTTTGACTTCGCGACTGAGCATCTGGAGCAGGGGATTGCCGCCATCCATGAACCGCTCGAGAAACTTGATCGCACCCTGGTGGACGCAGCCCAGAACGCCGCCTCGAAGATGCGGTATCAGCTCCAGGCACTCCGCGACAAAGCTGCCCGTGCCGAAGCCCGGAAGAACACAGAACTCCAGCGCCATGCCGACGAACTCTCCACTTTGCTTTTCCCGAACAAGGAACTTCAGGAAAGGGAAGTCGGCGCACTCTACTTCCTGCTCAGGTACGGCGTCGGCGTCGTGAGCAAGATCAAGGATGCCGCCCAGACCGGCTGTGCCGAACATCAGGTCATTTTTCTGCAATCGTAACGACATCGCGCTCGCGGTTCTCTATTCTTCGTCATCCCGAAGGGCGTCAACGAGCGAGCGCTTTCTTCAGCTCGCGAGCCGGGCCCCCAAACGGCGCGGTGTTCGCAGGTTGGGGTGGAAGTAGCCCTGAGGGACCTTGTGCTTGATTTCCGGCTATGAGCCATTCGTATTTCAGTTTGGGATGCAATCCTATGAACCGACTACAATAGCGTCTCAATGGCCCGCCGCATTCCAAGTACGTTGCTCAACGACGACACCTTCCGCCGGCTGTGCCGCGCTCGCGATCTGCTTGCTTCCGAATATCAATCAAACCTTCAACTTGAGCATGCCGCAAGAGAAGCCTGCCTGTCGCCATTTCATTTCCATCGGCTGTTCCGCACTGCCTTCGGCCAGACCCCGCACGACTTCGTCACCCGGATTCGCATGGACCGTGCCCGTCACCTGCTCGCGCGCGGTGAGATGACCGTGACAGAAGTTTGCATGGACGTCGGCTACTCCAGCCTCGGCTCCTTCAGTCACAAATTTCTTACTCTCGTCGGGCAGACGCCGTCCGCGTATCAGCGCCACATCCGGCGCACGTTTGGCTATTCAGGGCCATGGAATATCATCCTGGTCCCTGTCTGCTTTCTGTCCGCGTTCACCGCAATCGAGTAAAACAGCAAGAATCAAGAAGCCGCCAACACTCCTTCGCAGTTACCATTGCTCCATCACGGAGGCCCCCATGATTCAACGCATGTCCCATTCCGCAATCTTTGTCATGGACCAGGAGGTTGCGAGGGAATTCTACGTCGATAAGCTCGGTCTGGAACTCAAGATGGACCAGTCAATGCCCAACGGCTTCCGCTGGCTCACCGTCTCACCCAAAGGCCAGCCCGATCTGGAAATCATCCTGATGAAGGTCGCTCCTTCGCACACCATGCCTGGAAACACCGCGCGCGTTCAGCAGCAGGACGTTCAGGCAATTGGTGAGCTGATGCAGAAAGGCGCCTTCGGAGCAGGCGTCTTCCAGACAGCCGATTGCCGGAAAACCTATGAAGAGCTGAAGGCAAAAGGCGTGGAATTCGTTTCGCCGCCGAAAGACCAGTTCTACGGAGTAGAAGCGGTATTCAAGGATCCGTTTGGCAACTGGTTCAGTATGACGCAACCGAAATAGCTCCGCGTGCCGCGCAGGATCAATGCCCGTTTGGGCTATGCGTTTGGAATAAAGAGCCTGATCAGGAACCAACATCCGGCTGCCATCGTTGCTCCGGCTGGGATCGTAATGATCCAGGCCCATACGATCCGCCGCGCTACGCCCCATCGCACGGCGGAAATCCTGTGCGTAGAGCCGACGCCGATGATCGAACCGGTGATGGTGTGCGTTGTGCTCACTGGGATGCCCCACAGGGCGGTCATCACCAGTGTGAGCGCGGCGGCGCTCTCGGCGCAGAACCCGCCCACAGGCTTCAGCTTGGTGATTTTGGATCCCATCGTATGCACGATCCTCCAGCCCCCAAAGTAGGTGCCTAAGCTGATCGCGAAGTATGCCGCAAGGATGATGGGCAGGTGAAACCTTCCCCAGTTCGTGCCGGCTTGCTGTGCGGTTAGATAGCCGCCGGCATAGAGCGCGCTCACGATGATGCCCATTGTCTTCTGCGCGTCATTAGCCCCATGCGCGAAGCTCACTCCAGCAGAAGAGAGAAGCTGGAGTCCCCGGAACAGCTTGTCTACTTTTCGCGGCGCGCTGCCACGGAACAGCCACGACACCAGCACCATCAATGCCAGGGCCAGGATGAAGCCCATGATCGGGGAGATCACGATGAACGCCAGCGTGTTCTTCCATCCCGCTGGGATAATGGCTTTGAATCCAGCGCGGGCGATCGCAGCTCCCGCGTAACCGCCAAACAGCGCATGCGACGACGAAGTCGGCAGTCCCAGGAACCACGTGATCAGGTTCCAGATAATAGCGCCTATCAATCCCGCAAGAACCACATACTGCGTGACGTACTCGAGGTGGACCATGCCTTTACCCACGGTCTTCGCCACCGCTGTGCCGAGCCCAAATGCCGCGATGAAGTTGAACGTGGCAGCCCAGAGAACAGCCACTCGCGGGGAGAGCACGCGTGTGGACACCACCGTCGCGATGCTGTTGGCCGCGTCGTGAAAGCCGTTAATGAAATCAAACGACAGCGCGAGGAACACCGTCAGCAAGACTAGAACCAGGCTTGTATGCACGCACTCCCCTCGCTAAGGAAACAGTTGGGATTGGGTTCCAGCATCAGGTGCTCTTCAGCACCACGCCTTCCACCACATTGGCGGCGTCTTCGGCTTTGTCGGTTGCGGTTTCCAGGACCTCGTACAACTCTTTCAGTTTGATGAGGGAGATCGGGTCGCGTTCCTTATCGAACAGCGCGGCAATCGCGCTTCGGGCTACCTGATCGGCCTCGTTTTCCAGGCGGTTGATCTCGACGCAGTGGGTGAGCAGGTGCTCGTCATTTTTTTCCAGTTTGGCCAGGGCCAGCGAAAGCTCCTTTGCCTGGCTTACCACGATGTCCGCCAGTTTGTAGGCAGCGCTTGGAGCGCTTGTAATTTTGTACATCGTCAGCCGTACGCCGGCAGCATAGACGAAATCCAGAACGTCATCGAGAGACGAGGCCAGCCGGTAGATATCTTCTCGATCGAATGGAGTAATAAACGTCTGGTTCAGCTTGGTCAGGACGCTGTGGGTCATGTCATCGCCCCGGTGCTCGATCGCCTTAAGTTCTCCCACGCGCCTGTCGATGTCCTTGAAGTCCTCAAGCATGGCGCGCAACAGGCGGGCGCCTTCGCCCAGATTGTTCGCCATGTCGGCGAACATCTCAAAAAATTTGGTGTCACGCGGAATTAGGCGGACCATATGTGCGAGCTGCTCTCCCCCGGGCGCTTGCAGAAGCTTTTAACAGGTCGTTAACAAACAGAAGACTATCGCATGCGATGTGCAATCTGGTCAAACGTGACGGTATTTGGCGAGACCAGACTTGCTCTCTGGACAAACTTCGTCATGTGGCTGGTGTGCGCGCCAGTGCATCCCGTGAGCGTTGAAACAGTCTTTTCAGCGCGCGGACCACGTACCGTATCGAAAACACAATAATTATCACAGCAATGATTACAGCCACCGCCGCGATCACCGGATGTTTGGTCGCGAACCATGTAATCGAAACTGCTGCCACATCCTCGCCGAAACTCAGGGCCATGTTCGAGAAAGGTTCCGGTGAGGGCGTGACCGCGGCGCGCACCGCCGTCTTTCCCCCATGTGCCGCAAGTGCAATCAGTCCTCCCAGTCCGGCAGCGGCAATCTGGGCCGGCGGCGAGAGGTGCTGTGCTGCGCCATAGGAGAGCAGCGCCGCAATCGGAACGCGCACAAAGGTGTGCAGAGCATTCCAGAGCAGATCGAACAGCGGGATCTTGTCGGCGAAAAACTCCAGTGTGAAGAGCGCTGCCGAGATAAAGATTACCACCCATGAATTCAGCAAGTGCAGCGCCGGTGGAAGGGGAAATGCGCCGGTATGCGAAAGCAGCCCAAGCGTTGCCACCGTCGCATACACGTTCAAGCCAGAGGCGAAACTCGCTGCGACTACGATCGCCAGAATGTCCTGATGCGAAAATGTCGGCATAAAAGCAGAGGCCGCCTTTTGGCGGCCTCTCCTGACTTCTGTCCAGTTCGGGGGTATTACAGCGTTGATTCGATCTCAAAGCCCCACGCTTCAAGAAGGGGCTCAGGGATGTACTTGCTGTTCTTGTTTCGGCGCGCCCATTCACGCAGGCGAGTGGACCGGATGTACTGGTCCGGAGTCAGCTTGAATTCCTTCACTGCCTGCTCGAATGAGGTGACTACCGGCACTATGGGGCCGATCGGCTCAGGCTTGCCCCAATTCGGATTACCGCGTCTTCTTGCCATCTCAGTGATTCCTGCCTTTATAAAGAAAAGTCCTGTTACAGACAATTATTGATTTTTGGATTCGCCCGAAGCGTGATTGGTTTCAGTTTTTCGGAGAAATCCAGTCTGCTGCACCTCTCCCAGCGAGCTCGGGAAGCCACAAGCAAACCGGATATGTTAGGCGAAAACGGTGGCGGGGGCAACCAGGAAAGCGCATTTTTAGCGTGTTCTTACCAAAACATTACGATCTCAAATCGCTAAGTTAGTACCTTCGTACAGCTACGCGTAGTACCAAAGGACAATGCCCCGGTGTGGCAACGTTATCTGCTCATGACCAGCAGCTGGGAACTGGCAGTGCAGACCGGACTGCCTTTTTCGTCGAAAACGGAGGCTTCGCAGAACAGCAGACTCCGTCCGGCCTTAAGACACCGGCCTTCGGCGCGGAACCTGCCCTCCCGCAATGGTTTCAGATATGCCAGTTGCAGGTTCACCGTGGTGGCGTAGTTCTCCGGGAACACGTGTGAGATGCCGGCCACGGCGCACGCTGAATCCGCAATGGATGCCAGGACTCCACCATGTACAACTCCGTTTTGCATCATGCCGGGTGTGACTTCAGCTTCAAACACGGCGCGTCCCCGGGAGACTTCTAACAGTCGAAATCCCAGCGTTTGCCAATAGGGGATTGCCTCGCGCAGGAACCTCTGTAACTCTTCCATTCGCTGATCTATTCCGGATTCCAATTCGGGATTCATCTTTCCGCTCTGCGCCATCGTGTCCTCGCCGCAGCAGCCACTCTGCTATCATACGTGCTTATCAAACCCCCAAAGCCCAATCCGTGAAGGAGTGAAGATGCACTGGCATTCGCGTGTTCTTGCAGTCGTTCTCTTTGCGACTTGTTTTGCGGTCTCGGCTCCGGCAAAAACGGATCTACAGCCGACCAACTCATCCAGTTGTAATGAAACTGCTGACGGGAACTTCCGTCCTGCTCAACCGTGGTTTGGACGCTATGCCACGCTCGTGCCTCCAGGCAATGCCGCTCCGGCTCCTTCATCATCGGATGAGGGCTTTCCGCGGGTGGAGCTTTTCGGTGGATATTCCTATGTCCGTTTCAACGTAAAAGGTCCGGTCCTGCACCAGAACTTTGACGATCAGGGCGGCACCGGTGCTCTCGCCTTCAATGTCAATCGCTGGTTCGGCATCGTCGGCGATTTTGCGGGGTACAAGGTTTCGGGACTTCCGAATGGCGTGAGTGGAAATCAGTTTACCTACCTCTTTGGTCCACAGTTCTCCCATC
>DATAEJ010000239.1:0-22440 GCA_036258095.1 Candidatus Angelobacter sp. | reverse complement strand
ATCCGTGAGTTCATGTTCCTCGGACATGACACTCATCAAGGTGTTGACCGGATGACGGACGCTTCTGAAAAACAGGCTGGTCGGTGGGCCGCCTGCCGTAGGCGTGTTCTCCAGGAGCCGGATGTGCGGGAAGACCGTTTCTTCTTCCTTGCTCAGGTGCAGTGTAAGTTCACGCTCGAGCAACTGGAGGTCCATCCGTAGCTTTCCCATCTCTGCGTGGGCTCGTCGATGTCGTTCCAGTAGAGCATCGGTGACCGAGTGAAGTTTGGAGAATGCTTCTCGAGTGAACTGATGATGACGCTGGACGATGTGCTCAATCAGGGAGGAGAGCGGCTCGTGTTTCCAATCTTTTTGTAAGCTGCTGGTCGAGGAGGCGGCGCCAGCTTCTTCCACGGAGCGCAAGACGCGCTCGCTCGAGAGTCCCTGTGCCAGACAGAGATCGCTCAGAGGCTGCGCCGCTGATCGGTAACAGTCAATTCCGAACTGCTCAAAGACAGATATCGCCGGGGGGACAATGGCGACGATCTCGCCGATTCTAGTCGAAGTATTCATTTGCCCTCAACATGGCTCAGAGCCATATCTGTGCCCCAAGCAAAGTTCACTGTGGAGCGTTGACAGGCTGGGGCAGGACTGCTGCGCCGAGACGGTGTCGTGATTCCAGAAATGCGGTGATCGCCGAGAGTTGGTTAGCGGTCATGTTGCCATTGTAGGACGGCATGTTCACTGCTCCACTGAAGATTCTTGTCTTGATCTGCTCTCTGGTAAGTCTGTCTCCAGCATCGGTCAAATCCGGTCCGCGAATGCCGCCAAAGCCCGAGACGCTGTGACAGTACTGGCATCCTTTTGAATAAAACAGCCTGGCTCCGTCCGCTACCGGACCGGAGCTGGTTCCGACAATAGCAGGCGGCAGTGGCTGTGTTTCGAATCGCGGCGACCAGGGCGCGACTTGCCCGACTCGCGAATAATGGAAAATGATGACGACCACCGTAACTACGATCGCGATCGACCAAGGGCGGCGCACTGGGGAACGCTCTCCATTAGGCGCAAGCAGCGGCAGCAAAATCAGGAACAACCCGAATATCGCAGGCCCGAGAATAATGACATAACGTTCAAGCCAGCTCGGAATCAGAGCCAGCACGGCGAAATACCAGAAGAAATACCAGTCAGGACGCGGTGAGGCATCAATCAGAGTTGGATCCGGCGGCTTCCCGAGTTCTGGTGGGCCAACCCACAGCCCCAGAATTGCGATGCTGACCACTATCAGCAAAGCGAAGACGGCATCACGCCAGGCAGCGTCCGGCCAGAATGGTACGCCTTCGCGTTGCAGGAGTGCGTGATACCACTTCCGATAGGTCTTGGGATCCACCGGCTGGCCGGCCTTGGGCGGTTCTGAAATTCCGTTACGGACAACCAGGTAGAGATGTATGGCAATAAACGGAAAGATCACGGCCGGGATGAAAAAGACGTGTGCGGCAAAGAAGCGGCTGAGGGTAGCTCCGCTTACGGTATTCCCGGCAAGAATGAAATGCCCCAGCCAATTCCCGATGAAAGGGGTGCGTCCAGCCTGCTCGGCGGCCACAACAGCCGTCCAGAATCCTGTCTGGTCCCACCGCAGGAGCTGCCCTGTAAAGGCCATCAGGAGCGTAAACAGCAGCAGCCCGGCTCCCGTCAACCAGTTCATCTGGCGAGGATACTTGTAAGCCGCCATGAGGTAGACACGGATGGTGTGAATCCCAATCAACACGATCATGGCGGAGGCGCCGAAAGCATGCATCCCGCGGATGAAGCTCCCCAGCCGGTGAGCGGTGATGAATTGCAGGCTGTCATAAGCGCTTCCCGTGGACGTAACGTAACCGCTCGCAAGGGCGACGCCGGTAACGACCTGCAACAGAAAAACAGCCAGGGTGGCGCTTCCGAAAACGTAGAGCCAGCGTGTCTTGCGAGCGCGCGGAACAGGATGATAGAGCGGTTTGCTCAGAGCTGCCGACGCGCCGGTGAGGTCGTCAATCCATTCCCATATCCTCTTTAGGAATCGCACGGCTTCCTCCGAAGAGGCTGGTTGAAGCTCATAATCGGCACAGGGCTGGTCAGGATCTCGACTTGTCCTGCATTGACACGGGCCGGATACTGGATCAAAGGATGTCTGGGTGGTCCGGAAGCGACGCGGCCGTCCTTATAGTAAACTCCGCCGTGACAAGGACACATAAAGAGGTCGGCATCCTCCAGCCAGCGCACCGGGCAGCCGAGGTGGGTGCAGTGGAGTGAGAAGGCGATGAATTCCTGGTTGCCGACACGCCGCAACCAGGCAGCCGTCTGTGCCGTCACTCCTGCCCAGGAGAGTGGCGAGGAATCAAGAAACGAAACTTCAACGGTCTTTCCAATTTGAAAAGAGTCTACGGCCCCCACAGCTCGCCAGACCTCTCGCGGCTTGAGAAGGCCGAGCAGAAAAGCGACACTAGGAAGTGTCACGATGGCGGCGGCTAAGGCTCCCGCGGCAAGCGAAATTCGAGACAACAGTTGCCGGCGCGACGGGCTCTCGGGTTCGGCCATGTCAAGCGACTCATCCGCAGAATCCGCGGCCGTCGAATATGAATGGCTGCCGGGATCGGCGGCACCTGCGAAGGCCGCGGCCGGTTGCAAGGATGGGGTCGTAAGCCCGGGTCGCCGGGGCGTAAGATTCCAGATCACCACTTGATAGGGCCGCCACAGATAGCTGATGGGAAAAGAAATCAGGTGGACCAGACGGCTGAAAGGAAACAGCATGATGATCAGGAACCCATTCAAAATATGCAGCCTGATAAGCAGCGAGAGCGGCGAGACAGCATTTGGTTCGGGGCTGAAGCGGGCCAGTGACCACATCCAAGGCACTGCGTTGCTCAGATACCACAGCGAGCCCCAGCGGTCGGCCAGGGCAATCCCTATTCCACTCAGGACCTGAATCAAGAGAACAAAAAGCAGGATCCAATCCATTGGCGAGGTAGCCACGCGAGCCAGCGACCGGGTCAGGCGTCTGGCAATCAGGATCGCAATCCCAACGGCGGTGTATAGCGCCAGTGACAATCCAATCAGCTCTAACACCACAAGCCGATACGAAGTGCCCAGAATGGCTCCGCTTACGTCAGGAAAGAGAAACGCAAGGAGATGGGCGAGAAGGATCAGAATGATGCCGTAATGCCACGAAACCGAGCCCCAGAACAATTGCCGGCTTTCAAGCAATTGCGATGACAATGCCGAATAGGAGAATCGATTTGAAAAATAACGGTAGATGCCTCCAAAGACGGCCAGAAAAATAGCGACGTAAGGAAACACGACAAATAGAACAGTAGTCATTCGGATGCTCCCGGCGTGACCTGTTTTTGCTGGGACGTTTGGACGATAATCAACAGCGCATTGAGTCCTGCTGTATAAGGGCCGCCTTGATCCTGAAGGCCCGCAATGATCCGCGTGACTGCCGGGAGCAGACATTCGGTGATGAATTCCAGAGCATCTGGATTATCGGCATACCGTCCGAGGAATCGAAGCACGACACTCAGATGGTCCGGCATTTCCGCGCCACACACGAAGTTCTTTTCTTTGTACCAGCTCTTTAAGCGCGCCATCAGCGCGCTCCGCTTCCAGTCCTCGCCGAACAGGTGATGGCCCAAGTAAAGTGAGGACTCTGCGCGCAGATCAAAGGTGCTTGTGTAAATTTCTTCAAGGTTCCCCAGCGGTAGACACTCAATTGCGCAGCGGAACTCCGCCAAAAGGCCGGCCGCTTCGGGATACTTGCTTGCGACCCTGTCAATCCTGGGATTAACCTCGTGCAGTAGTGCCCTGCAGGGATAATCCAGCAGATCTCCGAGCAACTCGTAGGCTTCCATGTTCAGAGCCCCCTGTGCGGCGCCTGCAGAAATCCCATTCCTCCTCCTTCCTGGTCATTCTGCGTGATCTGTATCAGTTCAATAGCCTTTTCACGGTACATCGGAGGAATCACGAATCTCTCTTCGAAGCCGGCCAGGGACGTCAGCCGGTAAATGGCATCGATTTCCTCCGGGTTTGTTCCTCCAAGCTCTACGGCGCGTGCCGCTTGTTCGTGGGGAATGTCTCCCACAGTTTGGGCCCGCATATAGACACGGCCGGCGATCATTTTCCGGTAAGTAGCGGCGATCATCTCTTCGTCACCCGCAGAAAACAGGCTGGCGAGATAGCGCAAGGGTAGCCTCGCGCTTTCCAGCGAACTGAAGAAATCGCTGGCAATTTCATACCGGCCGTTCTCCTGTGAACCAACCACGGGAAGCAGCGGCGGTACATAAAAAAGCATCGGCAGGGTCCGAAACTCGGGATGCAGCGGCAGGGCGAGTTTCCATACTTTGACGAATTTGTATACCGGGGACTTCCGCGCAGCTTCGAGCACGTTGTCGCTAATGTCGTGGTCCTGTGCCTTTCGCACGACCTGGGGGTCGAACGGGTCAAGAATGATCTCACGCTGCGCATCCACCAGTTCTTTGTCCGGACGAGATGCGGCCTCTTCGATCCTGTCGGCGTCATACAGCAGCACTCCCAGGTAGCGGATCCGTCCAACGCAGGAGTGCATGCACGCGGGCGCCTGCTGGGTTTCCAGTCGCGGATAACACAGGATGCACTTCTCGGCTTTGCCTGTGGACCAGTTGAAATAGACCTTCTTGTACGGGCACCCAGAGATGCACATCCTCCAACTGCGGCATTTCTCCTGACTGACGAGCACAATCCCATCTTCCCCACGCTTGTAAATGGCGCCTTGGGGACACGCAGCGACGCAGCTGGGGTTCAAACAGTGATTGCAGATGCGAGGAAGGTAGAAGAAGACGACGTTCTGCAGTTCGAAAAGGCGGCTTCTTTCTTGATCGTCGAGAGCTTTGAGGTTCGGATCATTCGCCGCATAGACGGGAGAGCCGCCCATATCGTCGTCCCAATTGGGCCCCGATTCGATATCAATCTTCTCTCCGGTCAGAGCAGAGATCGGGACGGCAACCGGCTGATCCTGTCCCGGCGGAGCATCGATCAGGTCTTCATACCGGTAAGTGAACGGATGGTAGTAGTCGTCAAGCGCAGGCAAGCGTGGATTGTAGAAGAGGTTTGCCAGCTCTTTGGTTCGGCTCCCGAGCTTCAGTTCCAGCTTGCCGTTCCGAACTTCCCATCCACCGTGGTATTGTTCCTGGTCTTCGTACAACGTGGGATAGCCCGTACCAGGTTTGGTCTCAACGTTGTTCCACCACATGTATTCTGTGCCGGGCCGGCCGGTCCATAAATTCTTGCAAGCGATACTGCAAGTGTGGCAGCCGATGCATTTATCCAAATGGAACACCATAGAGACCTGAACGCGAATATTCATGGCAACTCACTCTCTCCCGTGCCGCGACGGTGGCGAAGAATCACCGGGCACACATGCGTGCTAGTGGTGTCAATTCCAACGGGGCCGGCCTTCCATTTTGTGAACGATCACATAGGTGTCCCGGTCGGAAGCTGCGGGACCGTAGTCATTGAATCTGTAGCTATGCTGCGCATATCCCCCGACCATGAGCACCGGTTTCAACCGCATGCGTGCAATGCTGTTGGTGCCTCCGCCGCGGCGATTACCCCGCATTGGTGACTTGGGAACCCCCACGGTTCTTTCCGGCGCGTGATAGAAGATACACAGGCCTCGCGGTACTCGGGCGCTCACCACTGCGCGAGTTACCACCACGCCGTTGTCGTTGTACATTTCCACCCAGTCGTTGTCGAATACGCCAATTTCATCTGCGTCCTGCTCGTTCAACCACAGCGGTTCGATGCCGCGCGAGAGAGTCAACATACGCAAGTTGTCTGCGTAGGTCGTGTGGATGTGCCATTTCCCGTGGGGGGTAATGCAATTCAGGTTCAAGGATTTTCCTTGGGGCGCGCTCTTAATCAGATTGCGCGAGGCTTCAAGGTCAATCTTCGGCTTGAAAGCCGGCAGGTTCTCGCCAAAAGCGATATATCCTTCGTGATCTAAATAAAGGTGCTGCCGGCCGGAAAGCGTGCGCCAGGGAACCAGATGCTCGACATCCAGGCAGTAGCCGCTGTAAGCCCTGCCCGCATTCGTAATTCCGGACCAGCTTGGGCTGGTCAAAATCCTTCTCGGTTGCTGGATGAGATCTCTGAACTTGTATCGGACTGAACGAGTAGACTCGGCCAATGCTTTGAGCGGGAGCCCTACCGTCCTTTCCTTGGACTCGAACCCACGATAAGCAACCTCTCCGTTCGTTTCCGGCGCGAAGAGCAGGATCACGTTGGCGGCATCCGTGGCCTCAACTAGTGAGGGGTAGGCTTGATCACCCCAGCGATACATTGGCCCGTTGCGGATCAATTCGTCATAAAGATCTGCGACTGGGATATCGACGCCATGATCTTCGACGCCTTTATCGCGAATGAGCGGCCCAAGTGAACAGAAGTGATGGAACAGATTGACATAATCCCGCTCCACCAGTGTGAGCCGCGGCATGGTTTTTCCAGGGACCGCTTCGCATTCATCCTCGTACCAGCGACGAACCTGTGGTTGCGCGATCTCATCCGGCGTGTCGTGCAAGAGAGGCGAAGCGACAACGTCGCGGAATGGAACGGGGAAGTGCGCCGGAGCCGAATGGCTGATCTTGTGCGCCAGCGCCTTGAAGATCTCCCAGTCTGTTTTGGATTCCCAGCAGGGAGGAACGGCCGCGCCAAGAGGATGAATATAAGAATGCAGATCGGTCGTGCTTAAGTCGTCCTTTTCGTACCAGGTTGCTGCAGGCAGGACAATGTCGGAATAGAGCGCGGAGGTGTCCATGCGAAAGTTCAGGTCCACCACCAAGTCCATCTTCCCTTTGGGCGCGTGTTCGTGCCAGACGAAATTCTGTAGTGGGCTCGGCGGGACCTCATCTGCAATTGCATTCGAATGCGTGCCCAGATAATGCCTCAAAAAATACTCATGGCCTTTGGCGCTGGCGTGCAGCGCATTCGCGCGCCAAATGATCCACACGCGAGGCCAGTTTTTCGGGGCATCGGGGTCCTCCACGGCGAACTGCAGATGTCGGCTGCGGATCTGTTGCAGCACCCAGTCGAGAATTTCTTGCTCGCTACGAGCACCGGACTGCTCCGCTTCCTGCACCACTTCAATGGGATTGGCATTGAACTGAGGATAGAAAGGCAGCCAGCCGAGGCGCACGGCATCGACCTGGAGTTCCAGCGTGTGCTGCTTGGCAAAGAATCCATCAGGAGGATGATGATCGGGGATCTCCTTTTCATAATGCCACTGGTCGCTATGGACATAATGAAAAGATGGACCGTTCTGCAGCCTGGGGGGGCGCACCCAGTCCAGCGCCATTGCCAGAGTGGTCCAGGAAGCGGCTGGGACAAGTTTTTCCTGGCCCGTGTAGTGATTTAATCCGCCGCCGTTCACGCCGACGCAACCGCAAAGTACCAGCGAGGTGATTCCAGAGCGGTAAATCAGGTTGCTGTGGTACCAATGGTTGGCTCCGGAACCAATAATGACCGTGCACTTGCCCCTGGTTTTTTCTGCTGTCGTGGCGAATTCACGGGCGAATTGCAGCACGGTGTTGCGTCCAACACCGGTGAATTTCTCCTGCCATGCTGGCGTGTGCGGAGAGTCCGCGTCATCGTATCCGGACGGATACTGTCCCTTGAGCCCGCGGTTCACCCCAAAATGGGTCATGAGCAAATCAAAGACTGTAGTTACAGCCAGCCGCCCCCCGGTCGTCTCGACATATTTCACCGGGACTTCCCGCTGAAAACTCTGCGAATTGCCGAAGTCCTGGAAGGTGACGGGAAGCTCTCCGTCGCGGTCCTCCAGCAGGCTCAACCGCGGATCCAGATCGGTATTGTCCATCCCATCCTTCAGCTCTAGATTCCACTGGCCCTTCTGAGTCTGCCAGCGGAAACCGATTGAGCCTTTGGGCATGCGGGGTGCGCCCGACTTCTGGTCGAAAATCAACAGCTTCCAATCGCCATTCTCAATATCGCGGTATCGCGAGAGTTGGTTCGCCCGGACGAAACGCCCGGCCACGTAACGTTCGCCTACTTTTTCGATTGTCACCAGGAAAGACGTGTCCGAAAATCGCTTTAGGTAGTCGCAGAAGTAAGGAACTTGCTGATCTGCGTGAAACTCCTTGAGAATGACGTGGTTGACCGCCATCCAGAATGCACCGTCCATACCGGCATGGACGGGAATCCACGAGTCGGCATGGCGCGAAATCTCGCTAAAGTCGGGTGAAAGCACAACCATCTTGGCGCCATGGTTTCGCGCCTCAATAGCGAAGTGCGCATCAGGCGTCCTGGTCATGTTCAGGTTACTGCCCTGGACTACGATGTACTTGCTGTTATACCAGTCGGCGCTCTCCGCTACATCGGTCTTCTCGCCCCATGTTTCAGGCGATGCTGGAGGAAAGTCGGCATAGAGATCGTAGAAGCTCAAGAGAGCGCCGCCGAACAGCTGCAGCAGCCGCGAACCTGCAGCATAGCTGAGCATGGACATTGCGGGAATGGGTGAAAAGCCGATAACGCGGTCAGGCCCATACTTCTGGGCCGTATAGAGCATGGAGGCAGCAATGATCTCCAGAGACTCATCCCAGGACACACGGCGGAAGCCGCCTTTGCCTCTGGCATTTTGGTAGCTCTCTCGCGCGGCTTCATTCTCAACCACTTGCGCCCACGCCTGCACCGGGTCCTCATGTTTGGCCCGCGCCTCTCGCCACAAATCAACCAGGATGCCGCGAGCATAGGGATACTTGACTCGCAGCGGGCTGTAAAGATACCAGGAGAAGCTGATGCCGCGAGGACATCCGCGAGGTTCATATTGCGGAAGCGTCGGTTCCAGCTCGGGATAATCCGTGGCCTGCATCTCCCAGGTCACGATCCCGTCTTTAACATGGATCATCCATGAGCAACTCCCAGTGCAGTTCACTCCGTGCGTGCTGCGCACGACCGAATCATGCTGCCAGCGGTTTCGGTAGAACTCCTCCCATTGCCGCGCCTTGGGATCGATCAGGTCCTTGATCCAACTCATACTCTTTTTGCTCGCTATCTCTCCACTCGCATCACTAGATTGCGACGTACTCCCTGCAGACGTTTTTTCCAAATGAAACCGTTTAACACGAGAAGGCCTAGACCGGCCGCGAGAGAAACCAGACCAAATTCCGCCGTCAGCCCACGCTGCTGCTGGTTCTGCGCCGTCCGACGGAAAAACGCCGCCAAATCCTGTTGTTCCGTTAGGATCAAGGGCCGCTTGTCATAAAGAGGCTGCATGGTCACAAAGAAGAGGGTGTCCAACGCTGATGTGATGCCCTCAGGACCGAATCTTGTGTATACATCTGTAAGGTTCGGGCCCATGGTGCCGCCGTTGGGAAATGGAATTCCGCTCGCGCTATGGCAGCCAACGCATGGCGGCCCGCCGTTGGCGAAGCGCAGCCTGCCGATAAACAGCTGTTCACCTGTCCACGGATTGCCGGGTTGTACCGGTGTTTGGGCTTCCGATTCTACGACCTGCACGGGTGCGGGTGAGGAAGATGGTGTGGGCGAAAAGCTCGCTTTCTGCGCCGGGTGTGCTGCTGTTCGGGACAAGATCTGACTTGTTGTCAGGGGGAAGGTTTCAGAACTCTGCACTAAAAGGAGGGCAACCAGAAACGTTGTCAGGGGAAGCCGAGACCATAATGTTGCCGCATGGCTCTTCCGGGCCGTCTTCATTTTCGGCTCCAGTCGGGCGTCCTTATTATTCAGTCAACAATTCTGGCAACTATATCGTAATGCGATATAGTTACCTAGCCGGCCTTTACTCGGAAGCGCCGACCATGCTACACGGCTCGTCGGGTTCTTGCGGGAGAGAGGCTGGCCCATCTGCATGTCACTGTGAAGCGGGATCATATGAGCCCGGTTGCCTGCAGCGTACTCTCAACCAATGTGAAGGCCTAAGAAAATGCCTACAGATCTCTGGCGCAATTGAACCAGAAGAAATCCGAAAAGTGCTTTGCATCTGTGCACAGAGAACGAGGGCAGTGGCGGCGCAGAACTTGCTTTTTGTTTATTGACCGAATCGAATCTGCTTCGCCGAGGTAGCACGCACGATCCCAGCATATCCCCGCCGGCTAACGAAGCGGTTTTTTGTGGCCTGGCGCGCCTTCCATGGTTGTTTCGGGACTTTGAAACATATCCTTGATCGCCTGTCTCATTACCTGGCCATTGACGATCGATATGGATGTCGTGAGGGGGATATCCTTGGGACAAATCTCGACGCAGTTCTGTGCGAAAGCGCACTCGTGAATCCCACCATCGCCCATCATAGCGTGCAGCCGCTCGGTTTTAATCGCCTTTCCAGTCGGGTGTTCATTGAAAAAGCGCACTTGATTAATGATCGCGGCTCCAACAAAGCGAGTCGGTTTTGTCACTTGAGGGCAAACCTCCAGACACAGACAACAGGAAATACAACGCGAGAGCGGGTACATCTTTTCCTGGGTTGCAGGATACACTCTTGGCCCGGCGCCTAAATCGTAGGTGCCGTCCAGTGGCACCCAGGCCTTGACGCGCTTGAGATTTTCAAACAGGACGCTGCGGTCCACGCTCAGATCCCGGATGACCGGAAATCTTGACAATGGCTCCAGCCGGATTGGTTTTTCGAGCTTGTGGACGAGCGCGGTGCAGGCCATGCCGGCGCGGCCATTGATTACCATGGCGCAGGATCCACACACTTCCTCCAGGCAGTTGGAGTCATACGTCACGGGAGTAGTGGCTTTTCCAAAGCGATCAACCGGATTTGCAGCGATGTCCATCAGCCCTATGATCACATTCATTCCCTGCCGTAGCCGCAGATCGAATTCTTCCCAGTAGGGCTTCGCATCAGGGGCGAGCTGGCGCTTGATGATAAAGCGGACAGTCTGATCAGCCATGACTCTCCTTTCATCTACTGTACAATCCAGAGCGAAATGCCACTCGCATGCTGAAGGACTCGCTCTGCTATATCGCCGCTCGCAATCTTGCGAAACCAGGAGGGGGTCTTATGCCCGATAGCAACCGTGCAACATTTCTTCGCTCGCGCCTCTTCCAGAATTGCATGAGCTGCGTCGCGAGGCTCGGTCGGGTATGAAAATCCGCGGTGAATATTGCGATCGGCAATCCCAACTCTGCGCAAGGACCTGGTTGCCTCGTCCAGGACAGGTTCTGCTGAGGATTGGGCTGACTCGATCCACTTCTTCTGGTCACGCCGGAGTTCCGCATCCAGTTCTTCTTCTCTGCGGGGATCTTCGGCACCGCCAAATTCAAGCAATGCCGGGGGTAGTGGAGGCAAAAGATACAGAAGATGGATCTCGAAGCCACGTCTGCCCCCGAGCAGCCTGCCGACATATTGAATTGCGTTCTTCGAGGTGAGAGACTCGTCGACTACCAGCAGCAAGCCCTCGATTTTCCGTTTCGCCGCGATCATGGTGGACCATTGAGCGAAGCTAAAGCGTCGTCAGCCCGAGAAGAGCGACACGCTGATATACATCTTACTTGCAGACTCACACATCTTGTAGCTTAGCACGATAGAATGCTGCTCGCGCGCCAGCTGGGCGCATCCAACTTCAGGTTGGATGAACTGTTAATGACACTCTGGGCGCTGGGCACCTACTTCGTTCTTGTCCTTATTCTCGTCGTAGCGATGCTGGTGGTGTCCTACCTGCTGGGCCAGAGGCATCGCGAACATGCAACCGGCTCTCCCTATGAATCGGGCATTGTTTCGGAAGGATCTGCGCACGTCCGCCTGTCAGCCAAGTTTTACCTGGTCGCGATGTTTTTCGTTGTCTTCGATCTGGAAGCAGTATTCATTTTTGCCTGGGCCATTGCTGGGCGGGAGCTCGGCTGGTCCGGTTATTGGGAAGTTCTGATTTTCACCGGCGTATTGATCAGCGCCCTCGTCTATTTATGGCGGCTGGGTGCGCTCGATTGGGGCGAAGTTCGCAGCCATTTGCGATAAGGAAAGCTGCTATCCCATGCACTGGTCAGTCACGAAACCAAGCGAAACGCAGCGCGTGCTTGAGGCCGATCATGGACCTTTTGAAAACGCGCTGAGACGCAGCCTGGTGATGTCTCGCTTGCAGGACATGCTTGCCTGGGGGCGGAAGAATTCCATCTGGCCCTTCAACTTTGGACTCTCGTGCTGTTACGTCGAAATGGCTACCAGCATCACCAGCAAGTACGATGTATCTCGATTTGGCGCCGAAGTGATCCGCGGCACTCCCCGCGAAGCAGATCTGATGGTGATCGCCGGCACCGTGTTCATCAAGATGGCGCCTATCATCCAGCGCCTTTATGAACAAATGATGGAGCCGCGCTGGGTGATCTCGATGGGCTCATGCGCCAATTCCGGCGGGATGTACGACATTTACAGCGTAGTGCAGGGCGTGGACAAGTTCCTTCCTGTCGATGTGTACGTGCCTGGTTGTCCGCCGCGCCCGGACGGCTTTCTGGAAGGACTTCTCTTATTGCAGCATGCGGTTGGCAGGGAGCGCCGCCCGCTGAGCTGGGTAGTTGGACCGCAAAACGTAGAACGGGCGCCGCTGCCTTCGCTGCGGGACCTGAAACGGCCACAGAGGCGTCTGGCAACTACGTTGCGTCCACCCGACGAGATGTGAAGGGGGCAGACTTGCCCGTCAGGCTAGCCACTATCGCAAATGAGGTACAAGAGCGATTTCCCGATCTGTCCGTTGCTACCAAGCTCGCCCGCGATCAGATCACGACGCTATGGGTTCCATCCGAGAACATACGAGAGGTGCTGCAATTCCTCAAAACCTCGGTCTTTCAGCCGTACACAATGCTCTACGACCTCACGGCCATTGACGAGCGCGTGCGGGTAAACCGCGAGCCGCAGCCTCCCGGCGACTTCACCGTTGTTTACCACCTGTTTTCTTTCGGACGAAATCAATACGTCCGCGTCAAGGCCCCGTTGCGCGAAGGCCACCTTTCTGTGCCCTCCATCACCGGCATCTGGCCTGCCGCAAGCTGGTATGAGCGAGAAGTCTGGGATTTGTTTGGCATTGTCTTCACCGGTCATCCTCACCTGGAGCGTTTGCTCATGCCGAAAACATGGGTGGGGCATCCGTTGCGCAAGGACCATCCGGCGCGCGCCACCGAGATGGATCCTTTTCAACTTTCACACGAGAAAGAAGACCGTGAGCAGGAAGCACTGCGCTTTCGCCCCGAGGAGTGGGGCATGCAGCGCGAGCGAGACGGCAGCGACTTCCTGTTTCTCAATATAGGACCTCAACATCCCGGCACGCATGGCGTGCTCCGGATCGTACTGCAACTGGATGGGGAAGAGATCGTTGATGCAGTGCCGGACATAGGATTCCATCATCGCGGCGCAGAGAAGATGGGCGAGCGGCAGAGCTGGCATACCTACATCCCTTACACCGACCGGGTTGATTACTTGGGCGGAGTGATGAACAACCTCGCTTATCTGCTGGCCGTGGAGAAACTGGCGGGCATTGAGACGCCGCCAAGGGCGCAGGTGATCCGAGTAATGCTGGCCGAGCTGTTCCGCATCATCAGCCATCTGGTCTGGTATGGCACCTTCGCCCAAGACCTGGGGCAGATGTCGCCAGTCTTTTACACGTTCAATGACCGTGAACGCGCCTTCGCGCTGATCGAAGCGATTTGCGGGGCGCGCATGCATCCCAACTGGTTTCGCATCGGTGGTGTGGCGCAGGACTTACCCAAGGGATGGGACACGATGATGTGTGATTTCATCGCCTATCTTCCTCCGCGTCTACGCGAATACGACCGCGAGGTATTGGCCAATCCCATCTTCAAAGCGCGGACGATAGGCGTTGGCGGCTGCACGACGCAGGAAGCAATCGAGTGGGGCTTGACGGGGCCCAACCTGCGAGCAACCGGATTGGGATGGGACTTCCGCAAAAGACAACCCTACTCCGGATATGAAAACTTCGAGTTTGAGATTCCCACCGCCGCGACTGGGGATTGTTACGACCGGGCATTAGTGCGTGTAGAAGAGATGCGGCAGAGCCTGCGCATTATTCAACAGTGCGTAGACAACATGCCGGAAGGCCCATACAAATCCCCGAATCCGCTCGCTTCGCCACCTTTGAAAGAACGGACCATGCACGACATTGAGACGTTGATTACACATTTTCTCAACGTTAGCTGGGGGCCGGTGGTCCCGCCCGGTGAGGCATTGGGCGCCATTGAAGCGACCAAGGGCAACAATGGCTATTACTTGGTGAGCGATGGTGGAACCAACGCATATCGCACGCGCATTCGCACGCCTTCGTTCGCGCACATCCAAATGCTGCCGGTGCTCTGTCGAGGGAGGATGATCCCGGACCTGTTGGCCATTCTCGGTAGCCTGGACTATGTGCTGGCCGACATTGATCGTTGAAAGGTATAGAGGATGCTATCGCCGGAGGAACGGAAGGAAATCGAGGCGGAATTGGCTCACTATCCGCATAAGAGCGCCGTCTCGATTGACGCCATGAAGATCGTGCAGAAGCACCGCGGCTGGGTCTCCGATGAGAGCATCCGCGATATAGCCGACTTTCTGGAGATCTCGCCCGATGAACTGGATGGCGTAGCCACTTTCTATAACCTCATCTACCGCAAGCCTGTGGGCCGGCACGTGATCCTGGTTTGTAACAGCGTGAGCTGCTGGATCATGGGTTACGAGGATCTGCGCGAACGGTTGTGCGAGCGTTTGGGCATAAAGTTGGGCGAAACCACGGTCGACGGACGATTCACGCTGCTGCCCATCGTGTGCCTTGGCGCCTGTGACCATGCTCCGGTGCTGATGGTTAATGGCGATCTGCATAGCGGTGTCGGACCCGATTCGGCGGAGCGCATCTTGGAAAAGTATCGCTAGCGATGACAACCGAGAGACCACTTACGAAGGACATGAAGGCGGATGGCGAGGCGCTTACCCTGCAGGAGTACGAGCGCGCGGGCGGCTATCGCGGCATTCGCAAAGCCTTGCGAATGGCGCCGAAAGAAGTCACGGATGTGGTCATCCAATCGGGACTGCGCGGCAGGGGCGGCGCCGGCTTTCCTACCGGCTCAAAATGGACATTCGTTCCGATAGGCAAAGATGCGCCCCATCCTAAGTATCTCGTGGCGAATGCGGATGAAATGGAGCCAGGGACGTTTAAGGACCGGTACCTGCTCGAACGTAATCCTCACCAACTGCTGGAGGGGATGATGATCGCGTCGCGCGCCATCGAGGCGGATATCGCCTATGTTTTTCTGCGCGGCGAATACGTGCTGAGTGGCGAACGAGTATCTCGGGCGATAGCGGAAGCTTACTCGGCAGGACTTCTGGGCAAAAATATTTTCGGGTCGGAAGCGGATCTGGAACTTATCCTGCACATCAGTGCCGGGCGGTACATGTGCGGAGAAGAAACCGGCCTCCTGAATGCGCTGGAGGGAAAGCGCGCAAATCCACGCACCAAACCACCTTATCCTCAGGTCTCGGGGCTGTTCGGCAAACCGACGATCGTGCAGAACGTCGAGACCCTGACAAATCTGCCGCACATCCTGAATAACGGCGCCGACTGGTTCAAAGGCCTGAGTCGCACTTCGGACGCCGGGACAAAGCTCTATGGGGCCAGCGGCAAGGTGAAACGGCCTGGACTGTGGGAGTTACCCATGGGCACGACGATCCGCGAACTTCTGGAAGAGCACGCCGGCGGCATGCGGGATGGCTTGAAGTTTCGCGGCGTTCTCCCCGGCGGCGCTTCCACCGACTTCCTTACGGAACAGCACCTCGACGTAATGATGGATTTTACGCAAGTAGAGAAAGTGGGTAGCCGGCTGGGAACCGGAACGATGATCGTGCTTGACGATAAGACTTGTCCCGTTGGCATGGTCTGGAACCTCGAGGATTTTTTTGCTCAGGAATCGTGCGGCTGGTGTACGCCATGCTGGAGCGGCTTGCGGTGGGCTGAGCGCATCCTGGATGCATTCGAGCGGGGGGAGGGAAGTGAAGCCGATTTAGAGAAACTTTCCTGGATTACGAAATTCTGCGCGCCCGGCAACACTTTTTGCGCTTTGGCGCCAGGAGCCGTTGAGCCGCTGCAAAGCGCGCTCAAATATTTCCACGAGGATTTCCTCCGGCACATCCGCGAGAAACGGTGCCCCTGGAGGTAGCATTGGCCACCATCTATGTTGACGACAAACCGTACCAGGTAGATGAGAAGCAGAACCTTCTCCACGCTTGCCTTTCCTTGGGCTTCAATCTGCCGTACTTTTGCTGGCACCCGGCCCTGGGCTCGGTAGGCGCATGCCGGCAATGTGCCATCAAGCAGTTCCGTAACCCCGATGATAAGCGCGGGCGCCTGGTCATGGCTTGCATGACACCGGCATCTGAGGGTGCCCGCATTTCTCTCCTCGATCCTGACGCAATTGCTTTCCGCGCCGGCGTGATCGAAGGCATGATGCAGAACCATCCTCATGATTGTCCGGTCTGCGATGAAGGCGGCGAATGCCATCTCCAGGACATGACCGTGATGACCGGCCACGATTACCGGCGCTACGACTTCCGCAAGCGCACCTTCCGGAATCAATACCTCGGACCTTTCGTCCATCACGAAATGAACCGCTGCATCCAGTGCTACCGTTGCGTCCGCTTCTACCGCGAATACGCTGGAGGCAAGGACTTCGACGTGTTTGGCATCCGAAATACTGTCTATTTCGGTCGCTATGAAGACGGGACATTGGAGAGCGAGTTCGCAGGCAACTTGGATGAAGTCTGCCCCACGGGGGTGTTTACTGACGCCACCCACAAGCGCCACTACACTCGTAAATGGGACTTGCAGTTTGCCCCTTCCGTCTGCGTGCATTGCGGCATGGGTTGCAACATCAGTCCGGGAGAACGCTACGGCATGCTGCGGCGGATTGTGAACCGTTATCACGCCGATATTAATGGGTATTTTCTTTGCGATCGCGGCAGGCACGGCTACGAGTTCGTGAACGCTGAAGCCCGCATCCGCCAGGCAAGCCTGCGTTTTGAAACAAAATTGCAGCCGATCAGCAAAGCGGAAGCAACCGCGCATTTCGGAAAATTGCTCTCTAACGGAGCGAAAGTAATTGGCATCGGCTCACCACGAGCTTCGCTGGAGGCAAATTTCGCATTGCAAGCCGCGGTTGGCGCGGAGCATTTCTTCGCCGGGATTCCGGAAAATGAACTGCGCCTGCTGAATCTAATGCTGGAAATCCTCCGCAACGGCCCTGCGCCCGCCGCATGCTTGAGGGATATCGAAGATTCCGATGCCGTTCTGGTACTTGGGGAAGACATATCGGATTACGCGCCGCGTATGGCGTTGAACGTACGCCAGTCGGTCCGCCGGCAACCCATGGACCTCGCGGACAAGCTCAAGATTCCACACTGGCTGGATCACGCTGTTCGCGAAGCCGTACAGGATGACAACGGTCCGTTGTTCATTGCGACAGTGGCATCCACGCGCCTGGATGACATTGCCACCGCGATCTATCATGCCGCTCCCGATGAGTTAGCGCGGCTGGGCTTCGCCGTTGCCGACATGTTAGAGGAGAATGCTCCTTCTCCGGAAGGGTTGGCGCCGGAGACAGTTGCGCTGGCCGGTCGCATAGCGCAGTCTCTACGCAGCGCGCAAAAGCCTCTCGTGATTTCCGGGCCCGGGTGTCGCACCGGGGCGATCATCAAAGCGGCAGCAAACGTTACCCGAGCATTGCGCCGCCTCGGACGCGAAGCACGTATCGCATTTACAGCACCGGAATGCAACAGCTTGGGGGTGGCTCTCCTTGGAGGCGGACCGATCGAAAGAGCGTTTTCCGCCGTGCACGAACGCAGCGCTAACACAGTGATCGTGATGGAAAACAATCTGTACCGCCGAGCGCCGGCTGAACATGTGGACGAGTTTCTTCTCGGAGCGGAACACATCATCGTTCTGGATCATATGGCTAACGACACCATGGTGAAGGCGGAATTGGCGCTGCCTGCCGGCGCTTTTGCCGAGACTGCCGGCACTATGATCAACAATGAAACCCGGGCTCAGCGTTTTTTCCGTGTGCTTGTGCCTCAAGGCGATATTCAGGAGAGCTGGCGCTGGCTGCGCGACGCGATGGTCGCTAGTGGGCGGCACGAATTTGCGGCCTGGCAGAAACTCGACGACATCATAACCACTCTGACCACCCGCGTGCCTGAGCTGAAAGGTGTGGCTGGCGCCGCTCCGCCGGCCACTTTTCGGATGGCTGGGGAGAAAATTCCTCGCCAGCCGCATCGATACAGCGGACGTACCGCGATGCTGGCCAACAAGGACGTGAACGAGCCCAAGCCGCCCGAAGATGCAGATGCACCGCTCTCCTATTCAATGGAAGGGTACCCGGACGAGCCGCCTTCTGCGCTGATCCCATTTGCCTGGTCCCCGGGCTGGAACTCGTATCAGGCCTGGAATAAGTTCCAGGAAGAAATTGCCGGACCGTTTCGCGGAGGCAATCCGGGTGTGCGGCTGATCAGCTCCCCCGCTCAGCCGAAGGATGACTACTTCCGCGATGTGCCCCCTCGATTCCAACCGCGTGAGGATGAGTGGCTGATCGTGCCGCTGTACCACATTTTTGGCTCGGAAGAATTAAGCATTCATTCTCCAGGCGTAAAGCAATTATCGCCAAGCGCTTACCTGGCGATGAATGACGGAGATGCAGTCCGGAAAAAGTTGCGTGTTGAGGAAGTAGTGATTGCCACGATCGACGGCAAATCTTATCAACTTCCGCTAAAGATCCGGCGGGACATGCCGGTGGGCGTGGCGGGCGTGCCGATTGGAATCGAACCGATCCATGGAGTCCGGTTGCCGGCGTGGAGCAAGGTTGTGCGTGCCTCATGATCAGTCCTTATCCCGTTGCCGCGATTATTGGCATTCTGATGACCGCTTTAAGCATCGCGAGCGGCCTGATCTGGGTGGAGCGCCGACTCTTGGCGGTGTGGCAAGACCGCTACGGCCCAAACCGCGTTGGGCCATTCGGGCTGCTGCAGGTGGTTGCAGACACGATCAAGCTTCTGGCCAAGGAAGACTGGGTACCCCCGTTTGCCGACAAACCGGTGTTTATCATCGCTCCGGCCGTGATCATGATCACTGTACTGCTGTCGTTCGCAGTGCTGCCCATTGCTCCGGGAATCATCATCAGTGACCTTAATATTGCGCTGCTTTTCTTCCTGGCGATGTCATCGCTGGGCGTTTACAGCATCGTGCTGGCGGGCTGGGCGTCGGACAGCAAATATTCGTTGCTGGGCGGATTGCGTGCGGCTGCACAGATGCTCAGCTATGAGGTTTTTATGGGGCTGGCTCTAATGGGCGTCGTACTGCTGGCGGGATCGTTCAGCCTGGTGGACATCGTGCACGCGCAACGGAAAATCTGGTTCATCGTCCCGCAGTTTCTGGGGTTTCTGCTATTTCTTGTTGCAGGTCTCGCTGAGACTCGCCGCCTGCCTTTCGATCTGCCGGAAGCGGAAAGCGAGCTCGTTGCCGGATTTCATTCCGAATATTCTGGCATGAAGTTCGGCATGTTCTTCGTAGGCGAATACCTTGGGATCACCTTGGTCTCAGCCATGATCGCAATTTTGTTTTTCGGTGGCTGGCTGGGACCGGTGCTGCCGCCGCTGTTGTGGTTTTTCATCAAAACATTTTTCTTCCTTGGCCTGTTCATCCTGGTGCGCGCTTCTCTCCCGCGTCCGCGCTTCGACCAACTCATGGCCTTGGCCTGGAAGCTGATGTTGCCGCTGGCGCTGGTGAATCTGATGGTGACTGGGGCAGTGGTACTGGCGTTTTTCCGCTGGCCCGGAGGTAGGTGAAGTAATGTTCAGCATCGTGCGCACAATCTGGGATGTTTTCCTGCACACTTTTCGTCCCCGCGTCACCCGGCAATATCCAGAGCAACCGGCGTATCTGCCGCCGCGATGGCGCGGGCGCATCATCCTTGCCCGTGATCCCGATGGCGGCGAGCGTTGCGTAGCCTGTTATTTATGCGCCATCGCCTGCCCGGTGGACTGCATTGCTCTCCAGGCAACCGAAGATCCCACCGGCCGACGCTACCCAGAATTTTTCCGCATCAACTTTTCCCGCTGCATTTTTTGCGGCTACTGCGAGGATGCTTGCCCCACCTACGCCATCCAGCTCACGCCGGATTTCGAAATGGGGGAGTACAAGCGACAGAACCTGGTGTACGAGAAGGAAGATTTGCTGATCAGCGGGACCGGCAAATATCCCGGTTACAACTTTTGGCGGGTGGCTGGCGTACAAATTGGCGGCAAGGACAAGGGCCAATCTGAAAACGAAGAGAAGCCCACAGATCCGCATGGACTTATGCCATAAGGAAAAGCAACATGAACATTGTTGCCTTTTATATTGCCGCTGCCATCACCATCATTAGCACGCTTCTTGTAATCACGCGCAAGAACGCCGTGCATGCGCTGCTCTATCTCGCCGTTTCTCTGATCGCGGTCGCCGTGCTCTTCTACGACATGGGCGCGCCTTTTATCGCAGCTCTGGAAGTGATCATTTACGCCGGCGCCATCATCGTGTTGTTCATTTTCGTTGTCATGATGCTGAACCTTGGCAAGCAAGCCACCATCGCCGAGGGGAAGTTGCTTCGGCCAGACATGTGGATCGGTCCGACGGTGCTGGCCGCAATCCTTTTCGGCGAGGTGGCATACCTACTCACGCGCGGGAAGACGGCAATACCTGCAGCCCACATCATTTCCCCTAAAACAGTCGGCCTCGTTCTCTATGGTCCTTATCTGATTGGTGTGGAGTTGTCTTCCATGCTGCTGCTGGGGGCCCTGGTTGGGGCGTATCACTTGGGTTGGCACAGGCGGCCCAAACCGGAGACCCGAGATGTCAGTCGTAACTATGCAACAAGGATTAATGCTGTCGGGGATACTGTTCGCACTGGGAGTGATCGGCCTGCTGGTGCGGCGTAACTTGGTGTTCATCCTGATGTCGATCGAGATCATGCTCAATGCCGCCGGCCTGGCCTTCGTCACCGCCGGGGCGCGTTGGGCGCAGGCCGATGGCCAAGTGATGTTCATCTTTATTCTGGCAATGGCCGCATCGGAAGTGTCCGTCGGCCTGGCGCTTGTTTTGCATCTCTATCGCCAGAACCAGTCGCTTGACGCCGACGCCGCCAGCGAGATGAAGGGTTAGCGTGTTCGCACTCTTGCTTCTGGTGCCGATCATACCCTTCGCCAGCTTTCTCTGGCTGGCAACGATAGGACCGCGCATGCCACGCAGGGCCGTGGCCGCAGTAGGCGTCGGCTCCATAGCCGCTTGCACAATCATCGCGCTGCTCATTACCGGCTCGTATCTCGCTTCCCCTCCACCGGGAGGATCGTACACCCAGGTGTTGTGGACCTGGATCGCCGCAAACGGTTTTACCTCCCAGATCGCGTTTTATCTGGATGCACTCTCGCTGGTCATGATGCTGGTCGTAAGCTTCGTCAGCTTCATCATCCATCTGTACTCGGCGGAATTCATGCTGGAAGACGAAGGCTATAGCCGGTTCTTCGCCTACATGAACCTGTTCGTCGCCTCGATGATCACGCTGGTGCTCGGCAACAATCTGCTGCTCCTGTATCTGGGTTGGGAAGGTGTGGGCCTGTGCAGTTACCTGCTGATCGGGTTCTGGTACAAGGATTCTGCCAATGGCGCTGCTGCGCAGAAGGCGTTCATCGTTACCCGTGTCGGCGATACAGCGTTTGCCATTGGCCTATTCCTGCTGTTCAAGCATCTCGGCACTCTCGATATTCAGGAGCTTATGCATCGGGCGTTACAGCAGTGGCCGGTAGGGTCGGCATTGGCGATTGCCGCGTCGGCTCTGCTGCTTGGAGGCGCTGTGGGAAAATCCGCGCAATTGCCGCTGCAAACCTGGCTGCCTGACGCCATGGCGGGACCCACGCCTACAAGCGCGCTCATCCACGCCGCTACCATGGTCACAGCAGGTGTCTACCTTATCGCTCGTACTCACGTCCTGTTCTCGCTGGCGCCGCCGACCCAATTTGCTGTGGCCGTGGTCGGCGCCGCCACGCTTCTGATGGCGAGTTGCAGCGCTCTCGTGCAGAGTGACATCAAGCGCGTCTTGGCCTATTCCACCATGAGCCAGATCGGCTACATGTTCATGGCTCTGGGTGTGGGCGCCTGGTCGGCGGCTATTTTCCACCTGATGACGCATGCATTCTTTAAGGCGCTGCTTTTTATGGCCGCCGGAATTGTCATCCAGGCCCTTCACGAGGAACACGACATTTTCAAGATGGGTGGGTTGCGCAACGACTTGCCCTACGCCTTCTGGGGCTTCATCATCGGCGGCTCGGCGCTGGCCGGGCTGCCTCTGATCACGGCGGGGTTCTACAGCAAGGATTTGATCCTCTGGGGCGACTGGAGTTCGCCACAAGGAAGCACCGGGCTGTGGATT
>DATAEJ010000238.1:0-3164 GCA_036258095.1 Candidatus Angelobacter sp. | reverse complement strand
CACAAGCGCGCATGCTGCCAGAAGGAGCACCACGATTCCGCCCAGGAAGATGAGCCTGCGGCGGCTGTTGTGGATCAAAGGCTCCATGATGCGGCGATACAGGTGAGTAAGCCTGCCTTCTTGTTCATGTGAGGCGTGCTCGCGATTCTCGGCGGCGTAATGACGCAGCAGCTTCAACGCCGCCCAGGGTGAGACGACGAAGGCGACGGCGAGAGAGAACAGCATCGCAGCGGAGGCTCCGACCGGAATCGGGCGCATGTACGGGCCCATGAGCCCGCGAACGAAGGCCATGGGGAGAATCGCCGCAATCACCGTGAAGGTGGCGAGAATGGTGGGATTGCCGACCTCATTTACGGCTTCCACCGCCACCTGGGGCAGGGATCGGCCGCGGTTCTCCGGAAGACGGAAATGCCGCACGATGTTTTCGACCACGACGATCGCGTCATCTACCAGAATGCCGATGCTGAAGATGAGTGCGAACAGCGTGACGCGGTTGAGCGTGTAGCCGTAAAGATAGAAGATCGCCAAAGTCAGAGCGAGCGTGACGGGCACAGCCAGCAGCACGACGCCTGATTCACGCCAGCCAAGCGCAAGTGCGATCAGGAGCGTGACGGAGAGCGTGGCAATGAAGAGGTGCTTGAGCAGCTCGTCGGATTTTTCTTTTGCGGTCTCGCCATAGTTGCGGGTGACTTCCAGATGTACGTCGTTGGGAAGCATGGAGCCACGCAGGTCGGCGGTCCGCCGCAGAACGTGTTGAGCGATCAACGTGGCATTCGTGCCTTTTCGCTTGGCGATGGTAATCGTCACGGCGGGCAAGGGAGTGCGCGCCAGAGCTGCGGATTCTCCAGATGTTACTGCGCCTGCTCCGGAGCCGAACATGACGTAATCACTGGGCTCCGCGGGGCCGTCCACGATGGTTTCAGCGACATCGCGCAGGTAGATGGGCCGGCCATTGTGCACACCTGCTACCACCGTTTTCAAGTCATCGGCGGAGGAAAGGAATGCGCCCGCTTCAACCTGAAACTCGCGGTTATTGTTCGAAAAACTGCCAGCCTGCTGGCGCCCGTTAGCTACCTGGAGCTGTTCGACCACCTGGGAGGGTGTGAGTCCGTAAGCAGCCAGTTTGTCGGCATCGAGTACAACGCGCAGCGTGCGGGGCTGGCCGCCGATGATGGTGGTTTCCGAAACATCGTCGATCTGTTTGATGGTGTGTTCAAGTTCGCCGGCAAGCAGCCGCAGGCGATAGGGATCGTATCCATCGCCCCAGAGAGTAAGGGCCATGATGGGCACATTGTCAATGGAGCGGACTTTGATAACCGGGCGCGAGACGCCGGGAGGAATCTTATCGAGGTTGGAGTAGAGCTTACTGTAGGTCTTGACGATGGCGTCTTCTTCAGTCTGGCCGACATAGAAGCGGACAATGACCAGGGTGCTTCCCGGACGCGAGATGGAGTAGAGATACTCCACGCCAGGAATCTCGCGCAGGAATTTTTCCATGGGCACGCTGACGCGCTGCTCCATTTCCTGGGGGGTGGCTCCCGGCATTTCCACCATGATGTCCAGCATGGGGACGATGATCTGGGGCTCTTCTTCGCGCGGCGTCTTGATCAGAGCCAGCGACCCAAGCAGCAGCGCGCCGACGATGGTCAGCGGGGTAAGCTTGGACTGGATGAAAGCCAGCGCGACTTTTCCCGCCAGGCCGAGACGCGACATTACCGCACCTCAATCTTCTTGCCAGCAAGTTCGCGACCCGAAGGGTCGATGACGATTGTGTCACCGGGGGAAAGCCCAGAGAGGACTTCAACCATGCCGTCGGCAGCGCTTCCCAAAGTCACATAACGCAGCGAGGCAATGTGGTCCGCATCCACGACGTAAACAGCCTGGAGCTGTCCGCGATCTATCACTGCGGCGCGAGGAACCGCGGGAGCGTGCTTCTGGCCGCGAGAAAAATCGGCCCGGCCAAACAAGCCTGAACGCACCCCTGCGCGGGCAGGAAGATCAAGCTTTACGAGAAAGCTGCGGCTGGCAGGATCAGCGGCGGGCACAATCTGGACCACCTTTGCGGACAATGGTTCGCCTCCGAGCGCTTCCAGGGTGACGGGAACGGATGCGCCTTCGCGGACATATTTCAGATCGCCTTCGTCAACGGCTGCTTCCAGACGGAAGTGACCGGCCTCTTCCATGGTGAGCAAGGGAAGGCCGGGAGTGGCCAGCGCACCAGGATCTACATGGCGTCCGGTGATGACGCCGTCAAAAGGCGCACGCAAGCTGGTGTAGCTGAGCAGAATCTGGTCCTGATTCAGCGTGGCGGCCGCCTGTTCGCGATTGGCGCGCGCGAGTTCCAGGCGGGCGGCGGCAGAGTCAAGCCGGGCTTTTGCGTCGTCGTATTCGCGATCGCTGACGATCTCTTTCCTGTGCAGATACTCGATGCGCCCGTGCGTGGTTTTGGCCAGACCGAAATCGGACTGCGCCGAAGCGATCTCATGTTCAGCGGCCTGCAGAGCCGCCTGGCTGCGGGCGGTGGAGGCACGGTACTGCGAAGGATTGAGCACAGCCAGGAGCTGGCCACGACGCACCGCATCGCCTTCCCGGACATTCACGGCAACGACATTGGCCATGAGCTGCGCGGCGAGCGGCGCAGTCCTGAACGAACGGACGGTGCCGGTAGCGTGAAAGGTGTCGCGAATGGAGAGGTCGCGAACCTCGAGAATTTTTACTCCCGTGACTACTTCCGGGGTGCTCGCTACAACGGGCCGTTCGGAAGTGCAACCGGTGAGCGTAACCAGGGCCGCAAATGAAAGCGCGATGTGTCCGACATGTATACGCATAGTTCACCTCGCGAGAACCGGTGACTGCCGCCCTTTCTTTGGTGGCTTTGCCGGAGTTCCGTTCATTCCGTCCAGAAGTGCCCTGGTTTGCGCTGTGGCGCTGTGGCAGACCAGGTCGCAGAGCTTGAAGATGGTTGGATCGGCGATGGCGTAAAAGGTGTTCAGTCCATCACGCCGGCGGCTGATCAGGCCTCCGTGCGCGAGCGCCTGGAGATGTTTGGAGATGTTAGGCTGGCTGCTTCCGAGTTGCTCCACTAACTGGTTGACCGAAAGCTCGCCGTGTTCGAGGAGCTGCAGAATGCGAAGGCGCATGGGCTCGCCGAGCAGGCGAAAGCG
>DATAEJ010000237.1:0-4255 GCA_036258095.1 Candidatus Angelobacter sp. | reverse complement strand
CGCAGCCAGGCAAAGCCCGGCAGCTGCTGACCGGCCTTCCACTCCGTCGGAGGCGGAAGCTTCTCGTCTTTGAGGTCGGCCAGGGCCTTGCCGTTAATTTCCTTGGCCACTTCGGCCAAGGAAGGATTATTGGGATTGGTGTAAGCCCAGCTGGCGTTCAGGATTGCATCCGGGAACTTGCCACCTTCCTTTTGGTAGAGGGCTCTTACTCCCAGGAAAATGCGCGACAGAATCTCCTGATCAAGCTTGGCCTGTCCAGGAGTTGGAACCGCCGCCCACTTCCACTGCAGCCAGCGCGCTGAGTTGACGAAGGTTCCGTCCTTCTCCGCAAAGCCGGCGCCCGGCAGACGATAGACTTCCGTCTTGATCTTCTTTTTATCGTCGTCAGTGATGCCCGGAGACTCCCAGAAACTGCTGGTCTCTTCCGGATAGATGTCGCACACCACCAGCCAGTCAGCCTTCTTGAGCGCCTCAATGTTCTTCTGCGAGTTCGGCCCAATGGCTACACCGTTCATGCCGAAACAGATCAGGCCTTTCACGTTGCCGCGGAACATGTTGTCCCACTGCTCCACCCATGAGTACTTGCGGTCAATCTTGGGCAGGTAGTGGAAGGCGAAATCGTTTTCCTTTTTCGCCGCATCGCCATACAGGGCTTTCAGGAGTGAAACCATGAACCTCGGCGTGCCCGACCAGTAATTGTACGAATCCCACTCTTTCGGCTTGGCCGCCTTCGGCGTCGTGCGGGTAAGGAAAGTCTTCAGGTCCGTGTCATTCGGCACGGGCACCTTCAGGTATCCAGGCAGGATATCGAAAACGCCGGCCAGGTCGGTTGCGCCCTGAATGTTGGAGTGGCCGCGCAGAGCATTCACTCCGCCGCCGGCGCGTCCCACATTTCCGAGCAGCAGCTGGTTCATGGCCGCGGTGCGGATGATCTGCGATCCGAAACTGTGCTGCGTCCAGCCCACCGAGTAAATGATGGTGCCGACCTTCTTCATGTCCCCATCCTTGCGGATGGAGGTGTAGGTGTCCCACGCCTTAAGGCACTGCTCTTTCGGAATTCCAGTGATGCTCTCCACCATCTCCGGCGTGTAGCGGGAGAAGTGCTTCTTCATCAGCTGGAATACGCAGCGCGGATGCTCAAGAGAAGTGTCGTAAGCGATATTCGGCGGCAGTGAAGGAGGAGCGGGAGCAGCGCCGACTTTCGGCGCAACTCCGGCCGGTCCACCAGCCTGGTGTCCCTGGCCTTCCGCACCTTTCGGTCCGGCAGCCTGGGCTTTCATGGCAACAGGCACCGCTGCCGCATGGCTTGCATCGGCAGGGCCCTCACCCGCGGCAATCGCCGCAGCCGCGGTTCCGGTAACGTTTCCGCCTTCTTCATAGTTCCAGCTGGAAACGTCATACTTCCCGCCCGCCGCATCAAAGCCGGAGAACACGCCATCTTCACTGGGCAGCGCGAATCCCTTTTTCACGATCAGCGCGGCATTCGTGTAGTTGGTGACGTATTCACGATTGAATCGGTTATTCTGGATCGCGTAGTTCAGCATGCCGCTAAGGAAGGCAATGTCTGTGCCTGCGCGGATCTGGCAGAACAGGTCTGCCTGTGACGCCGTGCGCTGGAAGCGTGGATCCACTACCACCAGCTTGGCGTTGCGGGTCCGCCGGGCTTCTACGACCCATTTGAATCCGCAGGGATGGTTTTCAGCCGGGTTACCGCCCATGATCAACATCGCGTCGGTGTTCTTGATGTCAACCCAGCCATTGGTCATTGCGCCGCGTCCGAATGTGGGCCCCAAACTGGAGACCGTCGGACCGTGTCAAACACGGGCCTGGTTTTCCAGGTAGCAGACCCCCAGGCTGCGCATGGTCTTCACGACCAGATAGTTGAATTCGTTGGTGTCTGTGCATCCGCCGTTGAAGGCGATGCCTTCGCAACGGTTCACGGTCTTGCCGTCCTTGTCGGTCTCGACAAAGGTTTCGTCGCGGGTCTTCTTGATATGGCGCGCGATCTCCTCGTACGCCTTGTCCCAGGTAATGTCTTCCCACTGGGTTGAATTCGGCCTGCGAACCTGAGGTTTCAGCAGCCGGCGCTCATTGAGGATGTCCTGATAAAGCGACGCGCCTTTAGGACACAGCGTGCCGCGGTTGATCGGATGGTCGGGATCACCTTCCACATGCACCACCTGAGGTGTCACGTTTTTGGCTTTATCGCCCAGCGTGTGGATGATCACGCCGCAGCTTACAGAACAATACGGACAGGTGGAGCGGGTCTCAGTCGTGCGCGCGATTTTGAGTTCTTTCGCTTGCGCAAGTGCCGGCTTGGCATCAAAACCTAGAAGTAGCGCTGCTGCACTGCCGGTTCCTACCTTGAAAAACTCACGTCTAGACAAGCCCATAGCGGTTGCCTCCTCTTGGGCGTTCATGGCCGGTGAGTCGCTGGCTTTCAGCACTCGGCGGAATTTTGGTGCGTACAGACTGGTGCCCTCGATTCAGAGCACCGCAGAAATGTCCGAAATCTTAGAACCCAAGCCGTTGTTTGTAAATACTTAAAATTGTGGCGGCACCGTTTCTCTAAGGCGCCAAATCCATATGCAGTTCTTAATTGCTTCAGTTGTCGATTGATGCGCTCATCGTCGGTGCCTAAGTCGGCAAATTCCGATTTCGCGCGATCACGGCGATTACGGCGCTTACGGCGATTCCCCTCCCCTCTACCCCTCCCCCTTTCATCACAATTCATCACAATGCCATCACGACCCCATCAAGGCCTCATCACGACCGTGATCAACCCGTCCATCACAATCCATCACAAGCCCATCACAATCCATCACAAGCGCAATAGAATTCAGAATTTCCATACCGCAGCAGCGAGGGCATAAGCACGCAATCCTCCGGTCGCTATTTTGCCTTTTATTCGTATCGAGGTCAAGGTTTCGTTTCTGGCCGGTCGTTCCTACACATCAGCGTTCATCAGTGCTCGTCCGTGGCAACCTTCAGATCGGGTTTTGGGATCCAGATCACCCGATCCCCCGATCACCAGATCACCCGATCTCGAGAGGCCCTCTGTGTTCTCTGCGGTAAAACGGTTTCTGTTATGCTTTCCGGTTTGACCCAAGAGGACCTTTCTTATGTTGACGATGCAGGGCAAGAACGCAGTCATCTTCGGCGTAGCCAATAAGCGCAGCATTGCCTGGGCAATTGCTCAGGCGCTCAGCGGCGCCGGAGCAAAACTGGCGGTCACCTATCAAAACGATCGACTGAAGGCCGAAGCTCATGACCTGATTACCTCCCTACCGGGGGCAGAGGCATTCCAATGCGATGTCTCCAGCGACTCAGAGATCGATCAGCTCTTCGCCCAGCTCAAAGAACGCTACGGCCGCCTGGACGCCCTCGCCCACTGCGTCGCCTATGCACCGGCCGAAGACCTGAAAGGCGATTTCCTCAACACCAGCCGCGAAGGCTTCCGCATCGCGCACGATATCAGCGCCTACTCGCTGATCGGGGTCACGCGCGCTGCCGCGCCGCTCATGACCGAAGGCGGAAGCGTGGTCACGCTCAGCTACTTCGGCGCCGAAAAAGTTGTCCCCGGCTATAACGTAATGGGAGTTGCCAAGGCGTCACTCGAAGCCAGCGTCCGCTATCTTGCCAACAGCCTCGGTCCCAAAAAGATTCGCGTCAACGCCATCTCCGCTGGTCCGATTAAAACGCTCGCCGCCCGCGGCGTCGGCGACTTCAGCACCATGCTCAAGAACCACGCCGAACACGCCCCGCTGAAGCGCAACGTGGAAGTAAAGGAGGTCGGCGATACCGCCCTCTTCCTCTGCTCTGACCTGGGTTCCGGCATCACCGGCGAAACGATTTACGTCGACTGCGGCTACAACATCATGGGATTTTGAGATACATACTTCCAAGCACGATAGATGCTTGAGCCCGAAGGGCGAAATTGTGCGAGCCCGGGGCGTAAGCCCCGGGGAGAGCACCGCAAGAATAAGAGCCCCCTTCAGGGGGCGGCACAGCTGGGTTTTGGCTAGGCGGTAAGTTCCGGAAATTCGCGGCTTTAGCCGCTGAGGTAATTTTTGTCCCGCACGCAAATCATGCTCACCTACGTGCTGATCGATCTCCTGATCGTCGGCGCCGTTCTCTGGGCCGCTTTTGTCGCCCGCTGGCCCGTCCGGCAATTCTTTATCCCTGCCGCACTCTTGTTTGTACTCAACGGCGCCTGGCTGATCTGGATGACCATCAAACACACGCCGCCGGGTTC
>DATAEJ010000236.1:0-13038 GCA_036258095.1 Candidatus Angelobacter sp. | reverse complement strand
TGCCGTGTGGCCGCGGTCCGAGCATCCCAGTGCCGGCCGGATGCCAAAACCCCGTTCGGTGAAATTCAATCCATTTCGCGTCTTGCGGCCAATGCCGTCGTACTCGACCCAGCGAATCAAGCTCTGATCCACGCCTCCCTGGTAAATGAGGTCCTGAAGAAGGCGTCCGATGGGGTTGTCAGCAAATGCCGTAATGATCGCTGAATCCAGTCCGAAGCAGCGCTTCAGGCCGCGCGCCACGTTGTATTCGCCGCCGCCTTCAGATACATGGAAAGTCCGGGCGGTCGAGACGCGATAGTCGCCCGGGTCGAAGCGCAGCATTACCTCTCCCAGGCTGATCAAATCCCAGCGTCGTCCTTCTTTGGAAGGAACTCTCAGCGGCATCGCGCCACCTCCGGTTCCGCGGTTGCGAGTTTCGGTTGACCTTTATTATGCAGCGATCTCGCTGGGCTCGGTGTCAGTGCGCTGGCTTACGGGTGCGATGGCACGGCTCAGATTCACAGCTGAGTTGACAAGTCCAATGTGTGAGAATGCTTGCGGAAAATTTCCTAACTGCCTGCCAGAAATTGGGTCGTATTCCTCGGCCAGCAGACCCAGGTCGTTCCGTACATTCAGCAGCCTGTTAAACAGATTCAGGGCGTCATCACGCCTGCCCAGCATGATCAGGCAATCCACCAGCCAGAAGCTGCACAGGAGAAACGTTGCTTCGTGCCCGGCAAGCCCATCATCGGATTTTTCCAGGTCATAACGCAGAACGAACCCGTCGACCACCAGTTTGCGTTCAATGGCCTCCACCGTTGCGACCACGCGCGGGTCCGACGCAGGCAGGAAGCCGACCAGCGGAATGAGCAGGAGGCTAGCATCCAGGGCTGTTGATCCATAACTCTGAACAAAGCTACCCGCGCTGGGATTGAATCCATGCTGGCAGACATGTTCGTGGATCTGGTCGCGCAACGCTCGCCAATGATGGAGGGGGCCGGCAAGCTTGAAATGTTCAAAGTCCTTGATTGCGCGGTCCACGGCCACCCACGCCATTACTTTGGAGTGTGTGAACTGCTGTCGTTCTCCACGCACTTCCCAGATGCCCTCATCGGGCTCCATCCAGATCTTTTCCAGATGCGAGATCCAGTCTCGTTCGATTGCAGCACTCTGCTCCGGCACACTCGTCGCATTTTTTCTCGACTGATGCATTGCATCCGCAACCTCTCCATAGACATCCAGCTGGAGCTGGGTCGCAGCGGCGTTACCGACACGTACTGGCCGTGAGTTCTCGTAGCCTGGCAACCATGACACCTCCCATTCGTGGAGGCGTCGTTCGCCTGCAATGCCATACATGATTTGATCTTGTGACGCTTTTCCGGCAACGGCACGCAACAACCAGTCGCGCCACGCGTCGGCCTCGCTCTGAAACCCCGCGTTCATGAAGGCCAGGAGAGTAAATGTCGCATCGCGCAACCAGCAATAACGATAATCCCAGTTCCGCTCGCCACCGATTTCCTCCGGCAGCGAAGTTGTTGGTGCAGCAACAATTCCGCCCGTCGGCAGGTATGTGAGCGCCTTGAGGACAATCAGCGACCGCTCTACCGCATCGCGCGCGGGCCCCTTGTAGCTGAAGGGCTTGATCCAGTCCAGCCAGAAGCGCTCGGTCTGTGCCAGAGCCGCGCTCGCACTTACAGGCAAAGGCGCAGGATAGTGAGAGGGACTGTGCACGATCACGAAGGGCATCGTCTGACCGGCGCTAACTGTGAAGTCGGCTTTCACGACGCCGTTGGAGTGAGTGAGAGCGGTACCCCCGTTGATCACCATCAGGTGTGGACCGACGATAGCGTGTAACAGGCCTTCTCCCACCGAACTGATCCACGGGACCGAGAGCCCGTAGTCGAACCGGATGGTGAGTTCCATGTTCATGCGCACCTGCCCACTTTCTCCTTGCACGACACGGATCAGGTCCGCGTCGCCGCTCGAAGGATCCAACGAGTTGCCGCTCCGGGGACGCATGAAGTCCATCACGGTCACCGCGCCCTCCGCAGTCTCGAATCGAGTCTCCAGAATGAGCGTATGATCCCGGTATTTGCGGGTTGTCTTCTTTATCGCGGAAGCAGGAGCAAGTAGCCATCGGCCATTCGTGGGTGTCCCCAGGAGTCCCGCAAAACAGGCATCGGAGTCGAAACGGGGCAGGCACAACCAGTCGATGGAGCCGTTCCGGCCCACAAGGGCTACTGTCTCGCAATCTCCTATGATCCCGTAATCTTCAATCAGAGCGCCCATACTTCCTCCCTTACATCAGCGCCGTAACTCATCCTGTTTCTATGCCGCCCGGTTTACCGCTATGTGCTGCTCGGTAGCTTCGGCTTTCGCCGATATGTCCAGCAGCCCGCGTGCAAATGCATCCGCTCGTCCCCACCGGCCGGGGATTCCCAATAATTCGAGCCATTGAATCTGCTTCGGAACGGCGGGATCCACCAGCAACTTTCCTTTCACTGGTTCTAGTCCGAGCATGGAGCGTAGGAATAAGAGTGGAGCGCCGGCGGACCATGCCTGCGGACTGCAGGCCGTTGGATACTCGACCGGGAAATTCGTCTCTTCTCTCGGATAACCGGCAAAGGCTTCAGGAAGTCGATAATCAAAGAACCTGGCAGCTTCCAGATTTCCGAGCGCAATCATGGCTGCTTCGTCCTGAAAGCCGTAGTCTCTCAAGCCTTGTGCAACAAACGAATTATCGAAGGGCCACACGGTACCAACGTGATAGCCGATGGGGTTATAACCGCCCTCGCCAAGCGCCATTGTGCGGACACCCCAGCCGCTGAATAATGCCGGGCCCACCAGGTGACGCGCACACGCTGCCGCCTTGTCGTCCTCGACGATTCCGCTCCAGAGCAGATGCCCAAGATTCGAAGTCAATGAATCGACTTTGCGTTTCTTCCCATCCAGAGCCAGAGCAAAGAACTGCTTCTCAGGAATCCAAAAGTCCTTATTGAACTTACGTTTGAGCTCAGCGGCTTCTTGCGTCAGCCGCTCGGCAGTCTGGGGGTCTTTCCAGAAGTCCCGGGCCAGTCGTGCACAACGCCGCTTCGCGTCATACACATATCCCTGGATTTCGCAGGTTGCGATCGGCTTCGGCGCCAGTGTTCCATCGGAAAAGAGAATGGAGTCCCACGAGTCTTTCCAGCACTGGTTCTCAATTCCGGTCTTTTTGTTCCGGCGCTCGTACTCGACGTAGCCATCACCGTCCCGATCTCCATATTGATCGATCCAGCGCAGCGCTGCCCTGGCCTCGCCTTCGAACTTCCGAACCAGATCGTCCCTCCCGGTCCAACGCTCGAACTCATCCAGCAGGACCAGGAACAGCGGAGTTGCATCCGCGGATCCGAAGTACGGCGAGTGCGGGCGCTCCTCGAAGGCTGTCATCTCGCCGGTGCGGACTTCATGCAGGATTTTTCCCGGCTCTTCCTCGCGAAAATCGTCACGGCGCGTGCCCTGGCGCACCGCCAGAACTCGCAGCGTTGAGGCGGCCAGTTCCGGCAGGAATGGTAAGGCCTGGTAGCTGGTAAAGATGCTGTCTCGCCCGAACAGTGCCATGAACCATGGCAGGCCGGCGGCCGGAAGAGCTTCCCCCGGCGCAAATCGCGAAAAGAAACGCAGGGCCGCCAGATCGACCAGGGAGCGTTCATAGATGCGCTCAAAGTCCGGCCATGAAGAACGCAGTTGTGGTGCGCTGTTGATCCAGCTCTGTAGGCTCATCCCGATGTTTGGGGTTGGCACGTCGTGCACATCCCGGTACTTGACCTTGGGTTTTAGCCCCTCCGTACCATCGGCAGAAACAAGCACATTCATCTCAGTGGACCACTCGCCATGAGGTTCCAGGTGGACCTTGAACCGAAATCCTCTTTCGTCAATCTCGGCCGGCGCTCTGGAACTGATTTGAGTTTCACGAAGAAAACGCTCCCTCTGGTATCCGAGAATGAGCCGGTTTCCTTCCACGCGACGGTAGAACTTGCCTCTGCGGTCGAACTCTGCGTCCTTCACTTGAAAGAGGTCGGCGAAATCAGCATCCGCCTCAATCCTTACATCCAGGTCAATCGGTTTCGACTTGTGATTCACAATCTTGATATCTTCGTGAAAGCCCCCGCCTACGGCACGCTGGCGCACGATTGACAATGGAGAATCCACGTAGATGGTTCCCGTACCTGGGACCAGGAAGAACTGCGACGAGAAGTAACTCACGTCGTCGGTGGAGAGCGAGTTGGGATTCTTTCCGTCCACCGTCAGGATCCAGCGCGAGAGAAAACGTGTGTCGCCCTGGAACAAGCCATGCGCCTCGTCGGGGTTAGTGGCAATGTCGCCCCTGCGGTCGCTGACGACGAAAGTGTCGCCTTCCAGTGCGCTGACTGGCTTAGCTCTCATACTGCACCTCGTTTTTCTTCGATCATCGCGCTCACCAGACCGTGGAACTTCTGGGCGAGTGCAAGATCGCCGGAAATGAATACCCTCCCCTGCATGCGCGCCGTGAGCAGGTTTCGCCGGCCTTCCACAATTTCAACGAAATCCGGCTCGTCACAGCCGATTGTGCAGTCGGCATCGCGCCTGGTTTCCTCGATGTTGATAGCACCGTCATCCACTGCGAGAAACCAGCATCCCACCTTCTCAATGTCGAAAAGATACGTTCCGTGAACTCCGCGCAAGACAGGTTCGTACTTTTGCATCCGGTGGGCGTTGAATACTTCCCGCGCAGTGTGTGGCACATGGTCTGACGCAGACGGTCTCAGCAACGCACGGGCTGGAGCGCCATCGCCTCCGCTTATCCTGAGGGGAAGGCAGAGCAAGTCGTACAGCCCGGGATTGACGGCAGAGAGGTTCAGGCCCTCGATAATAACCACACCTGCTCCGAGCAGGGTTCGATGTACCTCAGGGCTGCCCGCTGACAGGTAGTCGATTCCAATCGCCAGGGTCTTCAGGTCAGCCAGATACTTCGCGGCGTCTTCTGCAATCGATACGTAGTCGCTGACGAATTCCGGGCTGTTCCAGCATCGTTTCGAGTTCAGCGTCTTGAACAGAAGACGTTCGGAAACCCTTAAATTGTGCCTGCGAAGCTCAGGCTCTGTGACGCTGCTCTTGTGCTCGATTTCGATCACCCGCGCCGGTCCGATCAGGTTTTCCAGGCGAACGGCGTCTGCCCCGGAAGCGCCACGCAGGAAGTGATTTGGCGCGTCGATGTGAGTTCCGGTGTGAGTGCCCATTTTAAGCGCCGAAACCGTGCACATGTCACCGCGCTCCAGGTGCATAATGGCATCGATCTCGATCGGAGGATCGTCGGGGAAGTGGACCATGCCGTCATAGACGGGGACGGACACGTCGGTCCACTCTGTTGTTGCAACGGAAGGATTCGGAACTTGCGTGGCTAGTTGAGCCATGATTCACCTGATCAGGCAGCTCGAAGATTCAGCTGCACCACGTTCTTGATTCCGCCGCCATCCAGGAGCACTCTCGATGCCTCCCCGAGCGGGATGCGACGCGTGATGAGCTTGCGAACGCTCTCGGGAAACAGAATCATGAACTGCTCGAGTAGCTGAATAGCCGCCATGTAGTCCCTGCGACCGGCATTCACGGTGCCGAAAACTACCTGGTTCCTGAGCACCAGGTCGCGCAGGGAACGTCCAACACTGATTTCCGCCGCTGCTCCTTCCGCGGGTATTCCGGTCAGGGCCATCACACCATTCGGACCAAGCGAGCGGGCTGCTGCCATCATTACGGGTGCAAATCCAACCGCTTCAAGAATGAGATCGAATTCTCCGGTTCTTTCCACGAGGCTTTCGATCGGCTGTGAAGCAGCGGAGATATATGTCCCGCCTAGTGATTGCACCAGAGTCCCCTTTTCTCCGCCTTCAGGTTCTCTCGAATAGACCACCGTTTCGTATCCGTTTGCCGCTAGAACCATGGCTCCAAGAAGACCTACAGGACCAGCTCCAACAACCAAACCGTGCTGGGATCCTGGCTCATAGGGAAGCCTGTCAAAGATTGTCCGTGACTGAGAACCGGCTTTTGCAACCACTGTTAGTGGTTCGATCAGGACGGCAACATCGGCCAGGGCTTTCGGGACTCTTACGAGATATTCCTGGTCATCTAGCACGTACTCCGTCAAAAAGCCGTCCGCCTGCTTGATTCCGCGTTCAATGAAGTCGCCGGTGATGCAAAAATCCGAGCGGCCGGCCCTGCAGGGGCGGCATTCGGGGTGGTCGCACGGCCTGCGCACGATTGCCACTACCAGATCACCTGGCCCTAGACCACGTACTTCGCCTCCGACCTCGACCACTTCCGCGAGTGATTCGTGTCCGAGAACCAAATGATCTGATCCGGCAGGCGGGCTGCCGTGTTCAAATGCAACGATCTCCCTGTCAGTCCCACACAGACCTACCTCACGCACTCGGAGCAACACGTCACTCCCGCGCTGCAGCTTCGGTCTGGGGAGCTCGACAACTCCAAGATGTCGTTTGGAAGGAAATACGGCCAGAGCTTGCATGGACTAGTCTCCGAAATCTGGGGGCTGTGGATTGGCCACCATGCCCGGGTTCCTCGGTTGATCAAGCAGCAATGCCGATTGGCATGGCGACCTTGTTCACGGGGGAGAGAGGCGCCTCCCCTTTCAGGACACGTACCGCTTCCTCGGATGCAAACCGACGAACGATCTGAATCGATTGTTCGGAGTAATAAGCAGCATGAGGAGTAATAATTACGTTCTCCAGGCGGAACAGCGGGTCCACTGGTTTCCAGTTTGCCCGCTTCGCAGGTTCCTCCTCGATGTCATCCAGGCCGGCTCCGGCGAGCCAGCCATCACTCAACACTCGATATAAGTCCTCATCTTTCACGATCGGCCCGCGCGCAGTGTTCACCAGAATGGCGCCCTTTTTCATGCGCCGGAGTTCTGCCTCGCCGAATCTGCCGCGTGTTTCTTTCGTTAATGGAGCCTGAATCACCAGGTAGTCGGAGCGCGCCAGCAACTCCTCGAATGAGACGAGCGGGACGCCTTCTGCGGCGGCATCTTTCTTGTCTGCGTACGGATCGCAGGCGATTACGGCTTTTACCCCGAATCCTTTCATGCGACGGGCAACTTCCCTGGCGATTGCGCCGAAGGAAAACAGACCGACTGTGCCCTCCTGCAATCGCTGAATAGGTCGCCCGGTTTGCCATTCCCACTCGCCTTCTCGAGTGGCGCGGTCATACTGGGGGAGTTTTCTGGCCAGAGCCAACAGCAGCGCGACGGCATGATCTGCCACTTCGTTCATGCACCAGTCATTTGGCACATTGGTTACCACTATGTTCCGGCGTGTCGCCTCGTCAACATCCACTATGTCCACGCCAATCCCATAACGGGCAATGATCTTGCACCTCTTAAAGCTGTCTATCGCACGCTTACCGACCTCCGCGTATTGAGTCAGCACCGCATCGGCGTCTGAAGCCACTGCAATGACCTCATCTTCACTTTTCGCTTGCGCCGCCACCAGTTCGAACCCGGCAGCGGTAACGATGGACCGTTCGATGTCGACATCGCCATAGTCATAATCGGCGATAACCACCCTGGGTTTGCGATTCGCGCTCATGCTTCCGCTCCTCAAAATCTACGCGCGCTTTCTTTCGGCAAGTTCAAGATGGGCATTTTCGTTGTGGCTTACGGGGTGCGCTGCTTCCGGGACCGCTTCTGGCTTCGCTCCATCATGCGGCGTCATTAACGCACCCTGCGAAGAACCGGCTGCCACTCGCGAATAGAGTGACAAGATTCCCCGCGTGTGGCGGAATGGTGGAGGGGCCCAGCGCCGTCGGCGTTCGCCGAGTGTCCGCTCCACTTCGAGGGGTGCCATTTGTTTTTTCCCCACGCCCACAATCCCAAGGTGACGCTCTGGGATGTTGATTTCGATAAGGTCATTTTCTTCAACCAGGGCGATTGGACCGCCGTCGATCGCTTCCGGCGTGACATGCCCAATGCACGGCCCCTTCATTGCGCCCGAATAGCGCCCGTCAGTGATGAGAGCGGTCGTGTGATTGAGCGCCGGATCGGCAGCAATGATTGCCGATGCAAAATACATTTCCGGCATTCCGTTGGCGCGTGGGCCCTCGTAGCGGATAACCACCACCTCCCCCGGAGCCACTTTCTTCGCGCCGCGGCGCCCGATCAGTGAGTCCAGGGCTTCGTCTTCAGTCTCAAACACCCGGGCTGGGCCGGTGTGAACATGCATTTCCTTTGGCACAGAAAAAGCCTTGATAATCGCTCCGCCGGGAGCAATGTTGCCGCGCAGAATCGCAATGCCTCCGTCTTTACCGAACGGGTCTGAGCGGGGTCGGATGATTTCGTCGCGGGCAATTTTGTAATTCCGCAGGTAGCCTAGGCGTTCATTGAAAAGTGGGCTCTTCTCAATCTCGACTAGATTTTCTCCCAGGGTCTTGCCGGTCACGGTGAGACAGTCAAGATGCAGAACGTCTCGCAACTCGAGCATCAACCGCGGTACCCCACCGGCATACCAGAAGTATTCCACCGGATACCGCCCCGTTGACTTCACGTTGGCAAGCACGGGAATCTGGCGATGGATGCGGTCAAAATCGTCAATCGTGATGTCGACACCCGCTTCATAGGCGATTGCCGGCAGGTGAATCAGTGCATTGGTGGACCCGCCGGTGGCGGCGTGCACCACAATGGCGTTTTCGAATGCTTCTCGCGTCAGAATGTTGCGGGGGCGGATGTCCTGCTTGATCAGCTGCACGATCTGTTTGCCGGTGGCTCGTGCATATCGCAAGTGTTTGGTCAGGAAAGACGGGGTAAGGGCTGACCCTGGCAATGCAAGTCCAAGGGCTTCGGCCATCACCTGTCCCGTGCTTGCGCTGCCCATGAATTGGCATGCGCCGCATGTGGGGCATGACGTTCGCTGGCGCGATTCCAACTCTTCTCGAGAAGTCTGGTTCCGCTCAACCGACATCCCGATTTCCCATGTCAGGTCTGATGTTACGTAATCGGGTGCGTTAAGTTGGGTACCGCCGGGGAGCAAAATCGAAGGAAGATTGCAGCGGGCGATCGCAAGCAGGTGCGCGGGGACGGATTTGTCATTGCCTGAGATCAGCACCATTCCATCATGCGGATGCCCGAGTGCATGAATCTCTACCATCGCAGCAATCACATCTCGCGAGACGAGCGAGTAACTCATGCCCGCAGTGGCCTGCACCACGCCATCGCATATGTCACTCACGGTGAAAACACCAGGTTTGCCACCTGCTTCAAAGACTCCGTTGTTGACTTCGGTAATCAGCGGCTCGAAATGAAAGGTTCCAGGGTGTCCCATCCCCCAGGCGCTTTCCACCAGCACCTGCGGCTTGGAAAGATCTTCTTCGGTCCAGTTCATCCCCAGCCGAAGAGCGTCTCCTTGGTGGTTGTGTGTTCGAAGTTCCTGGCTACGAAGTGAATGCTGATCTCGGGCCGGTTTTGCCATGGGCGCCTTCTGCCTCGCGCTTCGGCTCCAGCGCTTGCGACTTGAGCCTGCTCAGCGATGAGATGGGGTTTTCCTTTTGGAGTGGGTCAAGTTTGTCTATGTTGGCTGGGATGCCGTGACGGTTCCGTATCGGTTGCACCACCGCTCAAAATACTGAGCGCTGCTTGAGATACAGGAAATCGTGCTTCTGAGCAGGGCCGGAACTCCGTGAAGAGGCAGTGATTACCTGTGAGCGATTTTCTCCAGCAATTCTCGATGAGGCCCGCCCAGCGCTTGCAACGCGCGCCAGTGATGCTCGCCACCACCGTTTTTCCGCTTTCTTGTGCTTCTCAGTCTCCGCAACAGTTGCGCCCGGCGGGATCTTCTCACATGTCCTTTCCTCGGCAGCTGCCAGGGACTCCTGGCAGCTGCCTGAGAAAGAGTAGCGCTCGCTCCAACTCTACTTCACCGTCAAAGTGGTTGACGGTGCAATGATGCCTCCGGAGTTTGCGCCGATTGCGGTGCTGCCCGTGCCAACCGTAGTTGCCAGGCCGGCCGCGCCCGTTCCGTTCGCGATGGTTGCCACACCTGCTGCGGACGAACTCCAGTGAGTGCTGAGCGTGACGTCCTGTGTGCTCGCATCACTGAACGTAGCCGTTGCGGTGAACTGTTGCGTGCTGCCCAGCGTCACTGCTGGATTCACCGGCGTGATCGCGATGGAACTCAACGTGGCGTTGCTGACCGTGAGAGTGGTTGAGCCGGAAACCCCGGAAGCACTGGCGCTGATGGTAACCGATCCTAACTTCTTGCCGTTGGCCACCCCAGTGGAGCGTATGGAAACAATGTTCGGGTGGTTCGACTTCCATGCCAGGCCGCTCAGGTTGGAGGCAACACTGCCATCGCTGAACGTTCCGCTCGCCGCAAATCTGATCAGCGTGTGCCGCTGAATTGTAGGATTGGCAGGGCTGATACTAATGCCGACCAGGTGTGCACTGGAAACCGTGAGGGAGGCTGAGCCGCTCACGGAGCCGAATGTTGCAGTCATGGTGCTCGTTCCGACGGCGGCGCTGGCGGCCAGACCCTGATTGTTAACGCTCGCCACCGTGGGGCTGGAAGAACTCCACAGAACGGATGCAGTCACGTCCTGAGTAGTACCATCGCTGAAAGTTCCCGTTGCCGTGAACTGTTGCGTGGTCCCGATAGCCATGCTGACGGGGTTTGGAGTGACAGCAATGGAGACCAGGGCAGCGCTGGTCACGGTAAGCGAAGTCGATCCACTGATGGAACCTGAAGTCGCTGTGATTGTAACCGTTCCCGTTCCAGTGCTGATGGCTTCACCCAATGTGTTGACGGAAGCTACGTTGATGTTCGAAGAAGACCAGGTCACGGACGAGAGCTGTTGCGTGCTGCCATCATCGAAGATTCCGGTGGCGGTGAATTGCTCGGCGGTTCCCAGGGCGATGGAAGGAGTCGCCGGTGTCAGTGAGATTGAGAGAAGCTGAGCGGGAACCACGGTCAATGTGGCTGTATCGCTGACGCTCCCGAGTGTAGCCGTAATCGTAATCGTTCCGGGCGCCACCGTGGTTAACAGGCCCGCGCCGTTGAGAGTGGCTATCGTGTTGTCGGATGAACTCCACGTGACACCGTTGGAAAGATCCTGAGACGAGCCGTCACTGTACGTGGCGGTCGCTGTGTATTGCTGCTTGATGCCGGCGCCCAGAGTCAGTCCGTCAGGACTCACGGTGATGAATGAAATCACCGGCGTGGTGACGGTTAGCGCAGTTGAACCGCTCACCGATCCGAGAGTTGCGGAAATCGTAGCTGGTCCCGCTGCCACGCCGCTCGCGACTCCGTTTACGTCAATGGTGGCGACAGCAGTGGCGGACGACGCCCATGTCACCAGCGCGCTCAGATCTCGGCTGCTGCCGTCGCTGTAACTGCCCGTCGCTACAAACTGCTGAGTGGTGTTCACCGGAATGGAAGATGCTGCGGGAGTGACGCTGATCGACGTCAAATTAGCGGCGGCCACAGTAACGGACAGACTTGCCGTTCCCTGAACGCTCCCCGACTTTGCGGTAATCGTCACGGAACCGCTGAGAACGCCGGCGGCCAGGCCGTTTCCGTCGATGGAGGCAATCGCGGCATCCGACGAACTCCATGTCACCAATGAAGTCATATCCTTGCTGCTGCCATCGGAAAACGTTCCCGTCGCGTTGAACTGCTGTTTCAAGCCTGCGCCGATTGCAACAGAGCCGGGTGCCACCTGCAAGTTCGTCAGAATAGCCGGAGGCGGAGTCGGAGTTGGGGTCGGAGTTGGAGTTGGCGAAGGAACAGGAGTAGGAGTTGGGGAAGGTGAAGGCGTCGGACTCGCTGAAGGGGCAGGTGTCGGCGTAGGATTGGGTTGAGTTGTGCTGCCACCTCCGCCACCGCAGCCGGTTAATAGAGCAAGAGCAATTAAAATCAGTATGCCGAAACGAGCAGTCATTCTCACCGTCAACCTCCGGGCCCTATAGGGCTGTCCGTAGAAGAAACTGTTAAGGGGGAATTGTTGGGGAGGGTACTTGGGCGAGCTTTGTTTTTTAAACTTGGTACATGTCCAAAAGGACATGTACTATGCTGCCACTTTATGACGTCACGTGGCCCATGTCAACCCCTGAATTTAATGTTTTCAGTCGGACCAGACGTAAATTGCGAGGGTCGACCTTACCCTTGGCAATCACCATAGCACCTGGCCATAAGCTCAAAGTCGGCAGTCGCCATTCTCTTCGACCTTGACCGCTCCTGCCGCTCTCGCGTATCATGCAATAGCGAAAATATGGCGAATCCTCTGCCCTGGAGGCATTGAATGCGTGGCTCGAAAAGCTCCCTGAAGCCAGTCAGTTAGCGACGATCCGCAAGGAATTTAGATCTCCGGTAGCCGATGCTTCCTGAAGCGTGGCCCGTCTAAAAAGGAAGAAGTAAATGTCCGGTCGAAACCTTGGCTCTTCGCTCGTCGTAGTAATAGTAATAAGGAGGAGCACCTGCGGTATCCAGAGTGGCAGGCCCAAGTTGGCGGGAGTCGCAGCGCAAGGTTACGCACGCATTGTAAGTCACCAATTCAAGCGTCACGCGATCGAAATGGTCGTAACAAGCAGTGAATCCAGAGCGCGATGGAGCAAATCCAATCGCCTGAAGAATGAAAGAGTTAAATCCCCATGCCTTTTTTCAGTAAAAAGTTCCTGACTACCTTTTGCATGCTGGCCATGGCTGCGGGCGTGCTATCAGGTTGCAGTAGCGACGCAGCTGCCGGCAAGCCGGCCGGACCGCAGGCCTTGCCGGTGAAGGTGATCACAGCGGAAGCAAAGATGGTGCCGCAGTCCACTGATTATCTGGCGACGTTGCGGTCATGGAATGCTGCCATCCTGCAGCCGCAGGTGGAAGGCGACGTTACAAAGATTTTCGCGCGTTCCGGGCAGCACGTCTCGGCGGGCACGCCGATTCTGGAAATCGATCCGCAAAGGCAGGAAGCGGCGGTGAACAACCAGGAGGCTACCTACAAGTCTCAGCTGGCCACACTGGAACTGGCGAGGGTGGATCTGGACCGCAAGAA
>DATAEJ010000235.1:0-13347 GCA_036258095.1 Candidatus Angelobacter sp. | reverse complement strand
CGCGATCCATGTGGAGCTGGAGTGGAGTCGAAGGAATCTGGAGAAATCTCCGGTATGGAGCGCGTACGCTTCGCCGGGCGCCTGGATTCGCGGTTACGGCCATCCTGGTAATGGCTCTTGGGATCGGCGCTACAACTTCATTGTTCACTATCGTTCGTTCTGTACTGCTGAAGCCACTCCCATTCAAAGATCCAGGTCAGCTCGTGATGCTGTACGAGCATTTTCGACAAAGCCCAAGTTCAAGCCCATACAACGTGGTCGCTCCGGCGGATTTCCGCGATTGGCGGCAGCAAACCCATGGATTTGAGGATATGGCAGCATGGCGGAACTGGGGGGGCAATCTCAGCAGCGATCGTGGCGAATTGCCGGAAATGGTTGTGGCCGCCGCAGGCTCGTGGAACCTCTTTTCTGTTCTGGGAGTTGAACCTGCACTTGGGCGGGCGTTCACTCCGGAGGAAGACAGGGCGGGCGCAAACAACGTAGTAATGCTCACCTGGACGCTGTTTCAGAGTCGCTATTCGGGCGACAGAAGCATCGTCGGCAAACAGATAAGAATAGATTCCAAGCCTTACACGGTCGTGGGCGTACTGCCGCCAAGCTTCGCTTATCCGGATTCAACTGTGAAGTTGTGGGTTCCGTACTACTCAACGATGACGCCGGAAGAGGCCAACCTCCATGACATGCACCAGAGCCTGGTGGTTGCACGCAGGAAGGCTCAGCAGAACCTTGCAGCTGCTGTTGCCGAGGTGAGCGCGCTCCAATACCAGATCCATCAACAGAATCCGGGACGGCCGGTTGCCGAAGACGCTTTGTCGCGCCCGATGATCGATGATGTTGTGGAAGATGCAAAGAGACCTCTGCTGGTGCTGATGGGCGCTGTTGGATGCATGCTGCTGATTGGGTGCCTGAACGTCTCCAATCTTCTCGTGGCTCGAGGAGCGGCGCGGCGGAAGGAAGTTGCCATTCGCGGCGCGCTCGGAGGCAGCCGGTGGAGACTTGTTCTGGAGCAACTGATTGAGGGGCTTCTCATCTGCCTGGCAGGAGGCGCGCTGGGCGTATTCCTCTCGATTTCTGCTACAGACTGGCTGGTGCGGCACTGGCAGGAGTTGCCGCGGTCGGAAGCGATACGGCTGGATGGGACAGTACTCGCGTTTTCAACCCTTATAGTTTTCGCTTCAGCCTTGCTGGCCGGCCTGATACCCGCAATCTTCAGCACAGGCAAGGATCTGCTGACTTCACTGCATGATTCCTCGCGGTCTGTGCAGGGGAGCAAACAACGCGCAGCGCTGAGGCAGGTGCTTCTCGGGGGCGAAATCGCGCTTACGGTGGTGCTGCTGGTTTCGGCCGGGCTGCTCTTCCGGAGCTTTATTCATTTGAAGAGCTCTGATCTAGGGTGCAGCACGGACAAAGTTCTTACCATCAAGTATGGCCTTCCCGAAAAGCAGTATGACAAACCGGGGAAAGTACTGGCATTCCATGAGGGACTGTTGCAACGCGTCCGTACGCTGCCGGGTGTGGTTGCGGCGGGGCTGGTATCGGTGGCGCCGGGTGATGGCTATGGTGGAGATAACGTCTTCACGATTCCTGAACATCCCCAGCAAGGACCGGTTCTGGCACAAGATGCGATTACTCGCATGGCCGATCCGGGTTACTTCAAGGCGATCGGCATCCCGCTTTTAAGTGGGCACTTTTTTGACGAGCAGGACCGGCTCGGCAGGACCATGCGAGTGCTTATCAGCAAAAAGTTTGCTGACCAGTTTTTCCCGGGCGAGAATCCCGTCGGCAAGCACGTGAGAATCCCCTTCGACAGTAACAAGCCGGAGACCTATGAGATCGTGGGAGTCGTCGGCGATACCCTGTTCCGGGTTGGTCAGGCAGTTCGCCCAATGATTTACCGCTCCATTTTCACGGGCGATCCTCGGGTAGACAGCATGGCAACGCTCATTGTACGAACGGCACAGGAGCCGCTCGCCATGGCGATGCCGGTGCAAAAGCAGGTATCCGCGCTGGACGCCGACTTACCGGTTTACGACGTGATGACCATGGAGCAGGTGCTGGGGAAATCGACGGCCAGCCAGAGCTTCAGTGCATCGCTGGTGCTGGCGTTCGCATTGTTGTCACTTCTCCTGGCGGCTGTTGGTCTGTACGGTGTTCTTTCTTTCCTTGTGACGCAAAGAGCAGCCGAGATTGGAATCCGTATGGCGCTGGGCGCTCAGAGATCAGAGGTGTTGCGCCTGGTTGTGCTGGATGGAATGCGCCCGGTGATCGCCGGCTTGTTGCTGGGACTGGCCGGAGGAGCGGCGGCAGGCATGATGATCAAGTCGATCCTGTTCGGGACGCGTCCGCTGGACCCAGTCGTATTCGCTGCCATGATTGGGAGCCTTCTTTTTACAGCCGTGATCGCCAGCGCGATTCCGGCATTACGCGCTTGCAGGATCGAGCCGGTGCAGGCGCTGCGGATCGAATAGCCGGGCTTCGGCGTACTGGGACTACGACTGTTGACGGCGATCGATGGCGTCAGGAGATTTGTGATGGCAGTGATGCGCTGGTTGGACAGAGTTCGCATTGCGGTTCGCATGCTCTTGCGTCGAGACCAAGAGAAGCAGCGCCTGAGCAGCGAAATGCTGTTTCACCTGGAGCAACTGATCGCAGAAAACGTCCGCCGGGGACTGAGCCCCGAGGGAGCGCGCCTGGACGCCCTGAAAGCTTTCGGGAATCGATCCGTGGTGGAAGAGCAGACCCATTCGCAGTGGAGCTGGAACTGGCTGGAAGGCATCGGGCGTGACCTGAGGTACGGAGCGCGCACGCTCACGCGCACACCTGGATTTTCGGTGACGGCGATCGTGGTCATGGCGCTCGGGATCGGCGCCACTACGTCACTGTTTACGATTGTTCGCTCTGTACTGCTGCGGCCGTTGCCATTTCGCGATCCTGACAAGCTGGTTATGTTGTACGAGCAGTTCAGGAACACAAAATCCCCTTACAACGAAGCCTCACCGGCGGACTTTATTGACTGGCATGAACAGACTCACGGCTTTCAAGACATTGCCGCGTGGCGCTGGTGGGCAGGCCAGATCAGCAACGATGGCCGCGAGTTTCCGGAGGTGGTGGGAGGCGCCGCGGGGTCCTCGAATTTCTTCGCCGTACTTGGTGTTCACCCGGTGATAGGAAGGACATTCACCGCGGATGAAGACCGGCCCGGCGCCGAGAACGTTGTCATGCTTTCCTGGTCTCTGTTCCAGAGTAGATACGCGGGTGACCGGAGCATCGTCGGAAGGCAGATCCGGGTGGATTCGCGACCTGCAACGGTGGTCGGTGTGCTACCGAAGCAGTTCTCCTACCCTGGGCCGGATGTGAAGGTTTGGATTCCTTACGGATCGGCTTTTACGCCGGAAGAGTGGCGCCAGCATGACATTCATCAGACTCACGTGATCGCCCGGTTGCGCACTGAGAAGAGCGGTGATGCGGCAGTCAAAGAAGTGAGTGCTTTGCAATATCAGATCCACATGCAAAATCAGGGATTGCTAGTGGCAGACGATGTGGTTGCCCGGCCACTGATCGAGGACGTGGTGGATGAGGTAAAAACACCGCTGATTGTGTTGATGGGAGCGGTGGGTTGCATGTTGCTGATCGCCTGCCTGAACCTATCTAACCTGTTGGTAGCGCGAGCCGCCGCCAGACGGAGGGAAATAGCGATTCGAGGAGCCCTGGGCGCGAGTCGGTGGAAGCTGATTCAGGAGCAGGTTACGGAAAGCCTGGCTATCTGTGCCGTGGGCGGCGCGGTTGGTGCGACACTCTCAGTCGTAGTTACGCAATGGCTCGGTGCTCACTGGCGGAACCTGCCCCGGGCAGATGACATCCACAGTGACTCGGCGGTGATTGCCTTTTCTGTGGCAATCGTGATCGTGACATCTTTGCTGGCAGGATTAGCACCCGCAATCTCCTCAACCGGCAAGGGACTGCTGGTTTCGTTACACGAGTGGTCGCGAACCGTCCGCGGAAGCACCGCTCGCGCCTCGGTCCGCAAGTTGCTGCTGACAGGTGAAATCGCGCTTACAGTTGTGCTTCTGACAACTGCCGGCTTGTTGTTCCGCAGCTTCATCAACCTGAGAACGTCAGACCTGGGTTGCACCAGCGAGAACATCCTGACGATGCGGTATGGCCTTCCCGAAAAGCAGTATGACAGGCCCGAGAAAGTTGTGGCATTCCACGAAGCGCTGGTTGAGCGCGTACGCGCGTTGCCTGGAGTAGAGGCGGCAGGACTGGTTTCCACCGCACCGGCCGCAGGCCACGGCTATGACAGCGTGTTCACCATTCCCGAGCATCCATCGCAGGGGAAAATGCTCGAGCAGGATGCCTTGACTCGTCAGGCTGACCCAGAATTTTTCGTCGCGCTCCACATCCCGGTGCTGAGTGGCACAACCTTCACGAATCTAGACCGGTTCCGGAGGACACTCCACGTCATTATCAGCAAGAAGTTTGCCGAGCAGTTTTTCCCGGGCGAGAACCCTTTGGGCAGACATGTGAGGGTCGGGTTCCAAGGTCAAAAGGAAGAAACCTACGAGATCATTGGAGTGGTGGGTGATACGCTTCACGATATCGGTCAGCCGATGAAGGCCACTATTTACCGGCCGATCCTGGACGGCGACCCGCATATGGATAGTTTGGCAACACTGGTAGTTCGTACGGCCGGCGATCCCACAAACCTCTCCAACACCGTCGAGAAGCAGATCCCTGCAATTGATCCTGAGCTGCCGGCCCGTCATGTTCTCACGTTGCAGCAGATCGTGGAAAGAGCCACTGCCAGCCAGAGCTTCAGCGCCTCGCTCGTGCTGGCATTTGCGACGCTGTCGCTGGTGCTGGCAGCTGTCGGTTTGTACGGAGTGTTGTCTTTTCTGGTTACGCAGCGCTCCTCGGAGATCGGCATTCGCATGGCGCTTGGGGCCCAGCGAAGCGAAGTGGTGCGGCTGGTACTCGCGGACGGAATCCGCCCTGTGTTTCTCGGGTTGATGCTCGGAATCGGAGGCGGTGCCGCCACCAGCATGATGATCAAGTCCATCCTGTTCGGGACGGGTTCGCTGGACCCAATGGTGTTTGCTGTGATGATAGGGAGCCTTCTTATTACCGCGGTGATCGCCAGCGCGGTTCCGGCGCTGCGCGCCTGCAGAATCGAGCCGGTGCAGGCACTGCGACTGGAGTAAACAGCACTCACAAGTGCCCGCGATTCACGAAGCAATCGCGCGTGATTCCCGCTGGTTACCGCAAAACCCCTAAGATTTCGGCCAAAACACTTACTTTTAGCGTTCCCCTTAGTAACATGAGGGGCGATTTTGCGTATCGTGTGCATTAACACCACAACAGCTTGTGGTGCACTGTACTGGTAATCTCACCATTTTGAGTAATTGACCGGTACAAAAATGGTACTAGCCCTAAAGAGAGCCGAAAAACACCGGAAAAACCCGGAACTTACCTATTGACCTCGGGATTTCGTACAGCTATAACTCGCATCGACCTGAAGTTTTCCCCCCGAGAAAACAAAGCATTTCCCTACAGGCCAAGGTGGGGCTTGGAACCACCCTGGAAAGGCTACGTTTATGGCGGCAGATTCGCGTGAAGTGATGAACATACGACAGGCTTCGCAGTATCTGGGAGTCAGTCCTGACACGCTGTACAAGTACGTGACCGAAGAGAAGATCCCTGCCTTCAAGCTCGGGAACCGCTGGAAGTTCAAGAAGACGATTCTGGACCAGTGGATGGAACAGAAGAGCACGATGAACATGGGCGGAGCCAAGAAAAAGCCCAGAGCAGCGAAGGCCGCGTCGGGGCGGTAACTCAGGATAAAGGACAAGGCGGGCAGCATGTTTGGTTTAGGTTCAGGCAAATCGATAGTCGGGTTGGACATAGGATCGAGCAGCATCAAGGCCGTCGAACTGAAGCGCTCGAAGGGCGAGATCATGGTGTCGCACCTGGGAGTGGAACCGCTTTCCAGTGACGTGGTGGTGGACTCGATGATCGTCGATTCCGGCCACGTCTCCAGCGCGATCAGCAAGATCTTCGCGACCCACCAGATCAAGACGAAAAGCGTGGCAACCTCGGTGAGCGGACACTCGGTGATCGTAAAAAAGATCGCGGTGAACCCGATGAGCGAATCTGAGCTCGCGGAGAGCATCAATACCGAGGCCGCGCAGAACATTCCTTTCGATATCGCCGACGTGAACGTGGATTTTGAAATCCTGAACCCGGGTGACATGGGACCGCAGATGGACGTTCTGCTGGTCGCCGTGAAGAAAGACAAGATCCTGAACTACACCAACGTCCTTTCGCTGGCTGGCAAGGCGCCGGCCGTGGTGGATATTGACGCATTCGCGCTCCAGAACTGCTACGAATACAACTACAACCCTTCGCATGATTCCACCGTGGCGCTGCTGAACCTGGGCGCGAGCGTGATGAACATCAATATCGTGAAGGGAACCACGCCGCTGTTTACCCGCGACGTGAGCGTGGGCGGCAACCAGTACACCGACTCACTGCAGAAGGAACTCGACCTGAGCTTTGACGATGCGGAAGCGCTGAAACTCGGACGCCGCGTCGGCACAGTGAGTGAAGATGCGAAGCAGCCGATCCTGCAACAGGTGACCGAGATCATTGTGCTGGAAATCCAGAAGACGTTCGATTTCTTCCGCGCCACGGCATCCGGCGAGCACATTGAGCGGATATACATTGCCGGCGGGTCTTCCAAGGTGCCGGGACTGGTTGAGGCTCTGCGCCAGGAGTTCTCATTGCCGGTGGAGATTTTGAACCCTTTCCAAAGGATCATGCCACCGGCTGATTCGCTGGAGAACGAGATTCTGGAACAGAACCCGGGACAGCTTGCTGTGGCGGTGGGTTTGGCCCTGAGGAGCTTTGAAGACCTATGATTCGCATTAACTTGCTCGGTGTTCCCCGCAAGGCGAAGGGGAGACGTGCGGCATCCACGGTAGCGGTTCCCGGAGAAGGCTCCAGCACGGTCGTGCTGGCGCTGTTTGTCGTTGCAGGTCTGGTGGTCGCGGTGGCTCTCTCCTACCTGTGGGTGAAGAAAGAAACCGAACGGCTGAACATTGAATATGCGCGCGCAGAAGCTGAGAACCACCGCCTGTCGGATGTGAAGGCCAAGTATGAAGCCAGCAAGCGCAAGGCCGATCAGTTCGAGCGTCGGGTGAAGGTGATTGACGAGCTGAAGGAAGCGCAGAAGGGCCCGGTCAACATGCTGAACCTGGTCGCTGACACGGTGAACCGCACGGATGCGGTTTGGCTTGAGGCCATGACAAGCGACGGCAAGGCGATCAACTTCACGGGTATGGCGCTGAGCGCCGATGCGGTGGCTGACCTGATGGCAAACCTGCGCAAGACCAACGCGTTCAAGACGGTCGAGATCAAGGAGACTTCGCAGGACCCCCAGATCAAGGAACTGCAGGCATTCAAGTTCGAGTTGATCTGCGAGATTGCATTGTCGAACAAGGTACAGGCGAAGTCGTAACGGAAGCATTCGGGGACAGTTCTTATGGCTAAGTTCAATGAAATGTCGTTTGCGGCGCGGCTGGGAATCATGCTGCTGATCGCGGCGGTTGTTGGCGTGGCTTACTACTACGTGTATCTGAACCCTGAGGTGCAGCAGAACGAGCAGCTCAAGGCCAAGATCAACGATAAGAAGCGCGAAAACGAGCAGCTGCGCCAGTTCGAGCCCAAGCTCGCTGACCTGAATCGCCAGATGGCGATCCTGCAGCAGCAGATGGACATCCAGAAAAAGATCGTTCCTGAAGACAAGGACGCGGACCAGTTCATTCGCCTGCTCCATGACACGGCTTCGACCTCCGGCATTGAGATCCGGCGTTACACCTCCATGCCGGTGGCAAACCATGAGTTTTATAGCGACGTGCCATTCGCGATCGATATCGACGGTCCTTATTATTCGGTGTTGAACTTCTTCCAGCGCGTTTCCGAGCTGGAGCGGATCGTCAATATCGACAACTTGCAGATGACGAACACCAAGAACACCGGCGCGGCGAAAGTGAAGGGCCAGTACCAGTGGTCGCCTGGTGAGACCGTGGTCGCAAGCTGCACGGCGACAACATTCTTCAGCCACGAAGCTGAGCCGGCGCCTCCGGCGGGAACGCCAGGAAAGCCAGGACAGCCGGCGACAGCGGCACCGGCCAAATAAGTGGAGCATGCGCGAAGCACAGGGGAACTTAAGATGAAGCTGATTCAGATTCTGGCACTTGCAACCACCATAAGCCTTGCGGCTGGTGCGCAGAATGCCGGCACAAAATCCGGTCAACCCGCAGCCCAGCCAAGTCCGTCGCCCAAGGCGCAGGGTGTGCCGGCAGCCGGGAAGGCTTCGCCGACTCCTGCAGCCACAAGCAAGAACGGAGCTTCCGCGACCGCAGGAAAACCGGCCATTTCCACCGGCACGGTCAAAGACAAGCCCAACCAGAACACAGTTAAAGCTGCGCCTTCGCCGGCAAAGTCCGCTGCAACGAGCAACAGTGCAACGAAGGCTGGCGCAAAAGCATCCGCATCGAATGCCAAAGGCGGTCCTGCTCCAAATTCTACGAAGGCTGTCGCACCGGCAAGTGCGACTTCGCCCGCGGCCCAGAAGAAAAGCACGCCAACAGCCGCGCCCAACGCTGCGGCCCAGAAAAAAGGCGCGCCCACACCTGCGCCCACCGCTGCGACCCAGAAGACAGGAACACCCGGTGCTGATCTGAAGACGACCGCGCCTAAGCCGGCGAAAGCTGCCACAGGTTCTGCTGCTGCAAAGAAGAGCAACAGCAAGCAAGCGCAACCCGCTGCAGCGAAGCCAAAGGTTGAAAAGCCGAAGGCGGAGCCGGCAAAACCGGAGAAAGCCAAGACCGAAGCCCCGGCCGAGAAGCGTCCCACGCGCCTGGTGGGAGCGGCCGGACGCCGCGATCCTTTCGTGAGCCCCATTCGCGACCGGAACAACGTGGCCCCGACTGCAAGCTGCACCAGCGGCAAGCGCTGCCTTGCCATCCCTGAGCTGGTGCTGCAGGGCACTGTCCGCGACATCAGCGGCAAGATGATGGCGGTGGTTTCCACCAGCAATCGTCGTACTTATACCTTGCGCGAGAACGACCAGGTGTTCAACGGCAGCGTGGAAAAGATCACCAGCGACTCGATCATCTTCCGCGAGTACGTGAAGGATGCCGTGGGACGTGAAAGCGCCAAGGAAGTTGTAAAGAAGCTCGGCCCGACGTCGTAAATGAGGCTGCGCATATAAGTTGTTGAAGTACCCCTGAGAGTTTTGTCGAGCAAGAAAGAGCACGGTCATAATCAAGGACTGATTTTTCTGCGGCTGTGCCGGAAGAACCTGCCGGATGCCGCGCACGTGCTGTGACGCAATTGCGCGCAGCGTGGGGAGACAAAGCAAATGAGGCTGAAACAACTGCTGGGAACCATTTTGTTGGGCGTGAGCGCCGTCTCCATGGCGGCGGCGTCTGACTCGCAACTTTCGGGCGTGCTGGTGAAGAGCCACGACAACGCCGGCGTGGTCACCATTCTTGCGAGCGGAACTTTTACTCATGCCGAATACCGTCCTACTGACACCCTGATGCTGGTTGACCTGGCAGGCGTCTCGCTTCCCCAACAGGACGCGAAGCTGCATTCGGTCTTTGCGCCCGGCGTCCGTTCTTACCGGATTCAAAGCTACCGCTCTCCGAACGGCAGTGACGTTGCGCGCATCGAACTGAACCTGATGCCCGGCGCCCACGCCCAGGTGAGCGACGTTACCGGTGGCATACAGATCGAGCTCTCCGGAGCGCCGTCCGCACTGCCTTCGCCAAGGGAGATTGCCGCGCTGGCTGACCGCCGCAGCAATATGTCTTCCGCGGTCGCACACATCAGCAAGGTCTCGGTCGACCACAACGCTGATGGTCTCAGCATTGAGATCGCCGGCTCCGGTCCCCTCACGGCGAAAACCATGAAGCTGACCGGGCCCGACCGGCTCGTCGTTGACATCCCGAACTCGCAGCTCGATGGGCACAATCGCGCGATCAGCGTCAACAGCAATGACGTGAAGACGGTTCGCGCGGCCCACTACCAGGATGATCCGCCGGCCACGCGCGTCGTAATCGATCTCGCCGCGATGCGTGACTTTGATGTCGCGCCCGCGGGCAACAAGCTCATTGTTAAGCTGCACGATTCCGCTCGCCTCACGCGGCCTGTCCCGCAGCCCGCGGTGATGGAAGCTGCCGCCAAGGCTCCTGCTGTTACCACCACTAACGCCACAGCCAGCCAGCCGAAGACGGCCGTCGCACTTGTCGCGAACAACGACGCGAAGAGCAGCGAGCCCAAACCAGAAATCAAGGCGGAAATTTCAAGCAATCCTCCGGCCCAGAACTTCGTGGTCGTAACCCCGACCTTCACCACCGCCTCTGACCATTCGGCGAACGCCGACAATACGGCGAACGCGAAGCTCGTAGAGGCTTCCAATTCGCGGGCTGAGCAAGCGGCTTCGCATTTCGCGCAGCCGACCACCAGTATTGCTGCGAACAATCTGCCTCCTTTCGGCAGCGCCAGTCTGGCCGCGAAGCCTGCGGCCATCAACGCTGCATTGCAGGCGCAGCAGGCGGCTCCCCAGCCGATTCAGTCAGCTCCCACCGTGGGCAACTGCACTAGCGGACGCTACAATGGCGAGCCCATCGGCATGAACTTCAAGGACCTGGACCTGAAGGACTTCTTCCGCGTGATCCACGAGATCAGCGGACTGAACGTCGTTCTTGACCCGGCCGTAAAGGGCAGTGTCACCATCGTGCTTGACGACGTGCCGTGGGACCAGGCACTCGCCATCGTGCTCAACAACAACGGCCTTGAGTGCCAGCTGCAGGGCAACGTGTTGCGCATCGCCACACTGGAAACGCTCAAGACCGAAGCTGAAGCGCGTCGCGCGCAGCAGGAAGCGCAGGCGCTCGCCGTTCCCAAGCAGACCATTACTCGTTATCTGAGCTATGGCCAGTCCAAGGACGCGGTCATCATCATCAAAAAGTTCCTCTCGCCACGCGGTGACGTTGTCGCTGACCCGCGCAGCAACGCGCTGATCATTGAAGACATCCCGGCCGCGCTCGAGAAGATCGATCCTCTCCTGCGCACGCTTGACCGCAAGACTCCTGAAGTCGAGATTGAAGCCCGCGTCGTGGCTGCCACGCGCAGCTTCTCTCGCGACATCGGTACCCAACTCGGCTTTGGCTTCGCCGACGGCCACACCGCCGTGGGCGGCGCTACCCAGGACAGCCCCATCAAGGTCAATGACGCGGCGATTCCCGGCAACGGTCCCATTCGCTTCATTCAGGGCACCACCGCAGGCACGGTTCCGCTCTTCAGCAACCTGCCGGCGACCGGTCCCACCAGCGGTGTTCAGGTCAGCACCACCACCTTCGGGTTCCGCCTGGATTACATCCTGACCATGGCGGAAAGCCGCGGACTGCTCAAGATCCTTTCGCGTCCGCATATCGTCACCCAGAACAATATTCTTGCCCTGATCAAGCAGGGACAGCGCGTGCCCGTGGTCACCAACCAGCAACTCGGTGGACCGCCGACCGTCACTTACATTGACGCCTTCCTGCGGCTCAGCGTCACTCCGCAGATCACGGCCGAAAACACCATCTTCCTGAACGTCGACGTGGAAAACACCGTCCCCGACTTCAGCCGCGTCACCGGCGCTCAGTTGAACCCGGCGCTCAATACGCAACAGGCCACCACTCAGGTCCTGGTCACGGACGGCGGTACCGTCGTGATCGGCGGGGTGGTGCAGAGCAACAACAACGTGGCCGTAAACCAGGTGCCTGTCCTCGGCAGCATCCCGATTCTCGGCAACCTGTTCAAGCACACCTTTGTGAACACCTCAACCCAGGAGCTGATCTTCTTCATCACTCCGAAGATCATCCAGACATAGCTTCTTTCCTGCCTTGACCGGAGGCCGTCCGAACCTGGAGGCCTCCAGTCTTCTTGTCGCGCCATCTGACTTCGCCCCGGCAAATTGCCGGGGTATTTTTTGGCCAGGAACCCCGAACCAGCCACGCTACGTTGAGTGGTTCTCCCCTCCGGCTCTGCGATCTCCGCGGTGCCACCCGTTTATGTGCCGTTTTCGATTCCGGCGATTCCGGCGATGTCGGCGATCTCTCCCCGCCACCCCCGCCATCGTCCCAATTCGTCCCAATGTCGTCCCAAGGTGTCCCAACCTTGTCCCATTGGGATGTCCCAATCGATCCGAACCTCGTCCCAATCGTCCCAACCGCCTTTCGCGACCTCTGCGTCCTCTTGCGGTGAAAGGTGTTGCTGTTGGTTTCCGATCACCCGATCTCCCGATGAAGGAGCTGCCACCCCCGCCATCGTCCCAATTCGTCCCACGGTCGTCCCAATGTGTCCCAACCTTGTCCCATTGGGACATCCCAATCGATCACAACCCTGTCCCAATCGTCCCAACCTGTTTGGAGCTTTTCTCTGGCTAATTGCCATTTGCCAATTGCTGTTTGATAAGTTTTCAAAGATCGAGCCGACATAACGGCAATTCCCCCGAGGAAATCTCCCTAAATTACCATGGCTTCGCCCACGAAGCAATGACAAAACTAGTTATGTATGTATGTATTACTCTAACGCACCGCGGGAGTTCTGTTGTTCCGATTACGGCGATTCCGTGCGATTACGGCGATGTCGGCGATCCCTTCTGCTGCTCCTGGTCCAAATTCCCTTAAGCGCTTACACCGCCCGGACACGCCCAGACAATTTCGGAAAGGCACACTTCGCAGGGTGGAAGAGCGGCCCGTAGGAAAGGCAGATTTCTTAGGGTGGAAGAGCGGCGGCCGCGTTGAGGACTTAAAAGTTTGAGCGCTTTAGCGCTGGTTCCTTGCCGTCCTAAAGTGCGGGCCAAAGACGGTGTCCAAGCCGCAAATGCGGCATTCCAGCAGAACGCAAGAGTGACGCCAGATGTCAACGATAAGGATGGTGACAAGATAGAGGCGAAGGAGGCAGAGTCTCAACCTGTATGCTCTCGTCCGCGGCAACCCCTCGACATTTGCAGACCTGGATGGTCATTTGGCGCCGGGACAACTCGGCTTCTCCGGCGGTATGGGAATAACGCCCAGAATGCGTGCGGCCGGCGGCAGTGCATATGGCTGCCTCGATACCGGTTGCGATAGTGTAACGGTGTACGAATTGATGTTCGACGGCGTTGCAAGCGGAACAATCTTTGACAGCTTGGCGGCTGGAAGAGCGTATGTCGATTGGGTAAACGAGGGCAATGGACCCAGATGCAGTTGCACGCTTCAACTGATGTCTAGACCCCTTCAGACCGTTGAA
>DATAEJ010000234.1:0-2554 GCA_036258095.1 Candidatus Angelobacter sp. | reverse complement strand
GTAATATGTAGTTCTTACCTGCACCGCCGGTCGAGTTAGTCCAATCGCAAAAAGCTGGGGACGTAGTTCAGTTGGTTAGAACGCTGCCCTGTCACGGCAGAGGCCGCGGGTTCGAGTCCCGTCGTCCCCGCCAGCTTTTCTAGACGCCAATTCCAGTTCAATGCCGCCGCTTTCTGAGAGGGCCTAGCATTTCCGACGTAACATGCCTTGACAGGTATATACCTACTCGAGTATATAAGTTTCATGGAGTCTGTATTCGAAATCATTGCGGAGCCGAACCGCCGCGCGATCCTGAGCCTGCTGGTTTCGTCAGAGCAGTCAGTGGGAGAGATTGAGCGCCGTCTCCGGATGCCGCAACCAACGGTGTCCAAGCACCTGAGGGTGCTGCGCGAGGCCGGTTTTGTGGAGGCCACGGTAGACGCGCAGCGCCGCCTTTACCGGTTGAGGCCTGAACCGCTTCAGGAACTGGATGAGTGGCTGGCGCCGTTCCGCCGCTTCTGGTCGGCGCATGTGGATGCGCTCGAACGCTATCTCGATCGCATGGGTGATGAGAATCAGTCCAAGCCAACGAAAAAGAAGGCAAAGAGAAAATGACAAGCTATCGCGAACAGTACACACCGGGTCCGGCCAACGTGGCACGAGTACAAAAAGAGGGAGAAAAGTGGACGCTTGTTCTGGTGAGAGAGCTGCATCACTCGCCGGAAAAGGTCTGGCAGGCGATCACCGATCCTGCCCACCTGCGCGAATGGGCGCCGTTCGATGCCGATGGGAGCCTGAGTACGCTGGGAAGCAAGGTGAAGCTCACAACGGTGGGAGCGCCCGGACCGCACGTGACCGAAACCACAGTGACGCGAGCCGACGCGCCGAACGTCCTTGAGTACAACTGGGGCGGTTTCGATATGAAGTGGCAACTCGAACCGATTGGCGGCGGAACGCGGCTTACGCTGTGGGCCAACATTGATCGCCGCTTCATCGCGATGGGTGCTGCCGGATGGCATATCTGCTTCGATGTGTTGGATCACTATCTTGCTGATCAGCCCATCGGGCGCATGGTAGGCCCGGAAACCATGAAGTTCAGCGGCTTCCAGCGATTACATGCCGAATATGCGAAGCAGTTCGCGATTAATGAACCGAGCTAGGGGAAAACCGGTGAATCAACGGGATAGCAAAAACAACACATCATCATGCTAAGCGGAGACAGACGATGAATAAGCCCAACCAACGCACAATTTTTCGCTGGGTTCACATTATCCTCAGTATTCCGATCCTCGGATATATTTATAGCCCGTTTGACAAACTGCCGGATTACGCTGGACCAACCCGGTACGTCTTTTTCCCGATGATGGTCCTGACAGGGCTGTGGATGTGGAAAGGCAACGTGGTGCGGCGGGTTTTCTCGAGAGAGCCCGTATGACAGGCGGCGGGATCGCGATGTGAAGGAGGTATAAGTCGATGAATAAACTCATTACCAAAAAATCTGTTATAGAAACAGCTGCCTCCGCCTCCATCGACGCGAGGATCAACGAGCTTGGCGATTGGCGGGGGAAGACGCTGGCGAGAGTTCGCGAACTGATACACCAGGCCGACCCTGAGATTGTGGAAGAATGGAAGTGGGCGAAAGCAACCAGCCCTGGAACACCAGTCTGGTCGCACGGTGGCATCGTGTGTACGGGAGAGACTTACAAGAACGTCGTGAAGATGACGTTTGCCAAAGGGGCTTCGCTGAAAGATCCCTCCAAACTTTTCAATTCGAGTCTTGAGGGTAATGTCAGGCGAGCGATCGATATTCATGAAGGCGAGAAGATCAACGAATCGGCGCTAAGGGACCTCATCCGAGCGGCTGTGGCGCTTAATCTCGAAGGGAAGAGCAAGGCCAAGGCGAGGCCAGCGAGCAAGAAGCGGGCTTCATAATTCGCGCAATGGGTCGATTGAATTTTCAAGGTGTGCCAGCCGTCAGATGAATTTCCCTGCGAGTTGTATTGAGCACGAGCTTCTCCTCTTTTACGCAGAAGTCGTGGGTGCTGGCGGTTCGAAGGGGCCGCAGCGTCCGCGCCAGTTCTGCCGGAAGCGCTCACGCTCTTCGGGAGTCATGCCCTCCCACCGTTGCGCCATCCGATGTGCGCGATAGCCTGGGCCGCGGTGGCAGCCGAACCCGCCGAACAGTATGCGGCAGAGGGCAAGCAAGCCAAGCGCCTGCCAAAAGGTGATCTGGCGCCAGCCGAAGAGCGGCGGCGTGAGCCAGTTCCACAGCAGGCGTACCAGTTCGCCGCCAAGGAACGCGAAAAGGATCATTCCCGCGATTGCGGCCGGAGCAATGAAATACCATTTCCTTCTCATAAGGGTGTTCCTCATTTCCTCAAAAACTCTTCGTAGATGCTCTGCAATCTCTCGCGCAGGTGAAGCACGGCATAACGCTTGCGCGCCAGCAGGGTACTGATCTTTACGCCCGATTCGTCAGCCAGGTCCTTGAAGCTGCGGCCTTCGAATTCATGGGCCACAAAAACTTCGCGCTGCTCTTCCGGCAACTCGTCGAGCGCGACTTCCAACTCCTCCA
>DATAEJ010000233.1:0-11703 GCA_036258095.1 Candidatus Angelobacter sp. | reverse complement strand
TTCGGCGGACCTTAACGTCGCCGGCATCAATTCCATCAGCACCGATCCGCAGACGAACAAGGTCACCATCAAGTACGATACGCTGCGTCCGCAGACGCTGGAAGGCAGCGCGGACAATCCCCAGATCCAGCAGTTGCTTCTGCTGGCAACGCGCAACAACCGCAACTCTGACCTGCGGCTGGATTCGATCGATCTTTTGAAAGGACGCGCGCAGAATGATGACGTGCGTGACGCGCTGATTCACGCGCTGCGCTATGACAAGAACCCCGGCGTGCGGCTGGTGGCTCTCGACGGACTGAAGAGTTATGTGCGGGATGACATCCATGTACGTGACGCGGTGCTCGAAGCGCTGCTGCATGACAGCAACGCGGGCGTACGGTCAGAGGCGATAGGGCTGCTGGATCCGGTGAAGGCCGATACAAGCGTGCGCGAGGCGCTGCAGGTGCTGGCCAACAGTGATGCAAACCCGTATATCCGCAACCAGAGCAAGCGGTATTTGAGCGCGACCCCACATCTTGATTAACAGGTGGAATCGAACAAACGAATGAAGAGGCAATTACAGATCGCGACGCTAGGATTGGCCGCATGCATGGCGGCGACGGCGTCTGCACAAACGCCAAGCGGGCGCGTTTACCAGGCAGGCGGTGACTGGGTGCAGGAGGTAACGGGTACGCTTCCGGCGACGAAGCTGGTCAGGGTGAAGTCTTCGGCGGGCTCGATCAAGGTCACGGGCGGCTCGCAGAGCGGGATTACCTACACGGTCCGCGAGCATGTGAGGGTGGCGAGCCGGGAGTCGGCGGTGCGCGAGTTGAGCCACATGCAATTCAAGACCAGCACCTCCGGTGACATGGTTTCGCTGGTGGCCATTTGCGAAGGCGATGGCCGCGGCCATATTGATTTTGAGATCCAGGTTCCGGCGCAGACCGCGATGCTGAAGATGGAAACGCAGGGCGGGGCGGTGACGGCAACGAATATTGTCGGGAAAGTGGAAGCGACCACAGGCGGTGGCGACATCCACCTGGACCAGGTCGGCGGGCAGATTACGGTGGCCAGCGCCGGCGGGCAGATTGATATTGGGAAGGTCGGAGGTGATGCGGCGCTCTCGACTGGCGGTGGCAATATCCGCGTGCTGGAGGCAGCGGGGCACCTGGTGGCGAGTTCAGGCGGCGGGAATTTGAATATCGGATCCGCGAAGCTGATGACGCTGGAGACGGGCGCGGGGTCGATCAAGGTCCTGAAGTGCCTGGGGCAGCTCAAGGCACAGACCGGCGGCGGCACAATTGATCTCAGCGACATTGATGGGCCGGCGACGCTTGAGAGTGCGGGCGGAGGAATCAAAGTCGGGATGATTCGCGGCGGGCTGCGTGCCGAGACGGCCAGCGGTCCCATCTACGCGACGCTGGCGCAGGGCGCGAGCTTCACAGATTCGCGCCTGGAGACGGCTATGGGCGACATCGTCGTGTACGTGCCGGAAGGACTGGGCGTGACGGTGAAGGCGATGGTCGAGACGGCGAGAGGGCGGGGGATCATCAGCGACTTTCCTGAGCTGAAGGTATCGCAATCGAGCGGCATGGGGCCGCGCGAAGCGTGGGCGGAAGGCCAGATCAATGGCGGCGGGCCGGTACTGCATGTGCACACCGCGACCGGGAATATCGAGTTCAAGCGGAAGTAAAAAATAGAGAAAAGAAGAATTCTGACGAGGGAGTTCTTAAACATGATTCGCACAACAGCAACCGCGCTGCTTATCGCAGGACTGAGCATGACGGGATCGCATACAGGCGCGTTCGCGCAACCAGAGTCGGCGCAGCCGCAGCCTGAAACGGCGCCGAAGGCGCGGGTGTACGCTTACAGTACGCCGGCGGCCAGCAGGTCTTACCTTGGCGTCGATATAAAAGATGTGACAGCCGATCGTCTCACCGCCTTGAAGCTCAAAGAGGAGCGCGGAGTTGAGATCACGATGGTCGACGCTGACGCGCCGGCCGGCAAAGCAGGTCTCAAGACCGGCGATGTAATCCTTCAGTTCAACGGAGCGGCTGTGGATAGTGAAGAACAACTGCGCCGGATGATCCGCGAAACGCCTCCGGGCCGCACTGTCGCTCTCGGCATCAGCCGCGACGGCAATCCCCAGAACATCTCGCTGCAGCTGGCTGATCATGCCAAGCTGGCACGACGTGTTGTGGTGCCTCCACCGCCGTCACTTCCGGATATGTCTGATCTCCCGAACCGCATGGACATTCCCGGGAACGTCTTCGTTCTGCGTAACAACTCGGCTCTGCTGGGTGTCCAGACTGAAAACCTCACCCGGCAACTCGGCGAATATTTCGGTGTGAAAAATGGCGAAGGTGTCCTGGTCCGCTCAGTGGAAAAGAACAGCCCAGCGGAAAAAGCAGGACTCAAGGCGGGCGACGTGATCGTGAAGGTCGGGACCGAGAAGCTGAGCGACCGCGGCGACCTTTCCCGCACACTGCGTAATTACCGCCAGGGCGGCAAGCTCCCCCTGGGCATCGTGCGCGAAAAGCGCGAACAGACGATCACGGTCGACGTTCCAGAGCACAGCCGCGAATCGTCACAAAACAGCTTCGACCACGATGAAGTCTTGTCACTGCTTGGCAGCCTCGACGATGTGGAACCAGAGATGGATTCAGCGCAATTCATGGCGCAAGAGGGAGCCAACATGGCCGTGCTCAGGGTCCAGCCGGAGCTTGAAAAGGCGCTGCTCCAGTACAAGAAAAGCATGAAGCAGTATGAAAAAGGGATGAAGGACTACGAAAAGAATTTCCAGCATCTGGGCGACCAGCTCAAGCACCTGGATGTGCTGCAGTTCGATTTCGACGACATGATCTAACTCCAGTCAGTCCCTGCTCGACGAGCGTGGCTCCGACCGGCATGGAGCAGCAATGATTGATGTGATTCTGAAGCGGTTTGACCGTCCGGATGAAGTGCGAACCTTCGAGCTCGGCTGCTTCGAGCTGGTAACACTCGGCGGCATGACGATTGGACGCGCGATTTACCAGCCGGGCTGGCGCTGGTCAACGCATGTAGGCGCGCCTCTAGGCACAACGCACTGCAACGTGGAACACCTCGGTCTGGTGCTTTCCGGCCATGCCAATGCCGCGATGCAGGACGGCACTATCCACGATCTGACAGCAGGCACGCTTTTCTATATTCCACCCGAGCCGCATGACAGTTGGGTGGTGGGCGACGTTCCCTATGTCTCTCTGCATTTCCTGGGCGCGGCTGCTTACGCAAAGAAATAACCGGCCGCGGTTTTTTTGTTTTGATTGTCCTACATGGCCGGCGGCTTTAAAGCCAATAGCGTTGCTGGATTCAGATACATGCCCTGCCAGCGCACGGCAAAATGCAGGTGCGGACCAGTGGAGCGGCCGGTGCCGCCGCTGAGCGCGATCAATTGGCCTTTGCTGACCTGGTCGCCTTCTTTCACTTTGAATTCAGATAAGTGCATGTAGATTGAGATCAGGCCCTGGCCATGATCGATCATGACGCAGTTGCCTTCAAAGTAAAGGGGCCGCGCCAAGAGCACTTTTCCGCTGTTGGTGGCGTGAACGGGTGTTCCGACCGGTGCGCGAAAATCGAGTCCGGTGTGCTGGTTGCGCTTGTGTCCGTTGTAGAGTCGTGCAGACCCAAATACGCCTGAGGTCTGCGTGTCAGTGGGCGGATCAAAGGTGCCGGTCCAATCCGATTCAGGCACGGTTTTCGAGAACGCTTCTTTCTTTACAGCCTGTTCTTCCTGAATGCGGGCTTCCACTTCCTTTGGGGGCTCCACGAACTGTGGCGCCACGGTGATGGTCGAGAGGGGATATCTTGCCGCTGCGATTCGTAACTTGCTGCTGGATGTGAGCTTCTCGCCTGAGGAGGTTGTTCCCTCGATCGACAGTGTGTAAATTCCCGGCTTTGTCTCCAGCCCCACGCCGGCGATCGCGTACCAGCACGCGCAGGCTTCTCCGCGGCGGAACGAAATCTGGTGTTCGAGCCAGCTCCCCTGTAAAGAATTCACAGCCTTTGGAGCTTTCACGCGAAACAGAACCGGAGCGCCATTTACAAGCTGTACCGGCTGGGCTGCGACACGCCAGGGAGTTGCGGGCACGGGCTGCGCATTTGAAGTTGTAAGCGCAAGAACAACCAGCGGCAAGCAACGCAGAAATTGGCGAAAAATAGTACGCCAACTCCGCTTTCGCTCAGTTGGCGCGTTCGCAATCGAAGTATGCAACAAGGTTTCTGGTTATTCCGTCCAGCGACGGAAGATGAGTGATCCGTTCGTCCCGCCGAAACCGAAAGAGTTGGAAAGTGCAATGTTGAGCGGCGCTTTGCGAGCCTGGTTGGGAACGTAGTCCAAATCGCATTCCGGATCGGGATTTTCCATGTTGATGGTGGGCGGCAGAACCTGGTCTTTGAGGGCCAGAATCGTGATCCCCGCTTCCAGTCCGCCGGCGCCACCGAGAAGATGGCCGGTCATTGATTTCGTGGAGCTCACTGCGACCTTCGTATCGGCACCGAACGCCCGCTTGATGGCTTTGGTCTCAAGCACGTCGCCGATCGGGGTGGAGGTACCGTGGGCATTGACGTAGTCCACGTCACCCGGCTGGATTTTGGCGTCATTCATGGCATTGGTCATCACGCGATAGCCGCCTTCGCCTTCTTCGGCGGGCTGCGTAATGTGGTAAGCATCGGCGCTCATGCCATAGCCGATGATCTCCGCGAGGATGGGCGCGCCGCGCCTGCGCGCGTGCTCCAAGTCCTCAAGGATCACGATGCCCGCGCCTTCGCCGATCACAAAACCATCGCGGCCCGCATCCCAGGGACGGCTGGCCTTTTCCGGCTCGTCATTGCGGGTGGAAAGCGCGCGCATGGCGGCGAAACCGCCTACGCCCATCGGGGTGATGGCTGCTTCCGAGCCTCCGGCGATCATCACATCGGCATCGCACCGCTGGATGATCTTGTAGGCATCGCCAATTGCGTGCGCGCTCGTGGTGCACGCCGTTGCGGTGGCTTCGTTCGGTCCCTTGGCGCCGTAGCGGATACTCACGTGCCCGGCAGCAAGGTTCACGATGGCAGCAGGAATAAAAAAGGGGGAGATCTTGCGCGGGCCACCGGAGAGCAGAGCGGCGTGCTCGCGCTCAATGATGTCAAATCCGCCTACGCCTGAGCCAATGTGAACGCCCACGCGATGGGCGTTTTCAGGCGTGACCTGCAGGCCGGACATTTTCATGGCCTCATCCGCGGCAGCCAGAGCAAAATGGATGAAGCGCCCCATCTTCTTCACTTCTTTTTTCTCGACGAAGTTCAGGGGATCGAAGTTCTTCACTTCTGCGGCAATCTGGCAGGCAAAGTTCACAGCATCGAACAGCGTAATCTTCGTTACACCGCTCTTACCGGCAACGATGTTGCTCCAGACTTCCGGGCTGGTATTGCCCAGGCCGCAGATCAGGCCCAGGCCAGTCACCACAACTCTTCTTGCCAATCACTTCCCGCCTTTCGCGTGCTTGTCAATGTAGTCCACGGCATCCTTGACCGTGCGGATCTTCTCCGCGTCCTCGTCGGGAATCTCAATATCGAACGCTTCTTCAAAGGCCATGACGAGCTCAACGGTGTCGAGCGAGTCTGCACCGAGGTCGTCCACGAAGGAGGCATTAGGCGTTACTTCGCCTTCGTCCACTCCGAGTTGTTCAACAATGATCTGTTTAACCTTGTCTTCAACTGCTGCCATAGGATCGTGTCTCCTTCTATATTGCGCTGAAATTTCCGCCCGGGGGCCGGTTCACTGCTTTACAGACTTTGCATTCTTCTGAATGTAATCGATTGCATTCTGGACAGTGACGATCTTTTCCGCGTCCTCATCCGGAATCTCCAGGCTGAACTGTTCTTCGAAGGCCATGATCAACTCCACACGGTCCAGCGAGTCGGCCCCAAGATCATCCACAAACGAGGCATTCGCCGTAACTTCTGATGGCTCCACGCCAAGCTGGTCAACAATGATCTGGGTAACCCGTTCCTCTATCGCGGCCATCAAGGCTCCTGGGTAGCAAACCGCCTAGTGTAATTGCTGCAAAATTGTTGTGTAAAGGGCACTTCGGCAATACTGCGCTGAACCGCAGTTCAGCAGCGGCACTGCCGACAGAGACTCACATGGTTTGGGCCTAGCCTTCTTTTCTGGCGATCACCAGCGCCTCCGGCATGGGGTCCAGGCTTACCAGCTTCTCGCCCGTGAAGCCTGCGTTGCGGCACATCTGGGAGAGCTCCTTGAAAGTGTAGGCGTCACCGCTGGGAGTGTTGCTGAGCATGCTGGTACTGAACAGTGCAGGAATTGGCGGTGAAACACGATCATCGTTGGGCACAAACTCCAGGATAACGGCTTCTCCCCCTGTCCGGAGCGCCGCGTGCACCTTGCGGAGAAGCTGTTCGTTAGTTTCGGGATCAAAATGGTGCACAAAGTTGGTGATTAGAGCCGCATCGTAGCCGGTGCCGTACTCCACCTCAAAAGCGCTCCCCGGGATAGAGTGGTGCCGCTCACCGAGGCTGTGCTTCACTGCATTTTCGTGGGCAATCTTCAGCACGTTGGCCCAGTCCACCGCATAAATCTGCGCCTGCGGGAGCTGCTGCGCCACGGTGATGCCGAACTGGCCGTGTCCGGCGGCAATGTCCAGAACTTTTGCGGCCGATTGCTTGCCGAGCGAGGCCTTCAGATGTTGAGCGATAGCCTGCGCCGCCGGCACCATCAGGGGCGCCATGCCTTTGGCAAAGTCTTCCCAGACCGGATCGTCGGCACCCAGCGAGCTCTGCTTTTCGGGCGCTCCGCCAAGCCGAACCGGTTCGGCAAAATTCTGGAATGCTCCGACCAGCATTGGATGCAGGAGGAAGTTCAATGCCTGGCCCATGTAGCCCGGAGAGCGGCTATCCAGGAAGAAACTGGTGTCCGGGGTGAGTGAGTAACGGTTGGAAGACTTGGTGAGCAGGCCCATGACGGTCAAGGCGTCACAAAGCACACGGATGCCTCGTTCCGCTGCGCCGGTCTGGCCGGCAATCTCAGCGGCGGTATGTTTCCCTGTTGCGATGGTGGTGAACACATCCAGTTCAACGGCGGCTTTCAAAATGTACGATTGCTGGTATCCCTGGATGATGCGGAAGATATTGAAGGGGGTGGGCTGCCCGGTCTGCGATACAGGCACTTGAGCTGCTGACATTCTGGCCTCCAACGACTGCTATTGCAATAATTCTAATAGTGCACAGAGGCCTGTGAACGCGGTGCTCAGTTAAAATCATCTCTTGTCTCCGCTGCAGAAACTCTTTCTCAAAATCAGCTCCTGGATTGCCTTTCTGAAGACGTTCGGCGCCTGGGGCGTGTTCGCGCTGGCAACTGTCGACAGCGTCGCAGTACCCATTCCGCTGGACGCCCTTGTGGCGAGCTTCGTGTTCGTCAATCCGGGACAGGCGTGGCTGTTTTGCATTGCTGGCGCTGCCGGCTCCGCAGTCGGGTCGCTGGTTCCCTACGGGCTGGGAAGAGCCGGAGGAGAGCTCTTCCTGCTCAAGCGCATCAGCCATGAACGCTTGCAGCGCATTCGGGACCGGTTTGAGAAGCAGGAATTTCTGGCACTGGCAATCCCTGCGATGCTTCCGCCGCCAACGCCGTTTAAATTGTTTGTGTTCTCGGCCGGCGTGTTTGAGATGCGTGTGATCGCTTTCCTGCTCGCAATATTCACGGGACGCATGGCCCGCTTCGCGATTCTGAGCATTCTCACCATGAAGTTCGGGGCGCAGGTGATCTCACGCATCAAAGAGGTGTTCACACACAATCCTGTGGTTGCGATCGCGGTGATCATCATCCTTGCGGTACTGATTTACGTGGTGATCCGTGTCTTGAAGGGGCCGGCCAAGGAGATTGCTGAGGCACTGGAAGAAGGCGAAGAGCACGCCAGTGGTACCTCGGACTTGAAACCTTAAGAAACGCGTGCCGTGTCAGGCGCGCGTATTGCTCTCATCCGTCAAGACAACCCTGCTCGCTGAAGAGCTGCACCGATCTCCTCCCAGTCGAGCAGCGTCAATTCATTTGAGGAAATCAGTCCGTCCCGGTTCCTGGCTTCAACGGCGGCTCATAGAGACAACACGAATCCTGCTGGAACATATCGCCGTAGGCGCGCAAGGCGCGAGCCCGTGATCCACCGCAAACATCGTGGAAGTTGCAGCGCCCGCACTTGCCACTGAGGTTTCGCGTCTCGCGGAGCAGGCAGAACAGCTCTGAGCCTCGATAAATTTCCGCCAACTGCTGGAGGCGCACATTCCCGCCAGAAAGCGGGAACGCGGGGCTGGGATATACCTCGCCGGTGTTGCTGATGTAGGCCGTCGCCAGACCTTCGTTCAGCGGCATGATGCCCGGAATCCCTTCCTGGGTGAAGCTGTCCGAGACCGGGTTCCACTGCCGGTCAGCGCGCTCACGCGCCCGCTGCTGGAGCACGAAGCGGCGGTAATGCTGCGCTTCTATGGTCTTGATCTTGAATGGCACGCTGTGTGAGATCTTGTAAATCTCTTCGAATGCCGCCTCGAATTCTTCCGCCGTCAGCTCGTCCTGCGCCAGCAGCTTGCCGTCGCTCACGGGAAAAGCAACGCTCCACAAGATCACCCGGTGCAAGCGCAGGAATGCTGCGATGTTTTCCATATCATTGAGGTTGTGGCGGCACAGATCGGTGTGGACCTGTATGGGGAGCCTGGCTTCATTGGCCCACTGCAACGCCTCGCGGGTGTGATCAAAACTGCCGGGATGGCGCGTGATCAGGTCATGGAGAGCGGCCGTGGAGCCATCGACCCGGAGCCCCAGTCGTCCGAGACCTGCCTTTTTCAGCTCGGCGATGACTGTGCGCGTCAACGTGAAGCCGGCTTCGAGAACCAGAGTGGGATGCAGCCCGCATGAGTTCGCATAACGAATCAGGCTGAAGATGTCGGCGCGGGCCAGAGGATCGCCGCCTTCAATCAGGAAGACGGGTGGTTTCAGCTCCGCTACCTCGCGGATCATCTTCTCCGCCTCTTTTGTAGTCAGCTCCAGCGGGTCGCGCTCGGGCTGACCGGCCTCGCAACAATAGTCGCGGTCGCAACTCTGGGTAGCTTCCCAGATGACCGTCATCGGGGTTCTTGAAATGTCAAATGTCGATTTCATTGGCTTCACCTGCCGCTCTACTTGCTGGCAGGTCGAATGTTAGGGTTGGGCGATTTTTCGCTATGTGACGTGCATCACATCCGCTCTGGTCGGGCGCCTTGTCGCGCGCCTAAGCAGCTAAGAACAGGGCAGTTAAGCGGGGTGTAAATTCTTCATCACTGGCAGCAGCTTGCGCGCCTGAGCTCGGGAAGATTAAAGCTGCTAATAATCGCGATGGCCGCTGCCGATCGCCTTTCGTGCCGCATTCAGCCCTTTGGTATTTTGAGAGACCTCGGCGGACGAATCGCAGGATTGGCTATCGCAGGATTGGCTAAAGATGAGAACGGAGTTCACGGAGAAAGATCCAGCGAGATTCGAATTGGAACGAACGAGAAGAGCGCAGACAGGAGTTGTCTGCGCCACACAAACGAAACAAACAGGGGGAAAATCGCAGAGACGTGGCGCTGCCCGGAAGCCACGTCTCCACGGATCTCGCTTACATCACGCAGCTTGCTCGAAGGGCAACATGCGGCTGGTAGATGCAGTGGTCATCCTGCGCGAACAGATCACCGGCCACTGCCCAGGCACGTGCCCGGGAACCTCCGCAGACGTCCTTGAATTCGCAGGTGCTGCACTTGCCTTTGAGGTTCCGCGGGTCGCGCAGGCTGGAGAAGAGCGAACCGTTGCGGTAGACCTCTGCCAGGTCATCGGTGCGAACATTGCCGCCAGAGATGCGCAGCGACGCGCCTGGGTAAATCTCACCGGTACTGCTGATGAAGAGCGTACCGCGCGATTCGTTCACAGGCAGGATTCCGGGAATGCCCTGCGGCTCGCGATCGATGGACACCAGATTGCCATGGCGATGGCGTGAGCGCTCCTGGAGAACGAAGCGGCGATAGTGGGGCGCGTCCACGGTCTTGATCTTGAAGTGGACTTCCTGCGCTAAAACATACAGCCGCGCAAAGGCCAGCTCGAACTGGTCTGCCGAAGGCACTTCCTCATATTCCAGCGGCCCGGAAGGAACCAGGAAAGAGACGTGCCATGCCATTACGCGTACCCCCTTGAGTACAGCCGCGATGGCTTCAAGGTCGTGCAGGTTTCTCCTCGATACGGTGGTGTGCACCTGAACTGGCAAGTGGCCTTCACGCGCGTACTGTATGCCGTGCAAGGCGTTCTCGAACGAACCTTCAACCCCGCTGATCCGGTCGTGCAGCTCGGCGGTGGAGCCGTTCAGCACAAAGCCAACGCGAGCAAGCTGGGCGCGGCGCAGATCATTCACCACGGGACGCGTCAACTTCGACGACGCCCCAAGCACCATGGTCGGCCTGAGCCGGCACGCGCTTGCGTACTGCACCAGGCTCAAAATTCCCTGGCGGCGCAGGGGATCGTCACCGGCAAAAACGAAGATCGGGGGGTTTAGCTTGGCGACGCCGCGGATCATCTGTTCCGCTTCGAAGTCAGTTAAGTCCAGATCCGGAGGTCTGGGCAATTTTGGCTCGCCGCCGATCGGGCCGGAACGCTGATTCGTTTCCCAGATCGCGGCAAGGGGCTGCGATTGCAACTCAAGATTATTTGTCATATCCGTCGGTCCTGCTCATTACTGCTCGTTGACGGTATGTTAGGCGAGTTGAGGGAGCTGAGAAGGGAATACCGGCCGGAACGGAGTCCTAAGGTTTTAATACGACGTCTATGTTGATGATTAATAAGCGCTTATTCTGCTGTAAACAGGTCGTAAATTGTTTGTAGGCGTGGCAAATACCTTAGTAAACATTAAAGACGTTAATAAACCGGGTGAATGAGGGTTCAGCGAATTGGGCTTGCGGGCGTTGGGTTGTGGCTCAGGATTGATGGTGGAAGAGCAAGATTAGGCCAATGATGGAGCACGCGGACTATTCGGAGTGCTTGCGGATGATAGGAAACGTGCGAACTGTAAGGTCGCGATCAATTTCGGAAAATGAGGCATTGTCCGGTTTGGCGATGTGGATTGTGTTCAGCAGTCACTTGTTTGTCGGTAGAGAAAGATACGCCCAGCAAAATGACGCCCGGGTCGCTACCCGCCTGCCCAGATGTTACCCACGATGGTCTGAGCCGGGGTGGTGTGATACTCGCCTTGAAAGACCTGGCCGCCTTTGAGGGAAAAGCGAAGCGTGTTTTTCACTTCCTCTGAACGATCATGGATTGAGCAAATGGGAAACGATGTTCGGTAGATGACTTTGCCGGTCAGTAGAACCTGAAGTCCCATATGTCTCGGCTGGCCACATTTGCCAAACCATGACCAGAGTTGGTCGGCAGCCGCCTGAGACGCTTGGGCAGCAGGAACAGGGGATGTTACCACAATCAGAACCGCGAGAACCCGGAACCGATGCATTGAGTCAATATAGCTGATGTAAACAGGCGATCTCACTGAGGACCGATTTGTGAGTCTAATGGCGATGTTGCGCCAATGATTTCTGTCGAGCAGCTTGAATCGACGCTAAAATCACTTCCACTATGCGTATCGTATCCGTTCGACTGGCACCGGTAACACTTATATTGGCCATTCTCTACGCCGTCTTTGGACT
>DATAEJ010000232.1:0-22423 GCA_036258095.1 Candidatus Angelobacter sp. | reverse complement strand
GGCAGCGGCTGCTGGCCAGAATAGATCTTCGCTCTAATTACGCTTAGTTGTCAACAGAAAAAACGGCAGAATTACGAAAGTCACCAGCCGGCCGTCACCTCGGCCATTTGAGAATGACCAAGTGCTAATTCCTTGCTTTTGAACAACTATGCTCCCCCAGGCCGGGTTCGTACCTTTGGTCACCCCAGCTCGGCCTATTTTCTTAAACCTTCAAGAAACCGTGCTATCATTCACCTGCTAAACCTCTGTTAGACCACATTGAGGGTAAGGCTGTGAAACTCTACACGAGCAACTTCGCAAGTACCTCGCAGGCCAGGAAATGGTTCGCCATTCTCTGTCTTATGCTCGTGGTCGCTTCCGCAGCGGTGCAGGCTCTGCACCTCCATCCCGCAGGACCAACGAATGAGTTGAAAGATTGCGCGATATGCCAGATCGCCACAACCATCGCGCAAGCCGCTGTCCTGATCCTGCTGTTCCTGTTGCTGTGGACGACCGCTCCACTGGTCCACTCTGAGGACCCTGAACCGGCGCTGTTCCTCGGTTCGTTCAATCTCTTCTCACGGCCTCCTCCCATCGCATAGCTGTCTCCGATTCCCGAAAACTGAATAGTCACGTTTGAAACTTCCTTCGGAGGAGTTATGCCATTTTCTCTGCGGGGCGCGCTCATTTTCGCAGCGTGCCTCCTTGTATTTGCATTCCTATTTGGCTTTGCTGCTTCAGCGCAGAGCTCGTCGAGTTCCGCAACGCTCCAGGGCGTTGTCACTGATCCAACCGGCGCCGTTGTCCCAGGCGTTACCGTCCAGATAGAAAACCCCGTAAGCGGTTACACCCAGACCGCCCAGACGGACGCCTCTGGCGCTTATGCGTTCAAGAATATCCCGTTCAACCCTTATCACCTGAGTGTGACCGCGACTGGATTCAAGCCGTACACCAATGACGTCGCATTGCGCTCGGCCGTTCCGGTCAAACTCGACATCACGCTCCAGGTCGGCGCCGCCGGAGAAACCGTTCTGGTGGAAGCCGCTCCCGGCGCCCAGGATCTGATCGAAACCGACCCCAGCACCCACACCGATCTCGACCGGTCTCTCGCGGCCCGCCTTCCGAGCGAAAGCACCAATGCAGCGCTCAGTTCGCTGGTCACGCTTGGCAGCCCGGGAGTAGTCGCAGACTCGAATGGATTCTTCCATCCTCTGGGCGAGCATGCTGATACCACGTTCTCCATTGACGGCCAGCCTATCTCTGACCAGCAGAGCCGCATTTTTGCGAACCAGATCTCGGTTGACGCGGTGCAGTCGCTGGAGGTGATCAATGGTGTCTCCCCTGCGGAGTTCGGCGACAAATCCAGCCTTGTTATTCGCACCACCACGCGCTCCGGGCTCGGATCCACTCGTCCGACCGGAAGCATCTCGATGAACTACGGCTCGTTCGGCACAACCAGCGGCGGCCTGACGTTCGGGGTCGGAAACAAGACCTTCGGAAATTTCCTGAGCGTTGACGGCGTTAACAGCGGCCGGTTCCTGGACACGCCGGAGTTCACGCCGCTGCATGCTCACGGGAATACGCAAAACTTCTTCAACCGCCTTGACTGGCAGGCGGGACCGAACGACAACTTCCACCTCAACCTCTTCAGTTCACGGTCATGGTTTCAGCAGCCCAACCAGTTTGATCAGGAAGCATTGGGCCAGGACCAGCGGCAACAGAACCGCAACTGGAACGTCGCCGGGTTCTGGACGCACCTCTTCAGTCCCAACCTGCTGTTAAGCGTGAATCCGTATGTCCGCCAGGACCGGATCAACTACTATCCCAGCTCTGACCCGTTCAGCGACACTCCGGCAACGCTGGCTTCCAATCGGCACCTGACCAACATCGGCTTCAAAACCGATCTTTCCTACGTGAAAGGAATCCACAACTTCAAAGCGGGGTTCGATATTTACGGCACGCTATTGCGAGAGAACTTCTCCATTGGCATCACCGATCCGGCATTCAACCCTGTGTGTCTCGATCCGAGCGGCGCGCCAATTAGTGACCCGAGCGTGCTTGACCCAGCCTGCGCCGGACCGGGGCAGCAACCGAATCCTAACTTTCTGCCGGGAGTGCTGTCTTTCGATCTGACGCGCGGCGGAACACCATTCCTCTTCAACGGCGCCACCACGATTCATCAGCAGGCCGTTTATGTGCAGGACAACATCACCCTGGGTAGCTGGACATTCATGCTGGGCCTCCGCGGCGACAACTACAGCGGGCTCTCCAGCCGGTCTTCCATTCAACCGCGAACGGGCGTGACATATCTCATCAAGCCGACCGGCACGGTGTTGCGCGCGGCGTACGGCCGCTTTTTCCTCACGCCATACAACGAGAACCTTCTACTTTCCAGTTCAACGGGTTCAGCTGGCCTGTCTGATGCCGGCGTTGGAGCATTTGGAGAATCGGCGCTGAAACCCGGTCGTCGCAATCAATTCAACGCCGGCTTGGAACAGGCATTCGGCAAATACCTGGTTGTGGACGCCGACTATTACTGGAAGTTCACGCAGGACGATTTCGATTTTGACATCCTCTTCAACACGTCGCTGACTTTCCCGATCCAGTGGCGCAAATCAAAGATTGATGGCTTTGCCATCCGCCTGAACATGCCACAACATAAGGGTGTAACGGCGTTCACAGTCTTGGGACACACGCGTGATCGCTTCTTCACTCCGGAGCAGGGCGGCATCCTGTTCAACAACCCTGCTGACATTGCAGCGCCCGTATTCCGCATCGATCACGACCAGGCATTTCAGCAGACTACACATCTGCAATGGCAGCCAAAAAAGACCGGCCCGTGGGCCGGATTCAGCTGGCGCTATGACAGCGGTTTGGTTGCGGGCAATGCGCCGTTCGCGAGTGATCCGACCACGCCGGTCGATCTTACCTTCCTTACCGGTGATCAGCAGGCGCAGATCAAGCTCTCGTGCGGTGGAGTTCGCGCGACCGTCAACGCTCCGATCACGAGCTGCGCGCCGAATCTGCTGAGCTCGCCGCTGGTGACCATCCCGGCTCCAGGGGCGGAGAACGACGACAGGAACCCTCCGCGTATTGCTCCTCATCATCTTTTTGATGTAGGGCTGGGCTGGGACAATTTCCTCCATCGCGAGCGGTACAAGATGAACGCACGTTTCACCATCGTAAACCTCACCAACCAGGTGAGCCTTTACAACTTCCTCTCCACATTCAGCGGCACTCACTTCATCACGCCTCGGACGTTCACCGGCGGGCTGACGGTGAACTTCTAAGGAGCATCTATGTGTATCCCTCAAAAGAGTACCTCTCGTGAAAGGCCGATGAGTGTTCCCGACCATGAACTGGCGCAGAGCATGGCGGCATTCTTTGCCGCCATGGTCCTGATTTTCCTTATTGCAGGTACGGTGATGACGGCAATCAGCCGGCTGCCATAGCGAGATGCAAAAGATTGGGAGCGGCGATGTTCCGCTCCCACTTCAAAAGCCTTCAACCACCGCCCGCCAGCGGCTCCGGGTTTTTCTTCCCGCAACCGAGGGGTCGCACTTGCCTTCAGCTCGTTGCCGAAGTACGCGCGCCGAACGCTCCGGCCTCAATCACCGGCAATTCGTAAATGATCCGCGCGGACGGCTGATAAAGATTGGGAGCGGCGTGCGTCAGTTGGAAGAGAACTGAATCGTTGCAGCCGGCACAGCGCGGGAACGCCTGCCCTTTCAGGACCATCACTTCATCCGGGAGTTGATGCTTCTGGTGTTCCACGCGATAGATGCCCGTTTCCGGAACGACAAAACCAGTTTCGTATCTCTCAGTTGCATTGCCAGCTTTTTGCATTGATCCATTTCAAAGCCGAATCTCACCTTGCGAGATGAGCTTGTTAAAAATCACGGTCTACCTGTTCTCCAGTGAATGAAAACACTTCGGCTCGAGCTGCTGTCGCAGTTCGGCATTCAATTGTGTTCTTTCCTTTGAGAACAGCGGGGCGGTTAGACGAGCAAATCAGATAACCAGGGTTCTTGAAACGTAGTCAGCGGCTGTCAGGTGACCGTCTGTGGAATAGTATATAGGGCCTTTTTTGACAAAACATTACAGTTTTCGTGCTAAGGGAATTTTTTTCTTGCAATGCCCTGATCGAGTGCACAGGGGCCCCATTTGGCCCGGCAGGATGCGCACAACCTACCTGGCGCGATCAGTTAACCAGCTCAAAGTCCTGACCGAACAATTTCCTGCACCGTGACCAAAAAGTCGTCTGGAGAAAGCGACTGGTGGAAATATGCTGGCGGCATGAGCGTTGGGTTACCTCGCTTGTGCAACTCGAGGATGGGGGTTTGGCAATGCTCACGAGCCTCAACCCAGACGCGCCGCTTGTCGGCCGGCGGCACTGAATATCCAACCATCACGAGGTGCGGCTTATGGTCAATGCACGCTCTTCTGACCGTTTCGGGATCGCTCGCCGGTAACACTTCGAATCCCGCGCTTTCCAGGACTCTTCTGCGAAGGTCGGCCAGCTCCGGATCCCGCGACACTACAAGGATCTTCTTTGGTTGAGATTTCATGTTCAGACAGGTTTTGAAGGCAACCAATCTCATCATATCGTTACCCGAGTCATATGCAAGCACAGCTGTTCTTCGGCTGTGGCCTCCAAAACGAAATCAGCTTCCCCGACTGATCCGTACTAAGGCATCCAGTAACAGCTACCCCGCATCTCTTTTTGGCGAATGAGGGTACTCTGCCTTAGCGCAAACGAGGAGCTGGCCTCGCTCCGAAGTGCCGTCCTCTCAGTGCACGGCGTTCAAGTGGATATTGCCCGCTCAAGGAAAGAGGCTACAGAGCTGCTTGAAGAGAACGGCTATGCAGCAGCTGTGCTTTGTCACAGTATCTCAGAGAAAACCGCCGATCATGTCGTCGCTCTCTTCCGCGAGCGTAACCCCGGGCGTTGCGTTATCTTCGTCGCCCGCGCTCCCTACCAGGAGAGTCCCGTCAAGGCCGAGATTTCCATTTGCGCCATTGACGGACCAGAGTCCCTGGTGGATGTCGTACTCTCGTGTAAGCCAGGTCCGAGTGTTGCCAACTAATACTGCGCGCTCTTATCTCTCAGAATTCAAATTGAACTGCGGATTCCCCACACAAAACGAGATGAGGATCATACGGAGCGTTCACGGCTTGCGGTTTGTCGCTTGAGTGCGACGCCGAAAACCGCTTCGTTCTCGCGAACGATAAGTGCGCGGCATGCGTCCCGAATGGGCAGCCTGGTCGAGGAGTGTCAACGCGTCCTTGAGATCCTCGTGGGACTTTTCTTTCCTGGAACCGGCTCAAGATGTACCGTGGAACGGAAAGGGATCGCCTTACGAACGATCCGTGCCAGTGTAAAACGTACGAGGGAACCGCACTGCTTGCATTGGGGAAAGCGGTCGGTGGCGAGCAACGTGGCCATGTGCATCAGGCGATGCCTGTCGTGGTCCACCCTGTAAATACCGGTGTAGGGGACCTTTTCCCCGGGTTTGAATAGGCTCCCCACCCGGAACTGAAGATGCGAGATCCATCCACCTGAGTTGTACCTGTTTTTAATTAAAACTTGTAATGTGCCGGCTTCAGCAATGTGGGGACTTCCCTTCTGCTTGGTATGTGGCTCATCGGCAAGGCCGCTCTCAAGTCCTTGAGCACAACTAAAAACCCGTTTCATTTGGAAGGGACTGGCTCGTCTCGCTGGTACGTCATTAGAAGCTGCCAAAATGTTGTTCTGGTATTGCCAACGCCGCGAGAAATTCAATCCGGCTGCTTTTCATACACTGCCGTACCACTCTGCGATTTTTCACCGGCGTAAACGACAAAATGCACGGTAATGGTTCTGCCGTCTCTGGAAACGGCTGTGCTGGCTTCGGCTGTAATTTGAGAACCTTTCTTAGTCGTTATCTTTATCCGGTCTGGCTTCACCCGCTCATACGATACGGAGTCCGACATTGGGTCGCCCGTCACAGGGTAGTCCTTGCCATCGAATCTCGCCACCACTGTTATGTTGTGAACTCCCCGGTCGTCCGTCATCTGCTCCTTGATTCTGATCGTGTTGTTGTCGGCAACCGTACGATACACGTCGCTTATTGTTGTGTCGCCGGGTAGCAACTTGGATTTGCCACGGTTCAGCTTCCACGTCCCCGTGAATGGATCGTCGGCCGCAGCAGCGATAACCGCAAGCACCACGACAACAGCTAGGGCTCGAAGCAGAAAAGTATGACGCGTCCGTCTCCGGCAAGACGCCTGTCCCCACGTACTTCTCTGAAAGTTGGTCCACATTGCTATTCACCTCCGGCGAAGGCTGGAAAAGCGGGGGCCTGTAATGGCCCCCGCCGCAATTCAGATCGCTTATTGAGGTGAGACGTTCGCGTTCAGCAATACTGTGCCATTCTGGCTGACTCTGTAGGTGCATCCGTTGAACTGCACATTGAAAGGTCCCTGCTGACCCGGAGGGCAGGTTGCTGCGATGGAGACGCAGGCATTCTTGATCGTGCCATTGTGAGGCGTGAACTGCTGAGTCGCGGTCAAGGTTTGATTGGCGTTGTTGACATTGCCGGCTCTGTTCACGCACTGAAAAGTCACGTTGCTACAGGATAGTGTGATATCAGTGGGCGTGTTGCCGAGGCCGGCTATGGTTGAGCAGGCAGTGAGGACGCTATTGTTGAAACCACTGACTGTGGCGGTTGGGCCGCTGGTGAAATGAGGATTCTGTGCCAACGCCGGTGCGATCGAAAAAGCCACCGCGAACAGCAGCAGCATTGCAACATACTTCAACCTTCTCATGTAAACTCCTTTTCTCTCGCAAAATCTCGGGAGTGGCGCGCTCGTCCCGGACCGAAATTGGCAAGTATTTTTTCTTTACTCGATCTACGAACACAACTTCTTCAGCATGACTTCGTGTGACTTGGATATTCCATTGCTAACCTTTAAACTGCCGCTTTCCTGGGTGTTCACGGGTTGTTGTGGCGTGCTTGTGTTCTGAGGGACTTCAGAACACCTCTCGCGAGCTTTGGAGAGGAGTTGCAGCAGCTGTGCGCCGCAGCTGAGATTCAGTCGCTTTGCGACAAGTTCGCGTCGCTCCCTGGCTGAAGCTCAGCAGCCATCCATTAAGAAAGCGCTAATTCTTCTGCATTCCGAATTGCTCACGGAAAATTCCCGCACCTTGGAATAGATACGCGCTAGAATGCATCCAAGCGATCAGTGGTCTCGAGAAAGAGCGACGGATCTCTAAGATCTCCATGGGCCACGCACGTCGAACCGTTCTTCGCTCGGGACAGCCTCAGTATTGCTACTGCTCGAATCTGCCCAGGTGGTATCCATGAAGTCCGAACGAAGCCTGCCACGCATACGCTTCGGATCGTTTGAAGCCAATTTCCACGCCGGTGAACTGCGCAGAGAGGGGCTGAAGATCAGACTCGGCCAGCATGCGCTCAAACTTCTCGCACTGTTACTCGAGCGTCCGGGACAACTTCGCACTCGCGATGAAATACGGCAGCGGCTTTGGGGTAGTCATGTTTTCGTCAACTTCGACCAGAGCCTCAACAAAATTGTTCATCAACTCCGGGATGCCTTGCAGGATGACGCCGGCAATCCGCGCTACATAGAAACCGTACCGGAGCATGGCTACAGGTTTGTCTACTTCTCCCGCCCAGTCAGCCGGGCAATAAACAAGCATGGATTGCATTCTGGACGGCTGGCGGTGTTACCCTTCGTTGTGAAGCCCTCAACCCGAGAAATGGAATTGTTTAATAAGGTCGTTGTCAACACAGTGATTGACAGGCTCTCGGCTACTCCTGGATTGCGCGTACTGGCCTACAGCACCGTTCAATCCTATAGAGAACAACAGTTGGATTTGCGCGCCATTGGGCAAAGTCTGCTCGTTCCGTTTATCGTAATCGGCGACCTGACACGGTCGGGCAGCCAGCTGCTATTGCATGTTGAGCTGATCGATGTAAAAGACGGCGCGCAGCGCTGGGGCGCTCAGTTCAAGCAGACGTATTCCGATCTCCAGTCCGACTCCGAAACACTTGCGCATCGCGTTTATGATGGCCTTCAGCCGGTTCTGTCTCAGACCATACTGAGGCGGCCCGAAAAGTCTCTGCGCGATAGAACGCATATAGTTCAGATGGAGCGCAAGCCAACCGATGACCCATCCGGGGATACAAACTCACGCCACAACTGAAGTGAAAGTTAGAACCAGAAATCTAGGTGCAGAACGTGGCCATGAGTTTGAATTTTGGCCTCGCAGGCTGGCGGAAAAAACCGATTGGCAGCGAGAGACGCAACGGATCGCCGTTTCAACCGCCTGCTGTTACGGAAAACAATGCAGAACACAAAGGGGCGAGCTCAGCCCGCCCCGGTCTCAATTTTCTCGGTCTACTTGTTCGCTTGCGTCGTTGCTGCCGGCTTGGTACTTGTTTCTGTACTCAAGGTCGTCCTGTTGCTGGCAGCTGCGTCACCGGTTGGCAATGGCGTGATCGACACCACGTCATAGTCGCGCTCTTTGTCGTCACCTTCCGGCACCTTCAGTACCATGAAATCCTTTTTCATACGGAACATGGCCTTCTCGCCTACAGGCAACAGCGCCGGATGTTTTTCTTCGCGTGGACGGATGTGGTAGACCACGCGATTCGTTTCCAGCACGTACTCCTGGCAGAAGGTCTTGCGCGTCTTGCTGTGGCTGTCATCTGTACCCACCAGTTCGCCCACAAAACCCTTCGCGCTCTTCTGCTCAAAACCGCACTCCACTGAGTTCATTTCCTTCAGCACGCCTGATTGGTACGAGGGAGCGTCCTTCGCGCGCACCGCCGCCATTCCCAAAAACAAAACACCACATAGAACAAAGCCTTTCATGAGTGGCTCCTCTAGAATTTGCCCGCAAAAATGTAAGCCAGGCAGAGTAACAGCAACCAGAAAATCAGTGTCTTCCAACCTGCAACTAACCTGTCGCAACGGAAAATTTCCCGGGCCCCGAAACAACTGCAATGCTCAGTTCAACTATGTTGATGCCGCAAAGAATGGCGCTAAATCAGAGGTTCGCCCTATCGGTGGTAACGGAAGTAATCACAATATCGGCGAGCCCCATAATAATGAGGCCTCACCCAAGTTCAGGAACTTAGATGGCAGAGCTCGAATCAGAGTTGCCTCGGGCTGTTTTGCGTTTAGCTGTAGCACCAGCTCATTCAACTGGAGGCAGGATCGTTTGGCCTGGAGTTCCCGGTGTCTTCAGCGGATGAATCAGATACGCGATTCAGGATTCTCTCAATGTTGCTCAGGAGTGTCGCGCGTCGTTCACGCCACTGGAGGACTCTTCGATTGCGTGACATTGGTAATGCCTGGTTCGTGCCAGAGACATGCAACACGCCAGCAGCTCTTCGGCATCCAACCATGATCCCCTGCCAGAGAGAGACATGCATTTAAGGGGACGCTACCGGGGGCTGCATTTGGTGCACAAGGCGGGTGAGGCACCACCACGTTTTTTTCGCGTCAGTGAAGAGATCCCCGAAAGCGGGGTTTACCGGGTTGTTCATGCCGGGCACCGTGTGAATCATGAAGTTCTCTTGCTGGCGGGTGAAAAGTTTCCGCGCTGTTCGCGCTGCGATCGCAACGTACACTTCGAGTTGCTGCGAGCGGTCCCTCAGATCGAGAAGGACGAGAACTTCATCCGCGTTTACGAAATTCCCCACCCAGGCGCGAAAGACGAACAACGATCTGCCTGAGCTTTTGCTATCTATCTCGGACAATACCTTCTTCTCGGCTTCTTTGCGGATAACGAAATCGCACCGGGCACTCGTGCAATCTTTCCATGACGGTCAGAATCTCGCCTGATGGGCTCGCAGCAATCAGCAATTCGCAAGCCGGGCAATAGGACTCGACCAGTTTGGCCGAGTGACGGGAGGCTTTGCGGTAAGGATGTGAGGGAACCACGGTCACAGTAAAGGCTGAGATGCAAATTGAGGAGATCAGAGATAAGGACCGACCGCAACTAGATCCCAGGCGGTGGACCGGCACGAGCTGTTTGAAAAAAAGCCTCACAAGCCTTTGTGGGCGCCGACAGCTGAGTGATCATTTGCAGCCGCATGTAGTTCGCCAAAATCGAAACAGCGTTTTTCGCGATTTCCGGCTCTGCGGGAATCGTCTGATCACTAGCCGAGGCCGGCAAATCCTTGATCACAGAACTGGATTTCAATGGAACTGTGCTTTGCTCTGACATACTGACTCCCAGAGTATTCAACGCCAGAACCAGGGCAGGGGGAACCAGCGGCTCTTATCCTGCCGCCTTGGAACTTGCGCTCGCCGCGGACCTCTGCACCGATGCGCCTTTTCAACAACCGTGAGCGCTATCGCTGAAGTGCTGGCGCCCAGAAAGTTGTGACACGTTGCACAGAACGTGAGGATGAGTGTTGATGTCGGTCTGGCAGGCTGGCGTAGAAAACCCATAGCATTCCCGGAAGAGGCAGTGGATCGCGCATCAACCGCACGTATTACGTACGATGCGCCATGGAACGAATCGCATGCCAAAATTTTTTCTAAGACAGTGAAGATTAAGACTCACGACTGAGCCCGCACTGTTGCGTCTCGCTGCCCCAATTTTTCGGTTGTTCTACTCAGGCGGAGTAGGTGAGAAGCGTGAGCTGATTTGTGTTGCGGGTTCGGCGGCCCACTAATCAGGAGTCGTGCTTTTATTGCCGGCCAGTTCCGTCACTCGATCTGCCAAATCCTTGGGGATATCAGCAGGAACCAGTAATGATGAATCCGCATCGTCGAGGACGCGCCCTGTGTGCGGCTCATAGAGCTCAAGCACCTTCACCTCAGGACATTGTTCTCGAATCATCAGGAGGATCCTGCGTTTCATCCTGGTAGACACCGTTTGGCCGATAACCGCAACATCGAAAACAAGGTTCTGGCAGGCTGACCGCAATTCCGGCTCGCTAGTCACGGTGATCACCTTGTGGCCGGCAGATTCTAAAATCATCCGCCGGGTATCCAGCAAAACCGCATTGATGCCAGTGCAGAGGACTAGCGCCATAACGTGTCAGCCAACAGCATTTGAGCAAGAGAAGTAGGGTTTTAAGGCTACAACATGCGCCTCAGTTTGTCAAAAGTAAGGCCCGGGTGGAATGTCAGTTCGAGGCAGGGTCGGCTGAGCTGGAGCTTCCGGTCGCTTCATCGGACGAAACCGCTTCGCGATGCAGGATTTTTTCGATGTTGCCGAGCAGTGTCGCGCGTCGTTCCAGCTTGTGCATCACAAGGTCTGCCACCGCCGCACCTGCCGGCAGTTCGTGTAAACCGGTGACGATGATTACGGGCATCTCCGGATAGCGCGCTTTGATTTCGCGCGCCAGTTCGGCGCCTGTCATCCCTGGCATCAGGTGGTCAGTGAGCACCAGGTCAGGCTTTTCTACCTGCAGAATTCGCAATGTCTCAATGCCGGACGAAGCGCTGAGGACCCGATGCCCTGCCGACTCCAGCAGCAGCTTGCGGAGGATCAGCGGGTTCAATTCATCGTCAACCGAAAGGATCGTTGCCATCTAGCAGGCCCGAACACACTTTAGCAGAAAACTGTGATGCTCAGCCACTCAGGAAAGGTGTTCTGGCCCATGGCAAGATTGCTGAAAGCCTTTTGACCATGGCCCTGCCCAGCCCGGATCAATCGTAGCACGATAATCGAAACTTACCGGCCGCCCGCTCTCTCCATGATCGCAGCACAAGTTGATGCTGGAGGCGCGACGGAGTGGCGAATCCGCTCCAGCTACACCGTCTCCACATTTTCCACCACCGTGACCTCTTCCCTCTTCAACGCGCGTTCTTTCAACATCACGAAGAAGACCGGCACCAGAATCAGGACGTGAATCGTCGAGGTGATCATTCCACCCACAATCGGCGCTGCTATTGGTTTCATCACATCTGAACCTACTCCGGTCTCCCACAAAATCGGCACAAGGCTGGCCAGCACCGCGGTGACGGTCATCAACTTGGGACGCAAACGCCGCACCGCTCCTTCGATTGCCGCTTCTTCAATCGTTGCATGCGTTACCGGCTGTCCGGAGGCCAGATGGCGCTCCATCGCTTCATGCAGATAGACCACCATCACCACGCCCGTTTCAACCGCTATCCCGAACAGCGCGATATAGCCAACCCAGACCGCGACACTGAAGTTGTATCCCAGCATCCATTGCAGCAGCAGGCCGCCGGTCATCGCATAAAGCGTGGGAAAGATCAGCACCAGCGCTTCCGTCACCGAATGAAAGACCATGTAAAGCAGCAGAAAGATGGCAAAGAACACAATGGGCAGGATGATCTTCAGCCTCTCTCGCGCGCGCAGCTCAAATTCGTACTCGCCTGACCACTGATAGGTATAGCCGGCAGGCAGTTTGAGCTTTTCGTTCAGCAGCCTGGTGGCGTCGTTCACAAATCCGCCATAATCGCGCGTGTTCAGGTCCAGATAGACATACCCCGTCAGCATGCCATCTTCATCCCGGATCATCGCGGGTCCACGCGAAAATGAAATACTCGCCAGCTCTCCAATCGGTACCTGCGCGCCGCCCGGAGTGCTCACCAGGACGCGCTTCAGGCTTTCAATGTCGCTCCGGAAATCCCGTTGGTAGCGGACATTGATCGGATAACGTTCGCGGCCTTCCACGTTCTCAGCAATATTCTCTCCCCCAATCCCCGAACTCACGGTGCGCTGCACGTCCTCGATGGTCAGGCCGTAGCGCGCCGCGGTCACGCGGTTCACTTCCACATTGATATAAAAGCCCTGGGATACACGCTCGGCAAAAATTGCGCGTGCCTTCAGGTGTCCGGCAAGGATCTGCTCAATCTGTGCGCCCAGTTGCTGAATACCTTCCAGGTTCGGTCCCTGGATTTTCATCCCCACCGGTGTCTTGATTCCGGTGAGCTCCATATCAAGCCGGTTCTGGATCGGCATCGTCCACGTATTTGACAATCCCGGGAACTGGAGCTTGCTGTCCATCTCCTGGATCAGCTTTTCATAGGTCATGCCCTTGCGCCATTGTTCCTGTGACTTGAGAACGATCGTGGTGTCGTACATATCGAGCGGGGCATTGTCGGTAGGGCTGTCAGACCGTCCAATCGCGCCCAGCACGCTCTCCACCTCCGGGAAACTGCGAATGATTCGGTCTTGCTCCTGTAGTAATGCCGTCGCTTGCGTAACGCTGATGCCAGGCAGTGCCGTGGGCATGTAGAGCGACGAACCTTCGAGCAGCGGCGGCATGAACTGGCTGCCCAGCTTCAATACCAGGGGAAACGTTGCCAGCAGGAAGATGAGATTCAGTGCCAGGGTGATGGCGCGATGCTTCAAGCACCAGCGCAACACAGGCAGGTAAAGAGCCTGCGTGGCGCGAGAGAAGGGGTTTTGCCACTCTGGGCGCAGCCGTCCTCGGATCCACATCACCATCAGTACCGGAACCAGAGTGATCGCCAAAACTGAAGAGAAGCCCACCGCAAGCGTTTTTGTCCAGGCAAGCGGACGGAACATGCGGCCTTCCTGCGCTTCCAGCAAAAACACGGGAAGGAACGACACTACGATGATCAGCAGCGAGAAAAATAGCGCCGGGCCAACCTGCTTGGCCGCATCGATCAAGATGCGTCGCCGCTCCGCCGCTGGCATCTGGGGACCATTCAGCGGGTGCTCGGAAAGATGCCGGTATCCGTTCTCCACCATGACGATCGCCGCATCCACCAGTACGCCTATAGCCAGGGCCAACCCGCCGAGTGACATGATGTTCGAGGTCACACCGAGGTAGTACATCGGGATGAAGGAAATGAGCACGGCAAGCGGGATCGTCAGAATAGGGATAAGAGCCGAACGAAAATGAAACAGGAATGCGATGCAGACCACACTGACAATCACTGCTTCTTCCAGCAAATTGAATTGCAGCGTGCGTATCGAAGCCCGAATCAGCCCTGAACGGTCATACGCAGGTACCACTTCCACGCCCTGCGGCAATGACGGTTTGATTTGCTCCAGCTTGCGCTTTACGCCATCGATCACCTGCAGCGCGTTCATACCGTCGCGCATCACCACGATGCCGCCCACGGTCTCACCTTCACCATTCCACTCCGCAACACCTTCGCGAATGTCCGGTCCGAACGTCACTGTCCCCAAATCTTTCACCAGCACCGGAGTGCCGTTCTTCGTCGCGACCGGGACATTCTCCAGGTCGGAAAGCGAGCGCAGGTATCCCAGCCCCCGGATCATGTAACGCGCGCCGCTCATCTCCAGCACGCGTCCGCCTACCTCATTCGTGCTGCTTTTGACGCGGTCAATCACGGTCGAGAGCGGAATGCCGTAGGCTAGCAATTTGTTCGGATCAACATTGACCTGGTACTGCTTCACAAAGCCGCCAATGGTCGCAATCTCCGCTACACCGGGAACGGTCGCGAGCTGGTACCGTAGCTGCCATTCCTGAATGGTGCGCAGGTCGGCCAGGCTGTGCTGATGCGAGCGATCAACCAGAGCGTACTCAAACACCCAGCCTGCCCCGGTCGCATCTGGGCCGATCATCGGGCTCACTGCAGCAGGAAGGCGTCCGCGCATCTGCTGCAGGTATTCAATCACCCGTGACCTCGCCCAATAGAGATCCGTACCGTCCTGAAACACCACGTAAACGTATGAATCACCCAGCATGGTCTGCGCGCGCACAGCCTTCACCCGCGGGGCGGCCAGCAGCGTGGAAACAATTGGATATGTCACCTGGTCTTCGATCACGCTGGGAGGCTGCCCGGCCCAACTCGTGTGAATGATCACCTGCACGTCGGAGATATCCGGCAGTGCATCCAGTGGAATGTTCTGCAGGCACCAGACGCCGGTCAGCGTGAGCAGCAGCACTCCGGTGAAGACAAGGAAGCGGTTGTGCTCGCACCATTCAATGATTCGAGAAATCATCACATGCCTCCTTTTGCCGTCATGTTCATGCGGCGCGTTGCGATCACCTCTCCGTGCAGGGTGGCCGTAATGGTTATTTGCCACGTTCCTCCGGAATCGAGCTGGCCTGTGCCTTCATACAAGCCAGAGGGCTTCTCAGTGAGGTCCACCGACGTCTTCATTGCAGCCATGCCCATCGAAGGCATCGCGGGCATGTAAAAGGTGACGTTGACCTGCGCTCCGGTCACAGCTGCGTCGCGCGCGCCTGTAAGTTTCACCCGCAGCTTGTTGCTGCCGCGGTGCGGTGGTGTAGGATCCGTCGTGATCTCGATCTCCGCTTTCGGCGCACCTTCATGATTCATTGCAGCCGCAGCCCCAGCGCCCGGAGGCGGAGGAGCGAACGCGCCCGCCGCTGCCTGAAGCTGGCTTTCGGAATCGATGAGGAAGTTGGCGGACGTGAGGATCGGCTCGCCCGGTTTCAGGCCTTTGCTGATGACGATCTTGTCACCCACCTGGCCCGATGTTTCCACTTCCCGCGGTTCAAAGAGGCCTTGCTCGCGGCTAAGAAACACCACCTGTCGAGTGCCGGCGTGCAGTACGGCCGATGACGGTACCACCAGTTGCCGGCCCATTGCATTCCGGAGCCCCACATTCACGAACATTCCCGGCTTCAGCTTGAGTCCCGGATTCTCGAAGATCAAGCGTACTCGCGCCGTGCGCGTGTTCACGTCCACCTGTGGCAGGATTTCACTCACACGCCCTCGAAAGCTCGCGCCGGGATACGCGTCCACGGTGACCACAGCCGCGTCGCCCGGTTTGATCTTTCCAAGATCAGTCTGGAAAATTTGCGCATACACCCAGACGCTGGAAAGGTCAGCGACCGTGTAAAGCCTGGTCTCCGGCTGGACGTACATGTTGGGTAGCGCATTCCGTTCCGTGATGTACCCCGCCACCGGCGAGTTAAACGTCAGGTCCGTGATGACCTTGCCGGTCGTCTCCAGTTTGGCAATTTCTTCCGGGGACATCTCCCACTGTTCCAGCCGTTGCCGTGCCGCTGTGAGCAGGTTTTCTGAGCCGGCGCTCACACCGCTGATGCTGCTGCTTCGCACCGATTCAGCGTTTTTCTTCGCCAGCAGATATTCCTGCTCTGTGCTGACCAGGTCAGGGCTGTAGATGGTGAAAAGCGGTTCGCCTTTGCGTACGAACTGGTACGTAGCATCGGCATAAACCTTGCGGATCCAGCCTGGGAATCGCGTTTGAACGTACGCAAGCCGGCGCTCGTCCATTTCAACGTTGCCGGCGGCGCGGATTTCGTCGGTGACGTTCTGCTCCTCCGCTCTGCCGATCTTCACTCCAATGGCTTGCATGCGCTCCGGCGAGAGCTGCACCGGTGCGAGCCTGGTTTCAATCGGCGCTGTGGGTTCAGGCGTAGGGCTGGCCGGGGACGGCGTATTCGCAATGGCCACGCTCGTGCCATCCGCCGGTTGTCGCGTCGCGCGCGAGTTGCGCGCCACTACGACAGCGAGCGCCACAATCACTGCCAGCGCGACAAAGAATGCGATTTTGTATTTGCGGTTTTCGTTAGTCATGGCAATGTCACCCCTGTGAGCGACTCAATGCGCGCCAGCGCGGTTTCGTACTCGCTGAGTTGCCTCTCATATTGCTCCTGGAAATCCAGCAGGTCCCGGAAGGAGGAAAGCACCGGTTCAAATTCCAGGCGATTGGATTGATACGCCGCCAGTCCAGCGCGGAACGTCGCATCCGCCTGCGGGATCAGTCCTTCGCGATAAATCCTGAGCTGTTCCGCCGCGGTACTCGCGATCACATACTGCTCATTAATTTCCGCGGAGCGACGCTGTATCTCTGCCTCGAGCTCTGACGCAGCCGCCTTCTGCATCCCACTGGCCTCTGCCAACTCGGCGTTGCGCCGTCCGCGATTGGGCAGTGTCACCGAAAAAGTCAGCATGTAGTAATCGCGGAACTTGCGGTCTGTGTTCTGGTACATGTATTGCAGCCCGAAGTCAGGGCTGAATTCCTTGTGCGCGAGCTGCGTTTGCAACTGGGTCTTGCGCAGCGCAAGCTCTCGTGTTTTCACCTCCGCGTTGCCCTGCGTAGCCTGTCGTTGCAGGTCGCCCAGGCTGGGCGGAAGCGGTCGCTGTTGAAGCGGTTCAGGAATAACATCCTGCGAATCTTGCGTGCGGCCGAGCATCCGTTTCAGCAAGATCTGCGATTCGGCCTGCTCGCGGTGATGCATGCTGATGTCCTGCAGGATCTTTGTGTGCTGGAGCTGCGCCTTTAGCACTTCCTGCTGGTTCCCGCGCCCGACGCGATAGCGCGATTCGGTGATCTGCTCGATCTCGCCGAGCAGCTTATCGTCGCGCTGCAACGTTTCCAGCGTGGCTTGCAGGTAGGCCAGCTTGAAATAGGCGGTCTTCACCTGCTCCAGGACGATCCGGCTGACGCTCTCACTCTGAGCCATCATCACGTCGGCCTGGGCGGACGCTACCTGCGAACGCAGGCCGCGCTTGCCCGGTCCGGGGAACTCCTGTGCCACTCCCAGGCCGATGTAAGCGAAGTCGCTGTTGGTGTAGCCGGCCAGCGGCTTCGGGCTGCCAACGCTCAGGTTCTGCACCATCAGTTGCGTTTCCGGCAGGGCCGAAGCTTGTTTGGCTCCATGCGTGGCTGCCTGCGCTCCATGCATGCTCGCCCGGATTTCAGGATTATTCCTTCGTGCCTCATCCAGCAGGCTTGCCAGCGGCGTGGAGGCACTGGTTTGCCCGTAGAGGCACACTCCAGCCACCCACAATATCGATACACAAACACCTTTCATCACTTCCTCCGAGTGAAAACGAACACACGCCTGCGCGCGAGTCGCGCAAGGCACCGGATGGGGAAGTGTTCTAGATTCTCAGGATGGAATTATGGCCGGGTGGTGAAAGAGAGTCGTCTGCCGAATGCGCCACTACCGCTGTCACAGCCGAGGGAACCTCAAATCTCAAGAACGCAATGGTCGCTTGCGGCGCTAATGGCAACTCGAGTTTGAATTTGGACGTGAACTGCAGCACCGTGACACTGGTGTGAGGAGCTTTGGTGCAGCAGGAGTGCGAATCCGCCATGTGCGAACTGCCGCACATTTCACTCATGTGCTGGCAGCAATCCCTCTCCTCATCTGTCATCTGCTGGCCCGGCAGGACACAAGCCACCAGCGGCGCGGAGAGTACCAGCAATGCCAGGATAGACGCGACGAATTTGCGGCTGAAAAGCACCTCCCCTATTTTATCCAAAGACGGCGTCCCTTATGTGAGCACCGTCACGGCCGTTCTATCTGGTGGGCTTGATCCTCTCGTTGCAACTTAGGCCGCCTGAGCCCCCTTTTCAACGGTCACAGGCTGAGTGGCACATGCCACGATTGCTCTGCTACCGGTCGATTCGCCCAGCATCGATCAGGGGCTGATCCCTACCGTAGCGTAGCCGCAACCGGTGCATTGCTGGGAACTGCGTTGGCCTCAGTTTCGAGAAACTGCACCAGATTCTCTGTGTCCTTGGGCCCCAACCGCAGATTGGGCATTTGTACTTCTTTGTACTGCTCGAACAGCAACGTGGCGAGCGGGTCCTTTTCAGCAAGCATGACATCGGGTTTCTGGATAAACCGCAGCAGCCATTGCCGGTCACGCACATTTGTTATCCCCGCCAGATCCGGTCCGATCCGTACGCCATGGCCTATCGTGTGGCACGCAGCGCATCGGGTGGAAAACAGGTACTGGCCCGGCGAATTCAACTTGAGCGCAGGCGCGGAAGCATAGCTTGGCTCCGGCACTGGCGCAGCGCCTTTGCGCGGCCCGATGAAATCGCCGATCATCCTCGCCAGGAAACGCGGGTTGTCAGTTGCGGAGTTGGGCATCCACTGGCCTCCTGGCACGTTTCCCAGCAAGAGCTGTGTAGTGTGGCCATCACGGTTGCCTGCATCAGGATCTGAGTAGAGCCCGAGTTTTTTGCTGATCAATTCGATGTCAGCAAGCTTTCCGGTCAAAAACAACCAGCCCGGTCCGGCGTGATATTTTTCCGCGTAAGCCTTCAGCACCTCCGGTGTATCGCGTTTCGGGTCAATGCTGATGGAGTAGAAGAAGATATCCTTACCCACGCGGTCACCCAGCAACTGCTGCACTTGAGCGAGGCGGGCCGTCTCGAGCGGACAGGAATCCACGCAATGCGTGTAGATCAGGTCGATGGCGACGATTTTGTCCTTCAGCAGGTCGTCATAGAAATGGACTGTTTTTCCGTCCTGCGTGACCAGCGGCACGTTCGGAAAATAATCAGCTCCCCAGTGTGGTTCTGATGCCGCTGAGGTTCTTGGAATAATGAGAAGAAATGCGCAGCCAACAACGAACGTGATGCAAAGAGCCCAATGAATCCGAGACACGACAAACTCCTTCTTTTAGGAAATGCAATTCTTGCGATTCGTCCACCAACCAGCAAAAACGGCGGGCCGGAGCAGCTTCGCCCAGCCCGCCAGCAACGCAAGGAGACGACCTTCTTCACCTGGAACTACAAGGCGGTTGGGAGAATCTCATCCGGGTCCTCGAAGCTCACGCCCTGAGGAGTTGGGATCGGGGTTGGCAGCGGCTTCAGGAACGCGCCGCCGGCATTGTCGATTTCCCAGCGCAGAAGCATGGCGTTATCTTCATGCACCGTGTTGTGGCAGTGTTCCATGAACATGCCGCCGAAATCGCGGAACTGCATGGTCAAGGTCACGCTACCGCCTGGACGAAGCCGGTAAACGTCCTTGCGACCTTTTTCCCACGCCGGCACATTGGCAGCGCTGCCGTTGCGCGCAAGGATCTGGCCTTCTTCAAAGTGGATATGGATTGGGTGGTCCCACCCGCCTCCACCGTTGACGAGCGTCCAGACTTCACGCGTCCCAAATTTCGGGGCAGCAGAGATGCGGCCGAAGTCGGCATTGGCCGTAATACCGTGATTGTCAGTCTGGATTCCCCACGGTCCGAAGAACGTGCTTACCGGATCGTTTGTGTCCTGGCTGCCGCCGCTGCCGAAGACGAATGTCCGCTGTCTGGTAACCGGAATGGCGGACAGATCAGGATTCGGGATCATGGTTGCCGGTACCTGGCTAACGTCCGGGCTGGCTGGGTCGCGCACGATGCGGAACTCCAGGAACTTGCCCACGCACGGATCCAGCGACTGTCCGGAGAGCGCCTGCGCCAGCGTAAGGTCCGCAGCCGGCTTCCTGCCTGTCTGGTGCTCGCAGAGGTTTACCATCCAGAGTTTGTCGCCAATTTTGTACTTCGAGAAGTCGACCACAATGTCATACCGTTCCGCGATCCCCTGTTCATCAAGCTGTGTAAGCACCACAGGACTCGGCATGAGATTTCCGTCGTTGGCGATGAAGATCATCGGCTGCGCATTGCCGGACGCATCGGCAATTGCGACTTTGAAGAAGCGCGAAACCGCAGCATTGAGAATGCGGAAGCGATACTTTCGGCGCTCCACTTCAAAGTACGGCTTGTAGAACAGGTTCACCGTCATGGCATCGCCCAGGAACCCGTCGAAGTTGAAAATGTCGAAATACAGCTGGCCATCCTGGCCCCACGCTTTATCGGCCAGCATCAGGTTTACGTCATACTCCTGGTTGCCCCATGATTTCAGCGTGCCGCTCGGAAGACGCAGGTTCACGCCGTCATTGATCTCCTCATTTCCGCGATCGAGGGCACTGTAAATATTGAACATTCCGGCAATGCCCTTGTAGACGTTCTGCGAGGTAAAGGAGAACATGTGGTCGTGGAACCAGTGCGTGCTCATCGTTTCGCGCCAGTCGCCCGCGATCTTGTTGATTCCACCGTTATCATCGGGACCGCCGGCACGCGGGTCCGTTGCATTGGTGTTTACGGTGTTGCGGCCAGCCAGAACGATCGGATAGTGATAGTCGTAGAACTGGCCGGGATAGAAATAGGCTCCGGTGAATCCATCATTCTCCGCGCCATGGTGCCCGTTGTGTTCGTGAGTGGAAATGGTGTGACGCCCAAACCCGCCGTTCTGCCGCACATCAAACGGCAGTCTATTGCTGAGCCGGAACAGCGCAGGATCGCCGTAGCGCATCTGCATCAGCTTGGGCGGAAAGGTGCCGTTGTAGGTCCACAGCGCGAGCGGTCCCTGGTCAGGCAGCAGTGGATGAAACCTTGGATTGATCGTGGCAGTGGCATCGATGCCGGAGTTGAAGTCTGAAGTAACGCCGGGGTTGTAGATGTTGGTCGCTTTCGCGCCTTCCATGGTCGCTGCAATGGCGACGTTCGGCGGAAGCTGAGTGAACTGCTGGTGTGCCCAGATCGGGCCGGGAGGCCGGCCTTCTATCGGACCGAAACCACCTCCCAGCGCTGGATCAACAGGCTGCTGCGTCTGGTTGGCTTCTGCCTGGGGCGCGGGATTCAAAGATGTGACAGGATTGCGCGTCAGCACGTCAAACCGGGCCATCGGTTGCGTGAATGGCTGTGCGCCGAACAGCGGGCTGCGTGGCGCGCCTGTGGGAATATCGAAATCTTCCGCATACGCGCTTTTGACAAAGGGATTGAGTCCGTGAATCGGCGCGAGCGCGCCCGCGGAGGTAATGAGCCCCCACTTGATCAGATCACGGCGACTGATCTGACCATGCGAGTAGGCTTTGACGATTTCAAGACGGTTCTTTCTGGCATTTTCAGCCTCCCTGATCCGCGCTTTGGACGCGTTCGAGGGCAGGTAAACGGTGCTCATAGTGTCTGCGCTCCTTGTTCTCGGTCCACAGCAACGGGCCTCTTGGCTTGGGGAGTCATTGAGGTCCGCGCTCCACGCCGGCCGCTCCGCAGAGCCGGAGCCCGGAATATATGCGCCATGCGATCAATATCGGTGTGAGATAATATCGTAAAGCGATAATATCGGCCGGGAGTAATGTACTCCCATTCCCGTCCGGAGCGCAAATCAGATTAGAGATTTTAATGTTCGTGGATTTGGCGGAACTGGCCGGCTGCTCATGGCCGTCTGGCATTTTGTTACGCGACGAACAACCCGCTTGCGCCAGGTCCTGATCTGAAGGCTTGGCGTGCGGTGTGAAGGGGCTCTCCCCTCAGGTAAGCCGGTAATTCCGCATCATCCCCATATCTTCGTGTTCGAGATTATGGCAGTGGTACAGGAAAAGACCCTTGAATTGCGGGAACTGCATCAACAGCCTCACCGTTTCTCCAGGTAAGACCAGAACCGTATCTTTCCAGCCTTCGTCGGTAAAGCCTTCTCTGAGTGAAGCCGCCATGCCTTGGGTATCTGTGCCGGGCGTGCGCTGCAAGACTTGAAACTGCCCTCCATGTACGTGCATCGGATGGGCCATTTGCATCATCCTCATCATTCCTGTGCTTGCGTTACGGAATTCAAACGTCTGCAGAGTGCCAGCTTTCCAGGTTTCATTGTCTTTGGTTGACTGCATCTCAAAAGTGCTGTCATTCAGTAGCCATTGCATGGCCATAAATGACAAGTTGAAAACGCGCGCCTTAT
>DATAEJ010000231.1:0-12758 GCA_036258095.1 Candidatus Angelobacter sp. | reverse complement strand
TCCGTCCCGGCCGCAAAAGCCCTTGCTCCCAATTGCTGGGACAATTCGGCTGCCGAGAACCCGTTGTGGATACGCACGGAGCTGAAGTCATAACCGAATGCCTGCTCCATGCGATCTCTCACGCCGTTCTCAAGAGGCTCTCCCGATGAGCGAGAGAGATGCTGAGCAATCTCTCCTCGGGAAACACCCTGTCTGAGCGGAGCCGCGACCCCGCCTGAGTGCATGCTCTGCACACCAAAACTGTTGCGCGACCCGGTAAGGCTCCCATACCTTGGCGGGCGTGTGGCCATGCCGCGAGCTCTTCCTGCTTCCCAATGTGAGTCACTAGCGATCGGATAGTTTTGGAATGGCTTCCCATTGCGAGAGCCAACAAAAAGCCTTCCCCCGCCCGCGTCCAGATCCTCAGGTGAGGTGAAGGACACAGCAGAAGAAGAGAACTGGTTTGCCGGGTTGCTTCCTTGACTCTGACCAGAGCCGTTGCTGTTTCCTCCTATGGCCGGCCTGTACGAAGTGTTGGCTGGGGCCACGGTGTCACGATTACCGGGGGAGATGGTGGGCGAGGACGATGCCGGTGATGCAGTAACTTCAGTGATTCGCGAGGAGCGTGCGTCGGAAGCTCCCGCGGATTCATGTTTCGCAGCGCCGGCAGTTTGGACAGACTTGCCTGAGGTTGCATTTGAAGATGAGCGGGCCACCATACGCTGCACGGCCTGATTCCCGGCAGCCTGCTGAAGGCGCAGCAATGGGTGCTGTGCCTTCATCTCATGCCCACTGAGATCCGTCGCGCTTCTGGCTTTCTCGACCTCGAGATTTGTATCTCGTTCTTTCATGCAATCTTTGTTGCCGGTCCAAAACTCTGCTTCAGATTCACGAGCTTCCGTCAATCCCTCACGGGTGAGTTGGAGCGCTTGCGGCTGCGTCAGCCGCCTGGTGTTCCGCCAGACTGGCGGCTGGAGCTGCACCAATGTCTCTGCGGTAAATCTCCATCGCCAATGATGCATATCCCCAGGCGCGTTCCGGGTGTAGAAGGAAAGAATCTCCGAATGAAAGCGAAACAATCACGTGGGCAGCGCGGGCCCGCTGGTCTGCCGACGTGATGTTAAAGAATGCCGGACAGATGCGCGGAGTCCGCGACGTGCCGGAGGAGCGCGAGATCGTTGATCCGTCTCTATAAACGTGACGGTTTTCGAAGGCAATTGCACTGGACGGACAGAGGCTTGCAGGCACGCAGGAGAACGTATGTCCTATGGACCAGAGGGTTGCTTCTCCCTGTAGGTTTCCAAAATCGGTCAGCATGGTTCTCAGCAGAGCATCAGAGGGTGAACCAAGATGCGTATCAATCAGCGCGCGCAGCCATGGCTGGATTGTGCCTCCAGTGTTCAGTGCATCCCGCGCCTCCTCAAGGTAACTCCACGCCCGGCGGTGCGCAGACTGGGCTAGAGCTATCGCGTCCTGCAATGGGGCCGGATCCGCACAACCGGTTACCGTATCGGTTGGAATGCTTTCGGGCGTGAGACCGGCAAGCACCTGAACCAGTTGCGCGTAGCTCTCTGCGTTATTGAGCGCTTCTTCCGTGGACATGCGCAGCATGAGCCGCTCACCGGAATAGGCGCGATCCAGTGGGGCCCCTGTTTGGGCCGAAGCTCGCGTTCCGCGCCCGGGAATCACGGCATGCGAAAGTTCATGGAGCAGGACCCCGGAGTTGCGGTCGACGTTGGTTGAAAAATGACAGAACACGAACTCATAGGCGCGCGGCACCTGGCCAAGCACAGTGGCGGTGGTGCAGGTTGAAGTGTCATCGGGCCTGTGGATATGCGCAAAGAGTGTTCCCCGACCCTCAAGATTGTCGAGCATGAGTTGCAGGCGATCGCGTATCAGACGGCCATAACCAGGATCGCGGGTATGGAAGAGTTCATTTACGCGATCGGCCACATTGCTTGGCTGGGCCGGCGCTTGCAGCCAGACATCCAGGAGTGGGATTGCCGCATGCAGCAGCGTTCGCCCGCGATCCATCGTCTGTTCAGCCTGGTCAATCTGCGCCAATGCGGCATCGGCCAGCCCTGGAACAGGCCCGGTGGCCCAGGTGCGAGCAGGATCGGTCAGCAAGTCCGGATTGCGCCCGACCGCATTGTTGATAGCGTTCCGCGCCCGTGCCGGCATCCCCGGTTGAGCAAGGTTTAAGTTCGGCACCACGGTGGTCAGGACTGCTGACAAATCACTTTCCTGGCTTGTGAGGGCTGCAGTGAAAGCCGGCCGGCCCGCCATTACGGTTTCGCGCATGGGGCTGGCTTCCATCCACAGCAACAGGCTTTCTCCATAAGACGTCTGCTCCTCTTGTTCAGCCTGCTGATCATGCCTGCTCATTGCCAGTGCCTCGTCAAAGGCGCCCCGGACCTCGCTCAGAAAACGGAAATAGACGTCCCTGAATCTCCCCTGCAGTGGGTGACCCCAGGTCAGTAGCGATCGTTGAGCCTCATAGAGCCGACGGCCGTTAGCGAGGTAAGTGCGAATGATTGTGTGGTTCAGGATCCGGTGGGCGCGCCGGCTGCCATCGGCAACGCCTGCCGCGGTTGTGATTTCTCGGCGTGCCATGGCCCTGGCCACAGCAAGTTGTTCGCGCAGATTATCAAGAAATGAGATGGCGCCCCGGACCGACTCCGCCCTTTCTTCATCCAATATCTGGTTCGGTTCGAAGACAAACAAACGCATTGGGAAAGTGGCTTCACCGACCATCCAGAAATCGGCCGCACCCTGATCCTTCAGCTCGACCATTGCAGCATGAACACAGTTCGTTGAACGCACTTCGTCGTCAGGAAAGTGGCTATAAAAAGGATAGACGGGGTGGTACTCATAGCGGTCCTTAAACCACAGGTGAATAGTCCCGGCAATCTGATCGATCTCATAATCCATCCGATCAATAGCGCCAAAAGAAAACTGAAAATCCCGGTCGCCCGGTCCATAAAACGCTTGCGGAACTTCCATGAATCCCCGGGTCTGGAAACGACGCACGGCTGCAAAATTCCGTCGGAAGGTCTCGCTGGAGCGCACAAAGCGGTCCAGGTTGGCATTCTCGTTGAATTCCGCGCCGCCCCCGGTCAGATACCAGCGAAGGTGTCTCAGGGCTGTCGGTTTATCTGAGAACTCGCGCCACATTGCCAGGTCGGCGACTTTCCTGGGCGAAAACAAATAGCAGGCAATGCTTTCCCAGAAGCCGCTGTTGGGGTGCATCCGAACATCCTGCCATCGGCGGCTTGGCCGGTGATTGTGCATAACCCCAGGCGTAAATTGTGTGGCGGTCTGCCGTTGTAGAGCAAGGCGTTGAACGGGAGGCGGCGATGCTTCGGACTGACTTGTCGCCGCTGGCACACGGTTGCCGGTCTGTTGCAAAACATGAACCAATTCGTGCGCTACAAGATGCGGGTCGGGCGTGCCGGCAAACGCGATATGGTTGCCGACCGTGTAGGCCAGAGCGTTCACCGCATACGCAGATTCTGCCGCTTTCGCGTCTGTATGGATTCGAACGGAACTCAGGTCGTGACCGAAGCGGGGTTCGAAAAACGTGCGCGAAGCGGAATCCAGCGGCTGCCCCGGGGACTGCAACACATCATGAACAATCGGGGGCGCTGTATCCGGGCCTGCTGCGGATTCGCTTCGCTGAATCCGCGCTGGTGCCCGCTGCATCTCTTCTTCTTCACAGTGGGCGCATTTGCGCTGCAGCAGCGGGACGGAAGGATCTCTCATGCGCATGACGCGCGCCGCCACCTGATCAGCTTCACGCTCGTAGTGATCATCTGCCCGACCGACGGGCAGACCGGTTTTGCTCTGGCAAGTCGAACAAGTGCCGCCGCAGGAACACTTGCGTTGCAGGAAGGGCGAGCTAACCTGGTTCCCTTCTGCCATGACTTCGTCATGAGGACGTTCAGCGTTGCTCTGGCATTTTGAACAGGAGGCACCGCAGGAGCATTTGCGCTGCAGGAAGCGCAATGCAGCCTGGTTTCCCACTGCCCGCTGCAGCCGCAAGACACCATTGCGAAAGCCGGACGCAGGCTGCTTGCCGCCCTGCGGCGGGAGTCCGGAGTCACGCCGGTGCGGCCCGTTTTGCGAAGACCGTTCCTGGGTCTTGTTGCTCATGAGTCTCTCACGTCATGCCGTTCGCGAGTCAATCAGCCGCAAGGCAGCCTGAGCGATCCTTGCTTATTTCGGTTTCTGCAGCTTCTTGAGTGCCACTTCAATTGCTGACAACCGTTCCGGCGTGATCTGGGCCGCGAGTTGGGCGTGGGCTTTGGTTACGGTGGCCAGATCAGTCTGCAATTTACTGATCGTCTGGTCCTTCTGCGCCGAATCAGCCTGTACTTTTGCCAACTGGGTTTGAAGATCGTCAACCTTTGCGGCCTTTTGCTGCAAAGCAGTAATGGTCTCCACTTGCTGCTTCTGCTCAATCTGAAGCTGATCAATTTGCCCGGTTTTGGTTTGCAGAGTGCCCACTTCTCCCTGCAAGTTGGCGACGTCTTTCGTGAGCTGGGTTGTGTCCGTAGTAGTTGCGGGCTTGATGACTTTGAACGACGTTACGATCCCGTTTTGCTGGTAAAGTTCCACATTGTCTCCCGGCTTGACGTTGGCGGCCAGGGATGTCACGTCGCTCAGATTGCCTATGCCAGGCTGAAATTGTTGCACGCTCGTCACATTGACCTGCTGCTGGTTGAGGCGGCGCGTGGCAGTGAGAGTATCCTGGTTCACGATGTCGGTGTGTCTGACTTGCGGCGCCTGCAGAGGTTGCAAAGAGAATGATTTCGCCGCTGACTTAAGGGAAGAGGTCAACAGCGATCCCACGGATGAGACTCGGTTTCGGCCTTCACGGAAGACGCCCAGAAAATCAGATTTTTGCACAAAGGCTATCGCCTGACGCGCCTGCGCCGTGGTTATGCGGTCCTGCAGTTGTTGCTGCGGCGCGCTGGGTTGCACCTGTAATACCGCCGGTCCCCTGAACTTGAATAGGTCGGGAATGTCGGGCTTCCCGGAGATGGCCAGTGACTGCGTGTCCTGAAACACCCGCAGCGTGGCGGGCACTACACCTGTTGCGCCTCCTGTAGCGGGTGTTGCAGGGACATCGGCGACTGCCGCAATATCGAATTGCCCTTGTGCATCAGTCATTGCGGACCCAAGCACACTGTGCTGGTCTGAAGGCGAGTTCCATACCTCTACACGCAGGCCGGAAATACCCTTTTTGGTTTGGGTATCGGTCACCGATCCATTGATTCTGAATGTACGGGTTGGCACGATGCTTTCTCCTCAGATTACTTTGCAGCACAATTCTGCAATCGTTTGTTTCAGGATCGGAATAATGGGGATGGCGGATAGCCAGTATTCCATCAGCTGTTCTGATTTCACGTAACGTCGCTTGGTGAAGTTGCAGATCTTGTACACGTCGGGTTTGCCGCTAATGGGATTCTTCTTGATCTGGATGCTGCCCAGATAGATCTTTTCCTCCCTGTGGCACTGCGGGCAATCCACCAGGAAATGTTCACAGAAGCAGTCTTTCAGGTACTGACCAAACACTTTCAGCAGATCGGTAAAGGCCTTCAGCATCTGCGTGCGGTATTGGCTTAGCGTAATAGGAGGTTCAACCGTATACGGCGGCGGGCCGGTAAAGACAGCCGTCATGTCCACCGTGCTGACAGTATTGCTGATCGAGTTCAGCACATACACTTCATTACGCGCGGCGCTGGCGATGATCTGCATGGGCATCACCTCAGTGGGAATCCGGAAATTCGGATCAACCACCGGCGGGTTCTGGGTTAGGTCAATGCGTTCAATCTTGTGTTCGTTATCAATGGTGACGAGCATCCACCGCTTATCGAGCGTGGGAGCGAGGCGTACCGCAACGCTGGTCTTAAGATCAACCGCCGGCAACTGGGGGGCGCCATTCGCCACCGCGAAGCGGAACATCGAAGTGTCGGGACCGGGCTTATCTGCCGTGATGTAGGCGGTGTTCCCGAGCACGGCAATGTCATTTCCGAAATCGTGACCGCTGCATGCATAGAAGACAGTGGGAACTCCAACCGCGGAAAGCTTGATCTGGGAGCAGCGGCTGAAATTCGGACTGACTGTTCCAACCGGCGTGAATTGGTCTTCAGCGACAATCGCGATGTCATTGTCGTCGGAAATCTTCATCAAGCCGGTAGCATTGAATTTCACATCAGCCACCGGCGTGAGCGGAATAGCATTAGGATCAAGCACATAAAATCCCTGCGCTAGCCCAATGGCATACAACTTCCCTGCGTGGGCCGGCAGTGTGCTGGTGCCAAGAGTTACAAACTGCAGGTCGCACACTACATGAGTCGGCCCCCAGGTATGCGTCAGCGTCCCCAGATTGATGGACGCGCTGGCAAATACCGAATCCTGGCCATTGATAACAGCTACCGCATAAAGTGTGAGCCCGTCATTCGAGAAGGCCACATCCTTCACATCAGTGTTGCTGCCGCCGGGGAAATCGATGGACGCCATCAGGGCCTTGGTGGTTACGTCATACACATCGATTTTGGTCCCCGTGCCGCAGGTGTAGACCAGTTTGCCCGCCGGGTGCATTCTCATGCGGGTATGAAAATGCAGAAGGCCGAAGGCAGTATCCATAGCTGCTGGAGGCGCCGTATAGGGATACGCCGGGAATTGCGTCAGTGTGTCGAACATGGCGCAGAATGTCTTGCTGGCCAGCAGATCATGCAACTGCTGGTAAAACTTCTGCAACTGACTGTGTTCAGCCGGGGAGATAAATACATACTGCCCACTCAGCGGCTGCAGCAACTGCCAGAAGAGATTGATCAGGCTGATGATGAGCTTTTCCTGATCAGTGACGGGAATAGCTGTGGAAGGAAACGGCAGGAATGTGTTCTTGAAGAAGGTGACAAGGTTCTGAATACAATCCTTGTAGAAATCTTCCAGCAGCGTGCCTTCAAGGACTTTCTGCCAGAACGTCTGGGTGATGGCCTCCTCAAGATGCAGGATGGCGGCTTCGTTGGCGCCGCGCGTCATGCTCAGCCAGACTTCGCCATCTCCGGCGTTGTCGATAGCGTTTAGCGCGTTCGCTTCCTTGATCAGTTCGTAGAAGATGGGCGACGTGACCCGGATGATGTGCCCTTCGCAATCGAGGGCATAGCCGGTTTCCACGGTGACGAGGTTGCGGTCGGGATTGCAGTGCACCTGTAGTCCGCACACGACTCCTGATCCGTGCAGATGCTTGTTGTGGTCGGCAATGCTGTTGCCCAGATCAGCGGTGCAGAGAGCATCCAGAGCCTGCTGCACGTTGGAAACGCCCGCCCAGGTCGGATCGGTTGCGGCGCATTGGCCCGGATCATAGGCAATGTCCGTCGCCTTCAGCGTGGTGAGCGCGTCAAAATGCGGGCGCACGTCACTGACGGTGACAATCTGGTTTACGCCTACCATGTTGCGGGAAATCTGGGCCAGTGGGAAGTAGCGGTGCAGAATGCCATGCGGTGGCTGCTCAATCAACCTTTCCACGCTGCGGTCAAGGACGCGAGTGGCAAACACCCAATAGTCGCCGGGCAGCATGTCAGAACCGCCAAACTCAATCACCACGCCATCCGCAAGAACAATGTCGCCTGCGGTCGCTGCCAGCAGACCATCCCACCGGCGGATATTTGCGTGATACGCAAGTAGCTGTGGCCGCACCAGTGGCGCATGGAACTGCGGCTCGGGAGAGAGACTATCCTGCCAGGAAATACGTCGGTCAGGCAGGCTGATGGATGAGATCTTGCGCATCTCGCCACGGTCATGGCGCCGGTGTGTCGCTGTATCTTCATAAGCCCCGGTAACCAGGTCAGCCAGATCATTGGAGATTTCGATCAGGTCTCCCACCTGATAACGCTCTGGCTTCTCCACGATGACCGAGAAGTCGCCGCCGGCGGCGTCCACGGTCAGCGCACTTGCCACGGCTCCGTTTTCACGTGACCATTTGAAAATGGCGGTGTTGGGATCGCCGGTCGCCCCAATTCCCCCAAACTGGTGAATTTCAACCCGGAATAGCCGGTTTTCCTCACCCAGAAATGTTCCTGAAATGCTGGGTTCGCAGGGATCGGCACAGGGATCGACAACGGCATCCGCTTTGTCTTTGGTGGTCAGCACGCCCTTGCCAAACTGAGGCAGGTTGCCAAAGTCTGCTGTTGGGACGGGGGCGGGATTGGGATCACCTGCCGCCACCTCAGTGCCTTTTAACAGTCTGACCTGCGCAATCAGGCGTGTCCGGGTGCAGGTATCGGGACCTTCCAGGGCGATTTCCCTGATATCCGGATCCTCTATATATGTGATGGGCCGCTCCCACAGGTCCAGATACGCGAGATCCATCCTCTTATTGCCTGCGGCCGGAGACGTAAAGGCCACGGCAGCCGCCTCAGGCAGGTCTATTTGCGAGAAATAAGTCTCGTGGCTCTCCTTGATGGCGGCCAGTCCATCGCCATAAAAACGTCCGGCGCCTCCCGCGGTACCGTCACCGCCCATGATCACTAGGTTGTTTTCGAGATCAGATTCAATCAGCACCGGTGCAATGTGGTATTCGACGCCGGAGGCCAAGCCTCCCCACTGAATGGACTTTAACTTGGTTTTGTCAAAAGGCCCGCCCATCGTGACTGGAAACGTGGTGGTGCGCCACGAGCCACTGTCCGCGTTTACCCCGCCGGCAAGGACCACGGACTGATTATTTGCGTCAGTAAGGGTGACATTGAACGAAGGCGCCGGAGCAGCGGTTTTTCCAACCGACACAATGATTCTGCGCGTGTGGCTCAGGTCCTTCACCGCCGGCAGCGTGTAGCTTACGGCCGTAACTTTGTTCACCTGCAGGACCAGGCTGTGTCCGAAGCGATCAGAATCGTTAATGCTCACCTGGGCGGTGTCGCCCGGATTCACCGTTGTACTGAATGTGGTTGGTGACGTGATATTCACCAGCACTTGCCGGATTGGACTGTCGATCTTGATGTAATCGATCTGGTAGCTCTTGGCCGGCTCGGTTACAAAACCAAGAGAGTCAATTTGTTTCAGGTCAACCCCGGGAGCGGCGGTGGCCGGGTCAGCGCGGAAGATGCGCCATCCATCTATATCTCCCGGATCTTTGGTAGTGGTGAGCAGCCCGCGGTTCGCGCCCTGGCCGAGGAAGAAGGTGCACTCGTTATCGGCGAACGAGCCTTTTGCGGCAAAAACGACTTCTTTCCACTGTGACAGGTCGCGGGCCTTGGAAGGCGTGTGCACAATTGCGCTGGCCCCGCTTACACTCAAGCTGCCGGTGCCGGTCTTGAAGTCGAAATAATCAACATGGATGCTGGGATCTGGATCGCCGGCATTCTTCTTCTCCACCGACCAGCGATGGATGTCGTCCATGGCATCAAAAAGGATGCGATCATCTACAAGGAAGCCGTGGTTTGGGCTGCCTGTGCGCACCACATCATTCGTCTGCCGTTGTAATAGCCGCAGCGAGAGCTCCGCCTGCTCGTTCCAGTCAGAATCGAGCTGCACACGTCCCATTTGCAGAAACACTCCCAGGGAATGTTTCCATTCTTTCAGCGGTAGTTTCGATATTTCCGTCTTCATATCCCTTTCACTCCGACAAATGGGGTTCGCGGGAACGCCCGCATCGGAACGGGTGTGAGACCGACCGGCAGGTATTCGCCCACTTTCAATAGCAGATTCTGCTCACGCCAGGGAACACCGGCGGCGTACCACACGCCCATCTCGCCGCCTTCTTCGCCGCCTGTGCGTATCTCGCCGGGCGTGTTGGCGCTGAGACCCAGATAGGCAGGATGTCCGAATTGAAACGAACAAAATATTGGAAATGCGGTGCTGCAGCGGAACGGCTTGATTCCAGACAGCTCTTTCGGATAACGGCTGTACCGGAAGCAACTCTGGTCCGGGGCGCCAAGCGTTACCGTCCCAAACAGAATGCTGTTGGAAGCCATCAATACCGGCGCCTTGATTCCGCCAACCACAGTTACGTGCTCCAATGACACTGCTGTGCTCGCCATGTCGAGCGTGAGGCCCGCAACAGTGTTTTGCACGGCCGTGTCATTGATATTGGCGCTGCCGACATTGGCAGAGGTCTTGATAGGCCCGGTGATCACGTTGTTCAAGGTAAAGGTCGCCCCGGCATTCTTTGGCTCGTAATCAATTCCCGACGTTGCAGGATCCAGCGAGCAAAAACGCAGCTTTATGACCGGTACATCTCCAAGTACAGTCACCTTGCCGCCGGCAATCGTGAGGCCGTCAACGGTCAGACTGGTGCCCTGGACCAGGTTGCTCACCGTGAGAGCATCGCCTCCGGGCGATGAGATCACCGGCGTCTCCAGAGAGGCGGCCTGTATGACCAACCCGAATGGGAAGTTGTTTTTTACCGTGAGGGCTTCGTTGTAGGTGTGGCTGTCCTGAATTTCGATGACTACAGGCACGTTGGTCGGCGCCGCATTGAGTGCATCTTGAATTTTGCGGAACGCTGCATCATTGGTCTGGGAAACCGTTATGGTCACCGGGGGCAGGGGATCGCGAAAATACGGTCCCGCTCCCACTTGGCCGGTGAGCGCGTAACGGTAAGACACGGTGACACGTCCTTTGGGCTCTTCACCGGGCGGGAAGACAAACCGTCCTCGCTGCGGATCAACGGCGACCTCGCCGGCATTCAGGGGTTTTTGCAGCGCGTGGTCCCAGCAGCAGAGCTGCCGGTAAACGACTTTGCGATGCGACAGCGGACGTATGCCCGGCCGCGGATGCACCTGCACCGAAGCTGCCCGCGCCAAATGACGGGGCAGAAATGCGCCCAGTAAGGCCGAGTTGGGATTCAGGTTTATATCTCCGGCATCGTGCGTGCTTCGCGCATAGTAGACACTGCCATCCACGGCAACGTAGAAGTGCATCTGGCCCGCAGCCAGCCCGGGGATTGCAGGTAGGAAGACAAGCAGGGATTCTCCCGTAGAGTTGCGCAGGATGAGCTCGCATTCCGGAAAGTTCGGATCCGCGCCCAGTGTCTCGATGCGCAAAACCAGGAAAATCTGATCAAGTTCCGGCAGGGTTGGGTCGAACGGCGTTCCCTTGGTGAACGCCATTGCCGTGCTGTCGACGCTCGCCTGGTTTGGTCCTATCTGATAATTGTTCGCGAACGGCCCTACGGGAACGATGGGTACAGGATCCTGATACGGATTGCCATGAGCGTCAGTCCGGGTGACGGTGAGTTGCCGAAGCCGCATGGCGCTGATGCGGAATTGCTTGGCAGCAAACAGGCCCGCATCAGCCACCAGAAGGCCCCCCGCGCTGGCCAGTTCAGCAAAATCAATGGCCGGCTCAAGCGCAGCGCCGCTCGCCGCCGTGGCCGGTTCACACAGCAGGATCCCATCTTCATATATGCCGAATCCTGCGTTGGCTCCCCAGTATTGCTCCGTGTGATCACTGAAGTCACGCCCGCGAATCGGCAGGTGGTCAGCGTGAAGCAGGCAGATATCAGCATCGCTGGTGGGAGTGGTGCAATCGGGTTTGTCGCCGCCCGCGTAGAGGACCTGGTTGCGCTTGAGCGGCGAAAAATAGTAGCGCTGGCTGTCTTCTTTCTGCGGATCAACTCCAGTCACTGGATTGGAAGGCAAGGTCCACAGCCAGAAACCTACATTCGAAATCTGGTAAGCGCCGGTTACGCCGCGCACCGGGCGGAAGTCGACAGTGCGGCAGGAGTCATCCATGGGGGTATCGAATTTCGCCATGGCTACTGGATCGCTCAGGTTTACAGTCCATAGCGCGCGTGATCGAACATGGTTGAGGTTCTGGCTCCAGATCAGCTCCTGGAACATTTCCGCCGCCAGCGCACCCCACTCTGTAATCTGTGCGGCAATATCTTCAAGTCCGGCGAGAGTTCCTTTCTCGCGTCGCCAACGGATGGTATTTTTTACGTCCGCACGGTTGCGAGCACCCTGGTTGAACAGCACGGTTGTGCCGACCAGATCACCGATATAGGGAATGACCCATTCCTGGCAGCTATCGATGTAGAAATCACGTTGCAACTGCTCCATGTTCGCCCGCAGCCGTGCCAGTTCATGACCAAACAACGCAACAAAGTCTTGCAATTCGCCAAGGCTGTCCTGACTGCGGTAAACCTGCGGGAGGAGTTGATAGAGCAGGTCCTGGTATTTGGCTTCGAGCTGGGTCAGATCGTTCACGCAATTCCTCCCACCAGCGTCATGCTCAGGATGCCCACGGTCGCATCCGTTCCGTCGCCGCCAGTCGCCACGCCATCAGAAGGCATGGAAACCACATCATTGACCTGCCCGGCTGGTTCTGATTCCCTTCTGAATTCCTTCACGATGAGGAAATCCACGCCTTCAACTGCTTCCACCAGCGCATAAACATCGCTGAGATAGAGGTCTTCCCCTAAATCACGCCGGTCGAAATTGAAATAACCCATGCCTCCATCGTCAGCCAGGGCCATGCTCATCGCTTTCTGCACGCGCACTCCGGTTTCAACCCGCAAGAAGTTCGGCAGAATATGGACTTCGATCGCAAGACGAATCGGAACTGGATTGTAGTCGCGCACGAGCACCAGGTTGTCTGGTGTGGAGCGATCCTGAAGGAATGCCACCAGTGAATCGCGCAGAACAGAATTCAATGGCAGGCCGTTCGTAGTGGCTACAACCAGGTCAATCACCGGCCGCCCGTCTTTTCTTATGCGCCGGGCATTAGCTTTATCGATTCCTGGATAGGAGAGTGCAAGTTCCTGAAAGTCC
>DATAEJ010000230.1:0-9496 GCA_036258095.1 Candidatus Angelobacter sp. | reverse complement strand
GCGTAGCACGTTTCACCGGCAAGGCCGCAAACCGAGGAGGCTTGAGTTGCCGTTGCAATGCTAGTGGGCGCATTACCTCGCGCGCCGCGGCCGAAGCTGGTTCGCAGGGGGTGATCATTCGAGCAGCGTTGGCCTCAATATCTGGAATGTGGCGCTGGGATTCAAGATCATGTTGATTTGCGGATTCCCGCCCAGCGCAAGCTTATCCACCACGATGTTGCCGAGCGTGAAGGACTGCGACCCTGAACCTCCCTGCAGAGTGAGGCAGGAGGTATTTGTTCCGCAGGTACCACCCGCGCCGGAATGGAAATACATGAAGCCGGAGGAGAGGAATTGACCACCTCCGCCCCAGCTCGGATTCGCAGATGTGGATCGATTCTGGAAGAACAGGAACCCGCGATTTCCGTCCGGCGAGGCGTAGGTTCCGGAGCACGGAGCCAGAAGAATGTTGCCGTCAACCGATGACGGCACTTGCGGTGGGTTGGCCGGACCGCTCGGGCACTGCGTCTGTCGCGATGGCACATACCCGTTCGTCTGTGACGATACGGTTCCGTCTGTCCTGTACGACACGACACAGGCGTTCGGGGTCGAGTTTCCCTGCGAGTTTGCCGCAGTACACGGGGGAGCCTTGCCGGCGTTTGAGGTGACCGCAACGGTGTCTGCTGTGCTGAAGTAGAACATTACGCCGTTGGAGCCATCGCCAGTCGCCGTGCTCATGCGAACGGTAGAATTGCTCCCGAAATTCAAGCCATTTGCGCCTACGTAGTAGAGGCCGGGATCTAAAATCGCCGTCGTGAGGTTCCCCCCCACTTTCCCAATATTCCTCCAGGTGATGGTGCCATCCACTTGAACTCCTCCAGAGCACGTTCCATCTGGCTGGGGAGTGCAGGGGGTAGCAAACCATTGAACCGGAAGGCTGGGACCTGACACTCCTGTGTTAGTAGCGAGAAACATAAAATTCTGTGTATTGTGCTGCGAGCCGAGCGGCTGAATGATAGTTCCCTGCGCATAGCTGGTGTTCTGAGTCCAGCTCGGCGCCGCCGGATTGATCCTGGGATTTGATCCTGTGTAAGGGATCATCAGGCAGCCTGTTTGGCCTGGGTTGATACTGCCCGTGCTGCAGCCGGTGTAATCACCCGGTGAAAACTCAATGCACCCATTCGGATCGGGACAGCCATTGACCTGTAACGGCACTGCGATCACCTTGCCGAGAGAGGCCGGCTTTGACGGCGTGGGTATGGTCGCGAACGGATCGCCGAAGGGCGTGGAGGGATAGAGGTAGTGGCCGGTACTACCCAGAATAATTCCTCCGGGCTGCGTTGAAGGCCCTCCGAGTACTGCGAAATCAGAGCCCGTATTTGAGGGGCCTCCCTGTGACAAATCGACCGCACCAACGCTCACGGCACTTGCATTACTGGAATCCACCTGCACGGACCGCTGTGGACCGCCGAAGACCTTGATCAGAGAGGTGCCACCCACAGAAATCGATGCGGCAGAGGTGGGATGAAGAATCACGATCGGAATCGGCACATTGGCTGGAGCAACACCGCAACCAGCCTTCGCCTTCACGGTCACGGTGGTTGCGCCCCCTACCATCCGGGTAAACGACATCGGCACGGGATCGGTAATCGTGACCTCTAGATAAGGATGAGCGGTTGACAGAGGAGCCGGAAGAGAAGCAACTCCGGGCAGCGAACTGGGGAAGGTCACGTTGATGTTCGCCCCTGTTGTATAGCCGTTCAGCGCCGCATAGCGGCAAACGGAGGTAGAAGTGTTGGTGCTGCAGTTAAAGGGGCTGCCGATCCAGGCAAAGCTGCCCAGTCCGTTTAATCCGCCCGCGGTTGGATTTATGGCATTGATGTAGAGGTCAGCAGCGCCGGCCTCGCAGGCTGCGTCGGCTGCTCCCTGCGCCATCTGTCGATGCGCCCAGAGCTGGGTGTAATCGGCAGCCACACCCAGCATGGCCAGGAGAAAGAGACTGATAAACACGAAAATCGGAATCAGGGTCTGGCCCCTCTCCGAGGCACGATGGGGATGACGATGAATTTTCATGGCGCAATCATCCTTCCCTCTGAGTAGGTGTGCATGGTAGGCGTGTTAATGAACTGGTTCAGCCAGGGAACGTAGGTGTAGCTTACGGTGACACGCACGCGGTTGGGCGGTGACGAGCTGCCGTCTGGAAAAGTTACATTTGTCGACACTGCGCTGACGTTGTGGAGAGAGGTCGCAGCAAAAGTTGCGACTTTTGCCTTGGTGCCGGTGATATCGCCTCCGCTGTGCACCACCGCGTAGCGCACGCCTTCATTGGCGGCATCGGCCAGAACGGAGTAGGTGTACATGACCCAGCCCAGTTCAAAAATCCAGAAGACCACGGTGAAGATCACCACGATCATCATGGCTGTCTCAAGCAGGCTCTGGCCACGTTGCTTTCGAACTCGACTTGGAACACCGAGCGGCATGTCAGTACAGCGACCTCATCGAAACCTGACGGCGGAAATTCAGATTCCCTGGCAAGACGACATTGAATGCCGTGCCCGGAATGATCGGCGTGACCGTATAGCCGACGTCAACCCGGTTGAGTACAAACGCTGGAGCCTCGGGATCAGTGCCGACCGCGGTGAAGGAGAATGCTGGACCGAAGCTGTCACATAACGCAACATGGGTGGTCGCGTCCACGCCTTTGGACTTGCTGCACACGCGGACTGATGTGTTCGAGGTAGTTGCGCCGTGCAAGGCATTGGTCATGTTTTCGAACACAAGGGTGCTCACGGCAGTGGTACTGGGCGCCGTCGCGGTGGCGAGCGAAGATGCGCCTTGTGCCGAGAATTGCACTCCCTGCCGAGGCGCCGCTGTCATGGTCAGAATGCAAAACCAGAAGTAGCCGAGATTGATGAGATTGAAAGCGATCCCAAGCAATAGAGGCATCGCCACTGCAGTCTCAAGAAGGCTCTGCCCTTCTTCTTTCCGCCGAAATGTGAGTCGCAAGCGCATAACTTCCTCGCTCAGTTCACCGCGGTGTGGTCAAAACTCAACGTGTCACCTACCGCGGTTTCGGTCGCGTCAGCCGTTCCTGAAGGCAGCTCGAGCACAGCCGCCGCTTTCCAGAAAACCTTCGTCATCCTGAAGCTGCGCATGTTTCTGCGCACTGCCAGGACATTCCAATCGTCATCAAGAACAAGCACGTCGATGGGAAACAGCATTCCCCACGTGTGTACGCCCTGCGATGGCAGGATCAGCAGTCCTTCACCTTTGTTAAGGCCACGCTCACCCAGCAGTCCGATAATCCGGCTCAGTCCTGTATCTGCAACGCGGATCGTTGCGCCCAGCTCTGTTCCCCGAGTGGTGTTTACTGCCCGAACTGTCCTGCTGTGCAACCGCATACGCTACTTCGCCATCTCCTGAAAGGTCTTTTGCAGGTTAAGAATCGCCGGGCCCAGGGAAACCACAAAGATGCTCGGAAAGATGAAGAGGATCAGCGGGAAAAGCAGCTTCACGCCAGTCTTGGCTGCATTCTCCTCGGCCTGCTGCATGCGCCGTGAGCGCAATGTATCCGCGAATATCCCAAGCGCATGGGCGATCGGCGTGCCGAAGCGTTCGGTTTGTATCAGCATCGTCACAAACTGCCGGATGAATTCGATATCGAGCCTGTTGGCCAGGCTGCGCCATGCATCGAGCCGCGGCTTGCCCGCTCTTTGTTCTCGCGTGATGATCTGGAACTCCTCCGCCAGATCGGGCGCACTCGCCGCCATCTCGTCCCCCACGCGCACCAGGGCCTGATCGATGCCCAACCCGGCTTCCATGCAGATCACCAGCAGATCCAGCGCGTCAGGCAGAGCAATACGGATCCTGGTCTGACGGCGACTCATCAGGTACGAGAGCACCATGTCAGGAAGGAAAAAGCCGCCGAGCCCGCCGATGGCGACAGCGATAATCAGATTGCTGCTGAAAAACGTACCAACAAGCACACCGATGACCGGCAGGAGCAACTTGATCGCGGTGAATATCTCGACGTGCTCCGGCTTGCGAAACCCAGCGAGCGTAAGCTTGTAGGCAAGATCTTCATCAGAGCCACTCAAGAGCCCGCGAACCGGTTTGAAAAAGCTGGTGATTTGTTGCGCAACTTGTCCAACACCGGAGCTGGGCGTGGCGGCGATCAGCGATCCCCTGTTCTCCTGTGCTGCAGGGGCGGTGATTTCCATCAGTCTTTCCTGCACCGGGTCAACGGAGCTTAACAGCAGAATCAGACCTGCGAGCAACAGAAAGACCGTCACAGCTGCCGAGATGAAGAAGAGCAACATGGATCAGCTCCTTTTTAGAACCTCACGCTCACGATGCGGCGAATCATAAAAATTCCAATGGCCATCATGATCGCCGCATAGGTCACCATCTTCTGGCCCTGCGGCGTTTCGAACAGAACCTTCCCGTAGCCTGGCTGGAGAGCATTCAGTCCGAAGAAGATCACAAACGGTAAGCCGATCAGCACGGCTCCGGTCAGGCGTCCCTGCGCCGTCCTGATACGCATCTGCCCGATGACTCGAATGCGCTCGCGCAAAACATGCGACGTCTTATCAAGAATCTGCGCCAGGTTGCCACCTGTTTCCTTCTGTACCAGGATGGCGGTGATGAGGAATTGCAGATCAGAAACGGGCATTCTCCGGCCCAGGTTCAGCATGGCCTCGCGGAAAGGGAGCCCGAAGCTCTGTTCATCTGCGGCGCGCCGGAATTCTGAGCGCAGAGGATCGTCGCATTCGTTGGCAATAGTCTCGATGGTTGCCGGCAAGGCCTGACCGGCACGCAGTCCACGCGACATGAGATCGATCGCTTCCGGCAATAACTCAGAAAAGCGGCGCGCCCTTAACTTGCGTTTCTGCAATAGATAAACGATTGGCGTGGTGCCGAGCACCAGTCCGGGACCCCAGCCAAGAACTCCTCCTGTGATCCACCAATTTCCCACGGCCGCACCCACGCAGATCAGCACCAGGCTGATAATTACCACCTGACCAACCGTCCAGGCCGAGTCAGCCTGCTGGATGAGCGTATGCAGCCAGATCGCCAACTTGTTATTCCGCAGGAAGCGATCCAGCGCGGGTATTGTGCTGAACGTTGTTTCCCTGATGATGCCGGGCTCATCTGCATGAGGGGACAATGCAGATTTGCGGTCCAGTGAAGCCAGACGGGAAAAGATCATCTTGTCCGTCTTCGACGGCTCAATCAGGAATGCGAGCACCGCAAATGCTGCGATGAGGGCGATCAGGAATATGGTGAGGATCGTCACGCCTATACCTCGTAAACATGCTCAAACAGGTTGGGAGAGAGCTGAATGCCGGAAACCTTGATGCGCTCGGCGCACCCAGGCCGTATGCCCGTGGCGCGAAAGCGTCCGAGCACACGATTGTTCGGCCCAATTCCCATCCGGTCGAATACGAAAATGTCCTGCAATGTGACCATTCCGTCGCTTACGCCCATCACCTCGGAGATCTGCGTCACCCGCCGGGAACCGTCGCTCAGACGAGCTACCTGCACGATCAGCGAGATAGCCGAGGCCATCTGCTGCCGAATAGCCTTGTCAGGCAGATTCACATCTGCCATGAGTGACATGGTTTCCATGCGAGCGATAGCGTCACGAGGATTGTTTGCATGGATGGTGGTCAGCGATCCGTCATGCCCGGTGTTCATCGCCTGGAGCATGTCCAGAGCTTCGCCGCCGCGTACCTCGCCTACCACAATGCGGTCAGGACGCATACGCAGCGCGTTGATTACCAGCTCGCGCTGGCGAACAGCCCCCTTCCCTTCCACGTTGGGCGGGCGGCACTCAAGCCGTACCACGTGCGGCTGCTGCAGCTGAAGTTCAGCCGAGTCTTCGATAGTCACAATGCGTTCGCGATCAGAAATAAAGCCGGACAGAACATTCAATAGTGTTGTCTTGCCGCTGCCGGTTCCTCCCGAGATCACGATGTTGTGCCGCGAGCGCACCGCTGCTTTGAGAAACTCGAGCATGGCCGGCGTGATCGTGCGGAAGCTGAGGAGTTGGTCGACCCCAATCGGCACCTTGCCGAACCGCCGGATTGACATGATGGGACCGTCAATCGCCAGCGGCGGGATCACCACATTGACGCGAGAACCATCTTCCAATCTGGCGTCGCACATCGGCGAAGACTCATCTACGCGACGGCCGACCCTGGAGACGATCTTGTCAATGATGTGGCGAAGATGGGCCGCGTCCTTGAAGACCACGTTCGTGAGTTCAAGCATGCCTGCCCGTTCCACGTACACCTGGCGGTGCGTGTTCACCAGAATGTCAGTGATCGTCTGGTCCTGCAGCAATGGCTCCAGGGGACCGAGACCAAAAACCTCCTGTAATACTTCACGGCAGATGCGTTCGCGCTCAGTGCCGCTAAGCGGAAAGTTTGCGGTGCTGATCAGGTCATAAATAACGTTCTGGACCTGCGAGCGGGCATAGACGTCCTGCATGGAAGTCAACCGCTCGAGGTCGATCTTGTTCAGCAGTTCGCGATGAAGGGCCGTTTTCAGTTCCTGGTATGACCTGCCCACCGGTGCGCCATTGGCCGGCTGCGGAACTGAGTTAACTGCAAATCCGAAAGCCATCTCTTCTCCTTACCGCCTACTTCCAAAAAGACTCTGAAAACCCGTGCTGTGAGCCTGCGAACCGTTGCTTTGCGGCGCAGTGCCAGGCAGTTCCGTCGCCCATTTGTGTATTGCCTGCGTAAAGTCTGACCGATCGGATGTGATCGGTTCACCAGCGTTGATCGCTTTAATCACTTCGCTATATGCGTTCGGTATTCGAACCGAGATACTGCGCCCGAGCGCCTTTTCGATTTGGTCGTCAGTAAGTGGCCCGCGGCGTGAATGCCGGTTCAGGGCAATCTTGATCTTCTTCGGCGAGATGCCAAGCCGTTCGAGATGCTCGATGTAGCGCACTGCATTGCGAACAGCCGGCAATTCCGCAGTGATCACGATGACAATTTGATCTGACTGCGAGATGCAGGCCTGCGTGACATCTGTGAGCCCGGGTGGGCAGTCAACCACCACGAACGGATACACAGCGGAAAGAAATGCCAGAGTATGTTCCACCGCGGAAGGCGATGCCTGCCGGATAGCATCAACGTCCTCTGGCGAGTCGAGAAGATCCAACCCGGAGTGATGTTTAAGCAGAAAGCCCTGCAACAGTTCCTGGTCAAGGCGATCAGTGTTATTGGCCAGTTCGAAAAAGCTGTACTGGTGGCGTCCCGTTCCCAGATACAACGATGCGTCACCGAGCGCAGCATGTTGGTCCACCAGCAGACATTTGCCTTTCTTGAGCGCGCTCAACTCGAGAGCAAGGTGCAGCGCCAGCGTGGTGACGCCAGTCCCGCCCTTCGCGCCAATCAGGGTAATGATCTTGCCCTGCACTTTTGAACGCAGCCGCTCTTTTTGCTTGGCTTCAACCCTGGAGAGCCCGTCCATCACGGCCTGGTGCTGGATCGGCTTGACGACGTATTCGGCACAACCGGCACGCATGGCCGCAATGATCCGGTCCGGCTCAGTAAAGGCGGAAACGGCGAAAACGTAAACATCCGGATAGTTGCCGTGCAGGTGCTCGGTGATCCAGATTGCCTGCTCCGTTCTCTGGTCGTAATCGATGAAGCAGATCCGGGTTCGCGCCTTCTCGCCTGCGCGACCGACTTCCCTTTCCGCGCCCGAATAGCCATCAACATTCGCGACCATTACCGCACCCGGGACCGTTTGCATCAGGTGGGTGAGCGAGCGAAACGTTACCGGGTCCAGGCCAACGGTAGTTACGGCAATCTCCGCGCTTATGGCGGCCGAAGGCAGGGTTGATTGCGACGTCATTACTGCATTCCTCCGGTTGGAACATGGTTATCGAACTTCTTGGGATCCAAAGGCGTGATGGGCTCTTTGGGTAGTGGCGGCGTTGTACCATCCGCAGTGGCAGGATCGATGATCTGCGGCGTGACCATCACGAGCAGCTCAGAGTTGGTTTTGTTGACCTGTTTGGATTTGAACAGCGCCCCGAGAATCGGAATATCACCAATGCCGGCGACCTTGGAATACTGCGCTGTGGTCCGTTGGTCGATCAGACCGGCGATCCCAAAGCTCTGGCCGTTGCGTAATTCCACCACTGTCTCAGCATGGCGAGTGGCGATGGCAGGGAGAGTGAAGCCATTCACAACCACGGCGTTGCCGAAATCGAGTGAGCTGACCTCCGGAGATACTTTCAGGCGGATGGTGTTGTCATCCTGAATTACGCCGGTAAATTCCAGCTTCACGCCGAACGGCTTGAACTGGACTGTGACTGTATTAGCGCCGGCAACTCCAGAAACCAATGGATAGGGCAGTTCACCGCCGGCAAGGAATCGGGCTGACTCGCCGTTGGCGGCGAGCAGGTTGGGCTCGGCAAGAATTTGCAGGATGTTCTTCTCTTGTAAAGCCTTTATGGTGGCGCCAAGGTTGATGTCGGGACGGAAAACGAAGATGTTTAGAAGATCAGAGATTGTCTCTGTGGTGGTGAAGGCACCAGGGAATGGTTTCTGTGTAACGAGCTGCCCTTTGTCCCCAAGACTGAGATTTCCAAACTGTTGCGTGGTAACACTACCAATCGTATTCGTGGCACCGGTGCTGAAGACATTGATTCCGTAAGCCGTCAACTTGCCGCGGTCCACCTGGGCGAATTTCACTTTGAGCAAAATTTGCTTCTGCCGCCCGGGAGGCGCAAGACGCATCGAATTCACCACTTCTTTTGAGAACGGTGCGGCCATCTTCACGAGCTGGTCTACCACTGCGGGCGACGTGGCGGTTCCACTCAGGACGATGCGGTTCTCTTCAGCCTCAACCTGAATCCGCTCCGCGGGGAAACTGCGGGTAACAGCTTCACGCAGGAGAGTGACATCGATATCGCCAAAGACCTCCAATATCCGGGAGCGATTGTCTTCCTGCCAAAGCACGACGCTGCTGCTGCCGGGAGCGCTGGCGGTTACTACCACTTCATTGGGAGCGGTAGTGGAGGTGGCCACCACCGCGGGGTTGCCGACAAGCACGCGCTTCAGCCGCGCCTCGGTACGGATCACCACCGAATGACCAACCAGAACGTGCAGAATTTGGTTTGAGGGCTCAGGTTGGGCCGCGGCCGGCTGCTGTGGTATAGCCTTGTCTTCAGCCAAACAAGTAATGCTGAAGACGAGCACGAGAATCGTCACCGTGCCTAACAACCCGAGAAAAGTTCCCTTATGGTTCGTCACATTCTCTCCTCTTCAAAGACCTTCAAAACTGCAAAAGCTCAGTTCGCATCGGATGGAAACTTGGCGACGGTCACTTTTCCGCCCGCGACCGTTTCTACCAAGTACAGTTCCGGCGCTTTGGGGGCTATTGCCTGCTTCACGTGCACTGGCCTGGACTTAGGCTCTTTCTTCGGCAAACCAGCCAATTCGGACATATCTACCGGCGCAGTGTCTGCTCGCGCCGTATCGCCGCCGTTACG
>DATAEJ010000229.1:0-32137 GCA_036258095.1 Candidatus Angelobacter sp. | reverse complement strand
GCGACGGCGATACCGATCGCGCGCAATGTCCCTAACTTCCTGGCCCACTCGTTCATTTTTTGGAAAAACCCCCCTTCCCGAGAAATCGTAAATCTTCCTGCAACCAATTATTTTTTTATTGACATCGAAACGCAGGTACCCCAATATTTTGGGTGTACATGATTTGGCCCCCTACCATTAGGGCCGGTCAGGTCAAAAAGGGCCCGGTTTCAAATCCTTGAAGGAGGAAATGAGTCAATGGCGACCAAGAAGAAAGCTGCGAAAAAGAAAAAGAAGTAACCACGTCGCGGAGCCAAGTCTCCGTGATCAAAGATCAATCAAGGGACAATAGTTAAAACGGGTGTTCGAAATGAACACCCATTTTTATTTGTGCGAAGAATGCCGAGGACCTCGGCATGTACCTTTGATTAGGAGAAACATTCATTTGAATGAGCTCTCGTCGCGATAAGATGTCCGGCCAGGAGGGGAACCATGTTTCAGAAAGCCAAGGTAATCGTAGCTGCATTGGTCCTGGGAGTGATGGCGTTGGGCTCTGTTCCGGCGAGCGCCGTCGACCGCGACCATGATCGCGACCGCAAGTGTGAACAAAATATCCGCAAGGCAGAAGCGAAATTGCAGGATGCAATTCGCAAGCACGGCGAGCGCAGCCGCCAGGCCGAAAAACGCCGCCATGACCTGGAAGAAGCACGGGAGCGCTGCCACCACGGCGGAGATCACGACCACGATCACCGCTAAATGACTCGGATGAATTTCAAGAGGCGCGGCCACAAGCCGCGTCTTTTTTGCTCGCGGCTTTCTTTTGGCTCGCTTCGCGCGAGAAACCGCTGGAGGGCGTCGGTATCCTCCAGGTGCGTTTAGGCCCTGTAGCAAGCCGCTCGGCGCGCAAGTCGGCCTATCGTTCCTTTTCTAGAACCGCTGGAGTGGTTCGGTCTGCCTTAAGGGCGTTCAGGCCTTTCAGCACGCCGCTCGGCGCGCAAGTCGGCCTCGCGGCTTGTGATCATTATATTTTGCTCGCTTCGCGAGAAACCGCTTAACGGTCTCGGTTTCGGTTAAGCGTGATTAGGCCTTTCAGCACGCCGGTCGGCGCGCAAGTCGGCCTCGCGGCGCCAGAAACGCGCAGTCTGTACATTGACAAATTTTGCTATTGCATCGTGGCGAACATAAGTAGTAAGGTAAGGAGATTTGCCGAAGTGCGGCTTTGGTCAAGGTGGGCAGGACGAAGAGATTGGGACGATTGGGACGAGGTTGGGATCGATTGGGAAGCCCCAATCGGGACGAGGTTGGGACGGATTGGGACGAGGTTGGGACAGATTGGGACGATGGCGGGGGTGGCAGGTGGCAGGAGATCGCCGAAATCGCCGCAATCGCCGTAATCGCCGTAATCGCGCGGAATCGGAAGACCATTCACCAGACCAGTCGGGTAAAAGAGGCGCGGCTGAGGATGGGGCAGATGAACGCTGACAAACGCAGATCAGAGAGTGCCTTGCCGGGGATGCCGGGCCGCGCGTTGCACGCCGCTCGATACGCAAGTCGCCCTCACGGAGGGGTGGACGCGCCCGCATCGCTCGGGACAGCGCATGGTTGTACCTATCGCGCTCGCATGATTGAATTGAGCGTGGTTTCTTATAGAAAAACAGCGTCTTTATTACTTCTGGTCCTATGTGCCGGAATGGCCGTGTTGCGCGCGCAGAGCGAGCCCGCCTCCTCACAAAAACAGAACCCTCAGCCTACGCATCAGGACGGCGGACAAAATGGTGAGTCGCAGCCGGGTAGCGCGAGCGAGGACATAATCCGCTTTCTCAACCAGACGATTGTCTGGTACCGGGAACTCACGACGCAGCAACAGCTTGCCACTGAGCCGAGCGATGTGCTCTTCCTGAACGATAATCGCCAATTCGCCGACCAGGTGGTGAAGGCGGCTTTTGATCACGCGCGGGCCCGCGCGCAGGCGCTTGCGAACCAAACTGCGGCTCCGGCCCCGAATCAGGAGAATGGCCAGCCGTCACAATTTCAGCGGCTTCTGCAAGCGTCGGTTCGCGCTGATCAGCAGGTGAAGCAGTCGCAACAGGAAGTTGACCGGTTACAGCAGAGATTGGCGACAGCCACGGGCAAGCAGCGGCACGATTTACAAGCGCAGCTCGCCGAGACAGAGAGCGAGCTGGACTTTGCAGAAGCCCGGCGTGACAGTATCCGGGGAATCGTGCAGTTCGCTACGGGTGCGAACGGGGGCAATGGACCGGGAAACCTTGCGTCACAGATTGAAGAACTGGCGCGGGCGGTTCCGGCTGCTACCGCTACCGGGAAAGAGGCGACGGACAACGCCAAGCAGGCCGCAGCCAACTCCGCCGCGGTAGCGGCTAAGGCGCGCAAGGAAGAACCTGCGGGGATGCTGGCGCTGATCAGCGATCTTTTTTCCCTGCGCCGCAAACTGCGCGCCATTGATGACAACATCCGAGAGACAGAGCAGCTTGCAGAGACTTCGAAAGAGTTGCGAACTCCCCTACTGGCCACGATGCGCGAGCTCACGCAGAAAGGCGACCAGCTTTCCCAGGAAGCTCCGGGAACAGATCCGGCTGTGCTGGCACAACAGCGCAAAGACCTGGATGCGATGACGCAGAGGTACAAGCAGCTCTCGGCGAGCCTGCTGCCGCTGGGCAAGCAGAGCATCCTGCTTGACGTCTATAAGCGCAGTTCCACGAACTGGCGCAACAGCGTGGAAAGCCAGTACCAGACTGAGCTGAAATCGCTGATTGTGCGGCTGGGTGGACTGGGCATCATCCTCGGTGTGATCCTGGGCGTGTCCGAGCTGTGGAAACGGGCGACGTTTCGTTACATCACCGATCCGCGGCGACGTTACCAATTTCTGCTGCTGCGGCGCATCCTGCTGTGGGTGGTAATTCTTATGGTGGTGGTCGTCGCCTTTGCCAGCGAACTGAGCACCATCACCACTTTCGCCGGACTGATGACCGCCGGCATTGCCGTTGCTTTGCAGAACGTGATCCTGTCAGTGGCGGGATATTTCTTTCTCATCGGCAAGTACGGGGTGCGGGTAGGCGATCGCGTGCAGGTGGCGGGCGTGACCGGGGACGTGGTGGACATAGGGATGGTGCGGCTGCACATGATGGAAGTCACGGGCGGCGCCGCACCGCGGCCTACTGGTCGCGTGGTCGTCTTTTCGAATGCGGTGGTCTTTCAGGCCAACGCGGGATTGTTCAAACAGATTCCGGGTACCAGCTTCGTGTGGCATGAAGTGAAGGTCACGCTCGCTCCCCAGGGAAGCTATCGCGAGGTGGAGCAGCGGATGCTCGCGGCGGTGAACAAGGTCTATTCCGAATATCGCGACCGCATGGAGGCGCAGCGACTGGGGATGGAGCGCGCATTGACAGCGGTGCGGATCAACAATTTCTCCCCGGAAAGCCACCTGCATTTTTCCGGCGGCGGTATCGAAGTGATCATCCGCTATCCGGTAGAGCTCAGCCATGCTGCTGAGATTGACGACCGTGTGACCCGCGAGTTGCTGGAAGCGATCGAGCGCGACCCGCGTCTGCAGCTTCTGGGCTCTTCAGGACCGGAGATCAAGGCGGAAGAACAGCCGGTGTGACAGAGCAGTTAGCAATTAGTAATTGGCCACGCAAACGAGGCGATCCGCCATGTCGACAACGAATCATCTTTTACCAACGCGTATTGTTTTCAGCCCTCCTGATCATGTCGGCGACTCAGGAATCCCTCGCGCGGGACAGAACAGCGCGGCAGCGCCTTTCCGTTCACGATCGAGTTGTTGATCAGCGTCTCTACTCGATGTGACGAGAGGATTCATCCTTTTGGTCGGGAGTTACAGCCGCCTGGGAAAGACGCGGCGTGACAATCATCACATCCAAGTTGTGCAGCGGTACCCGAAGATTATAGGTACATCAGCGTCTTTAAACAGACGCGTTTGGGAGGAATGGGGTCCTGCCGCTCCGGAGGATCCCATTTATGGATCCGATGACGAACCGCCCCCGCGTAACGATTGATGGAAACGAAGCCGCAGCTTACGTCGCCCATAAGATCAACGAAGTCATAGCCATTTATCCGATCACGCCTTCTTCCGGCATGGGCGAGTGGGCAGACCAATGGTCGGCAGAGGGAAAGAAGAATATCTGGGGCCTGGTTCCGCAGGTGATCGAAATGCAGAGCGAGGCCGGAGCGGCCGGTGCTCTGCACGGGGCCCTTCAGGGAGGAGCGCTGGCGACCACTTTCACGTCGGCGCAGGGCCTGCTTCTGATGATTCCCAACATGTACAAGATTGCGGGCGAGCTTACGCCGGCGGTGATTCACGTAGCCGCCCGGTCGCTGGCCACACACGCGCTCTCGATTTTCGGTGATCACCAGGACGTGATGGCAGTCCGGCAGACGGGCTGGGGCATGCTGGCTTCGAACTCGGTCCAGGAAGTCATGGACTTTGCCCTGATCGCGCAATCAGCTTCCATGGACGCGCGCATCCCGTTCGTACATTTCTTTGATGGGTTCCGGACCTCGCACGAGATTGCCAAAGTGGAGCAACTTCAGCCGGAAGACCTGGCCGCGATGATCACGCCGGAGATGGTACAGCGCCACCGGCGGCGCGCACTTTCGCCGGAGCACCCATTTGTACGCGGCACAGCGCAGAACCCTGACGTTTATTTTCAGTCACGCGAAGCTGCCAATCCGTATTACCTGGCTACACCCCTCATCGTGCAGGACACGATGGATAAGTTTGCCCAGATCGCCGGGCGGCAGTACCACTTGTTCGACTATGTGGGTGCAAAAGATGCCGAGAGCGTTATCGTGATCATGGGATCCGGCGCCGAGGTGGCGGAAGAAGCGATTGAGAAGCTTAACGCACGCGGCGCAAAGTACGGGTTACTGAAGGTCCGGCTGTACCGGCCGTTTTCGGTTGAGCACTTTATCAAAGCTCTACCTTCCACGGTAGAAGCAATTGCTGTACTGGACCGGACAAAGGAACCGGGCGCCATTGGCGAGCCGCTCTATGCCGACGTGGTTGCGGCGCTGAGCGAGGCCGGATCTCAGGACACGCACCTGGTCCATCCCATGCCCAAGGTGATCGGCGGACGCTACGGTCTTTCTTCGAAAGAGTTCACTCCAGCGATGGTGAACGCCGTTTATGAGGAACTCGAGAAGGAACGCAGCAAAAAGCACTTCACTGTGGGTATCTACGACGATGTAACTCATACCAGCCTGGCTGTGGATCCGGAGTTTTCCACCGAAGACCCGAAGACGGTGCGCGCTCTCTTTTACGGGCTCGGCGCTGACGGCACGGTGGGTGCGAACAAGAACTCGATCAAGATCATCGGGGAAGATACTGATCTTTACGCCCAGGGATATTTTGTTTACGACTCCAAGAAATCCGGCTCGCTGACGATTTCTCACCTTCGCTTTGGCCCAAATCCGATTCGCTCGAGCTACCTGATCACCAGGGCAAATTTCGTGGCCTGCCACCAATTCGCTTTTCTGGAACGCGTTGAGGTTTTGAAGTACGCGGAGCCTGGCGCCACTTTCCTGCTTAATTCTCTCTACGGTCCGGATGACGTCTGGGCGAACCTGCCCAGCGCCATCCAGCAGGAGATCATCGACAAGAAGCTGAAGTTCTATGTGATCGACGGGTACCGAGTGGCGAAGGACGCCGGGATGGGCGGCCGTATCAACACCATCATGCAGACATGCTTCTTCGCCATCAGCAACGTGCTGCCGCGCCACCAGGCGATAGAGGCGATCAAGCGATCTATCAGGAAGACTTACATCAAGCGCGGCGAAGCTGTGGTGCAGAAAAACTTTGACGCGGTGGACCGCACTCTGGACAACCTGTTTGAGGTGAATGTTCCCGGTTTCGTGACCAGCAAGAGCCGTCCACACCTCGCTGTGCCCGAACTGGCGCCAGAATTCGTGCAGCGCGTGACCGGTCCGATCATCCAGGGCAACGGCGACTTGCTGCCAGTGAGCGCGCTTCCGGTGGACGGTACCTTTCCGAGCGGTACTTCCCAGTGGGAAAAACGAAATATCGCGCTGGAAATCCCGGCGTGGGACAGCGACCTGTGCATCCAGTGCGGCAAATGCGTGCTGGTGTGCCCGCATTCGGTGATTCGCGCCAAGCTCTACGAGTCGGACAAGCTCAAGGATGCTCCGCCGGAATTTCTTTCAGCGCCGGCACGCTGGAAAGACATGGGGCACATGAAGTATTCGCTCCAGGTTTCGCCGGAGGACTGCACTGGCTGCTCGCTTTGCGTGGAAGTCTGTCCCGCCAAGAGCAAGACTGACCCGGCACATCGCGCTGTGAACATGGTCTCTCAGCCGCCGATTCGGGAGCGCGAGAAAAAGAACTGGGATTTCTTCCTGAGCCTGCCGGAGTTTGACCGGGAGAAAGTCTCGTTCAGCCAGGTGAAAGATGTTCAGCTGCTGCAACCGCTGTTTGAGTTTTCAGGCGCGTGTTCCGGCTGCGGCGAGACGCCGTACCTGAAGCTGCTCTCGCAGCTGTTCGGCGATCGCACGGTGATTGCGAATGCCACTGGTTGTTCGTCCATCTACGGCGGCAATTTGCCGACGACTCCCTACACGTTCAACAAAGATGGGCGCGGCATCGCCTGGGCGAATTCACTCTTTGAAGACAATGCTGAGTTCGGTCTGGGAATTCACCTGGCGCAGGAAAAGCAGGCGGAGCATGCGCGAACGCTCCTGGCACGCGTGTCGCCGCTCGTGGGCGAAGACCTGACACGCAACCTCCTGGGAGCCGACCAGCACAACGAAGCCGGCATTAACGCACAACGTGAGCGAGTGAGATTCCTGCGGGAGAAGCTGGAGCCGATCCGGAAGGAGAATGCTGAAGCGCGCGAACTGCTGAACATTTCTGATGCCTTGGTGAAGCGCGCGACCTGGATTGTGGGCGGCGATGGCTGGGCGTATGACATCGGCTACGGCGGGCTCGATCACATTCTGGCTTCGGGGCGCAATGTGAATATCCTGGTGCTGGATAGCGAGGTTTACTCCAACACTGGCGGCCAGGCATCGAAATCAACGCCGCGCGCCGCCGTGGCGAAATTTGCTTCGGGCGGAAAGCCGGGCGCTAAGAAGGACCTCGCGCTCATGGCAATGGCTTATGGCAACGTTTATGTCGCAAGAGTAGCCATGGGTGCGGGAGACATGCAGTCCCTCAAGGCATTCAATGAGGCGGAGGCGTATCAGGGCACCTCGCTGATTATTGCCTACGCTCCCTGCATTGCGCACGGCATCGACCTTGTACATAGCCTTGACCAGCAGAAGCTAGCAGTGCAGTCCGGTCACTGGCCGCTGTTCCGGTACAATCCGGCGCTGGCGGTGGAAGGCAAGCATCCGATGCAGCTGGATTCGAAGGCCCCATCTGTGCCGCTGGAGAAGTATCTCTATAATGAGACCCGCTACACGTCACTGCAGCAGGCGCATCCCGAGGAAGCGAAGAAGTTGCTGGAACTGGCCCAGAATGATGTACATGAGCGCTGGAAATTGTATGAAGCCTTTGCCAATATGCCGGTGAACGGCAGCAGAAACCCCAGCTGAAGCGGCAAAAGGCAAGTAGAAGCACAAGTATCATAATCAGCAGGAAACGCCGGTGGTGGCGAGTTTTTTCGCGGCCCGGTGAATCCTCCGGAGGGGCTGAGTGAAGACTGTATTCGTAATTGGAGCAGGTCCGGCAGGATTGTTTGCCGCACAGAAGATCGCCCAGGCTGGGCACCAGACCATCATCTTCAATCGCGATATCAAGCCGGGCGGGTTGGCAGAATACGGAATCTATCCCACCAAGGACAAGATGAAAGTCGGGCTGCGGAAGCAGTTCGCGAAAGTGCTCAGCCTGCCAAACGTGCACTACTTCGGACATGTGCCGGTAAGTAACGACGCGGCGATCACGATTTCCAACCTGCGCGAATGGGGTCCCTCAGCAATTGTGTTTTCCGTGGGGGCGCAGGGGACGAAGAAACTGGGACTGGCGGGTGAGACCGCCGGTGGAGTGTACGCGGCGAAGGATTTTGTCTATCACTACAACCTGCTGCCGCCGTTTACGTCGCACAATTTCTCGACCGGAAAGCGCGTGGCGATTGTAGGCATGGGCAATGTAATGGTGGACATCGCACGCTGGCTGCTGCTGGATGCGCCGGTGAAGACGGCCGAAGAAGTAGTTGTGATCGCGCGCCGCGGGCCGTTTGAAGCCAAATTTGACCAGAAGGAGTTTGATCATATTGAGCAGTTCCTTGATCGCGCGGCTTTCGATCAGGAGTTGGAGAGGATCAGGCCGCAGCTATCCGCGGTTGGGCAGGACACGAGCAAGTTGAAGGACGAAACGTTTCCGATTCTGGGCAAGCCGGTTGAGCCAGTCACAGGTGCGCGACTGCGCTTCCGGTTCCTGTGCCAGCCGAAAGAGATTAAAGCCGATGCATATGGTCGCATCAGCAAGCTTGTAGTCACGGAAAACATTCTTGCCGAACGCGAAGGCTCGATCGCCTGCAAGGGTACCGACAAAACCGCGGAGCTGGATGTGGACACAATGATCTTTGCAATTGGCGATGTGGCCGATCCAGCGCTGGGTGTCCCTTACAACCGGGATGCATACGTCACGAACCCGAACGTAGGCGAAGATCCAAAGTGCGCTGCGGCGTATGAACTTTATGACCCAGCGGAAAAGAAAGTTCTGGAAGGAATGTATGCAGTGGGATGGGCACGGCGGGCAAGCGACGGGCTGGTCGGGATCGCGAGGCACGATGGTGAAGTAGGTGCAGCGCACGTACTGAAGTATCTGGAAAATGTTGCGGATGGACACGCGGTTTCACCGGAGCAGATCCGCCGGCAGCTCGAGCGCAAGAACCTGAAGGTGATCGATAAGGCCGACCTGGAATGCCTGGGCCGTGTGGAAGAGAAGATCGCAAAGGAGCGCGGGATTGCCTGGTTCAAGTTCGACAAGGATGAAGATATGCTGAACGCGATCGAGTCAGAGAAGGCGAAAGCGGTAACGGTATAGTTCGCTGCAGCAGCAGAAAGTGAAGGGCACAGAGGCTAAGCCTTTGTGCCCTTCATGTTGAAATCGTTTTTAACGGCCGCCCGCTCTGGGTTTGGAGCGCAGGACGCGAGCGGCCATGGTGGGCAAACTTTCAGTTATCGGCCGCGAATACCGCCACGTCCACGACCGCCGGAGCCGCCGGATTCAAGTTCGGAGGCGCCGATACCGCCGCCGCCCTTGAGCCCGCTGCCGCCTTTTCCGCTGCCGCCGCCGGAACCGGAGCCTCCGCTTCCGCCGCCGCCTTTGAGGCCGCTACCGCCGGAGCCAGAACCGCCGCCGGAACCGGAGCCGCCACCCGAGCCGGAGCCGCCGCCTGAGCCGCTACCGCCACCGGAGCCTCCGTTGCCGGAGCCGCCGGTGAAGGCTGTTGCGAGCACTTCATCCGCGGGCACGAAGGTGACGCCCTGCGGAGTCGGAATCGGAGTCGGAAGAGGCGCGAGGTACGGAGAGCCGGCGCCATTCATTTCCCAACGCAGCAACATGGCGTTGTCTTCATGCACCGTGTTGTGGCAGTGCTCCATGAACATGCCGCCCCAATCGCGGAACTGCATGGTCAGGGTTACGCTTCCACCGGGACGCAGACGGTAAACGTCTTTGCGGCCTTTTTCCCACGCCGGCACCGCAGCAGCGCTGCCATTGCGGGCGAGGATCTGGCCTTCTTCGAAGTGGATGTGGATCGGGTGATCCCAGCCGCCGCCACCGTTCTGCAGAGTCCAGACTTCGCGTGTACCGTACTTCGGCGCTGCCGATACGCGTCCGAAGCTGGCCGCGCGCATCTGTCCGCCGTCGGTTGCGATGCCCCATGGTCCGGCGAACGATGTTGCGCCATCACTGATGTTCTGCGATGCGCCGCTGCCGAAGACGAAGGTGCGCTGTGCTGAGACAGGAACGTTGGAGAGATCCGGGTTCGGGATCATCACCGCTGGAACCTGGCTCTGGTCAGGCTGAGCCGGATCGCGGACGATGCGGAATTCCAGGAACTTGCCTACGCAAGGATCCGAGGATGCACCGGCGAGAGCCTGCGCGAGCGTGAGATCCTTGGACGGCTTCTTGCCATCCTGGTGTTCGCAAAGGTTCACGAACCAGACTTTATCTCCGATTGAGTAGCGCGAGAAGTCGATGACGATGTCATAGCGTTCTGCGATACCCTGCTCATCGAGCTGGGTCAGAGCAACCGGCGAAGGCAGCAGGTTGCCGTCGTTGGCGATCTGGAGCATCTGCGAGCCATCGCTCAGGGCGACCTTGAAGAACCGCGAGACGCTGGCATTCAGGATGCGGAAGCGATATTTGCGACGCTCCACTTCGAAGTACGGCTTGAAGGCGAGGTTCACAGTCATAACATCGCCCAGGAAGCCATCGAAGTTGAAGATGTCAAACATCAGCTGGCCGTTCGAATCAAAGGCCTTGTCCGCGAGCATCAGGTTCACGTCGTAATCCAGGTTGCCCCAGGACTTTGCAGTACCGGAGGGCAGACGCAGGTTTACGCCGTCATTGATTTCTTCGTTACCGCGATCGAGGGCGCTGTAGATGTTGAACATGGCAGCGTTGCCTTTGTACACGTTCTGGCTGGTGAAGCTGAACATGTGATCGTGGAACCAGTGGGTTGACATGGTTTCATGCCAGTCGCCGGCCACCTTGTTGATGCCGCCGTTATCAGCAGGGCTTCCGGCGCGCAGATCAGTCGCGTCCGTGTTGATGCTGTTGCAGCCCGCCAGCACGATTGGCCAGTGATAGTCGTAGAACTGTCCCGGGAAGAAGTACGCGCCAGTGAAGCCGTCATTCTCCGCGCCGTGATGGCCATTATGCTCGTGCGTCGAAATCGTGTGCCGTCCGAAGCCACCATTCTGCGTTACATCCGCGGGCAGCCGGTTATGGTGACGGAACAGGATCGGCTCGCCGTAGCGTCCTTGAACGAGCTTGGGAGGAATGGTGCCGTTGAAGGTCCACACCGAAAGCGGGCTCTGCGTCGGCATGCTGGGATGGAATTTCAGCGGAATCGAATCGCTGGGATTGATGCCGGAGTTCAGCGACGAATCCACGCCTGGGTTGTAGACAGTGTTTGTGGTCGCGCCCATCTGGCTGGCTTCCACACAAACCTGCGGCATGTGCGTTGCAAACTGCTGGTGCGCCCACACCGGTCCCGGCGGACGTCCTTCGCAGGGTCCGAATCCACCGCCGAGAGCAGGATCCACTGCCTGCAATGTCTGGTTCGACTCAGCTGTGGGAACAGGCGTCAGATCGCCGCCCATGGGGTTGGTTCCCCGCTGCAGCACGTCAAAGCGTGGCATTGCCTGCGAGAACGGCTGCGCGCCAAACAGGGGGCTGCGCGGAATGCCGGTCGGGTTGGTGCTGCTGCTGGTGTCAATCCCACCATCCCTGCCTCCACGACCTCCACCGCCACCGCTGCTGCCTTTGCCGCTGGCATAGGCGCTCTGTACAAACGGGTTCAGGCCCTGGATCGGCGCCAGAATTCCGGCACTTGAGATCAGGCCCCACTTAACAAGGTCACGACGGGAAACTTTTCCCTGTGAAAATGCTTTTACGATTTCCGCACGATTCTTACGCGCTTCTTCTGCTTCTTTTTTGCGCGCTCGGGAAGCGTCTTCCGGAAGATATATGAAGCTCATGTTCGAACTGCCCTCCTGCAATCCGAGCCGGCCTGGGATCCCTGAACACTGTTGCGGTCTTGCAGCCGGCGTTCTAACCGCGGTTGCGAATCAAACTGCAGAAAGGAGAATGCCGCTTGCAGATTAAGCAATCATGAGAGGTAGATTAACTCGGCTTAAGATTTGAAACTTTTTCAGGCAAGGTCTCTTAAATCTTAAAATAGCAAGAGCTGCTTTAAACCTCTCAATATCAACGGATTGATGCCCATTGCACGTCTTCTCACTGCCGCGCGGGCCATAACGGTGTCTGTTTCGGCAATAGCCGCGAAAATTAATAATGGCCTTTCGGCCGATGTACCGACGAACATGACCCTCTTGTCCCAATCCCATTCCGCGAGTGCACCGCCGTTCCTGAGCGTCCGGATATGCCCCCTTCGACCCGAGGTGTGTTCCCACCTGCGCGAAAGTTAGTTTTTCGCGCTTTCGCATCATGCCAACGATCCAGGTCGAGTCTTGCTCGGTGACCGCCATCACTCCCGTCAGCTTGCATCCGAGTAATAGTGACACGAGAGATGCAAGATTCCCGCCAGTGCGAGCTCGCCAACGCGCTTACGCATGGAATCGGCGTGGCCCTGGCGCTGGCCGGACTCGCCGCGCTCGTGAGCATCGCCATTCATCTGGGCAGCCCGCGACGCGTAATCTGCTATAGCGTTTATGGCGTCAGCCTCGTCATGCTCTACACTGCTTCCACGCTCTACCATGCAATCCATCTGCCGCGCCTCAAGCGCCTGCTCCAGACCCTTGACCACATGGCTATTTATCTTCTGATTGCGGGAACGTATACGCCATTCGCACTTCTGAGCCTGCGCGGCTTCTGGGGATGGTCAATCTTCGGACTCATCTGGGCGATTGCCGCCCTGGGCGTCGTCTTTAAATTGTTTTTTATGGGAAAGCTGCCGAAGACTTCCGTGGTGATCTATCTCGCCATGGGATGGCTGGCGCTCATTGCAATACGCCAGCTTTTTGCAACGCTTCCAATCCGCGGACTGGTGCTGGTCTTTACCGGAGGCATGCTCTACACCATTGGCGTGCTGTTTTTTGCTTTCGATTACAAACACCGCTACAACCATGCCATCTGGCACGTGTTCGTGCTGGCAGGGTCAACGTGTCATTTTTTCGCCGTACTTGTTTCCACATTACCGTGAACGCGTTGCTCACGAGGAGCGCATTCCCCGCCGCCCTGTTGGCAGCCCTTCCGATTTGGTTCCTCAAACGCCGATTCCATCATCAAAGCAGAATGAGGGTTCCGCGCGTGGAGGTACGAACATGCTTTGCCGGGCCTGTATAGCCCTCGTGCTCTTACTCTCTTCGATATCCGGGGTGGCGCAGCTGCCACCGGGGGCTGCCTACCAGCCATTACCCGGTGCTCTGGTCGTGACACCGTCGCCGAGTGTTGCGATCATCAATACTCCGAGTTTCACTTTGTCCGGCGAGCCTTCGGCCGTTGGGATTTCTCTGGCAGGTCGCGTGGGCGCCGCGCCGGAAACAAGCCCATACTCCCTTGCGACGCAGCCCCGGGCTTATTACTCACCATCCACGCAGTTGAACCTGCCTCCAGGGATCACGCTTGAAGCTGAGCGAGCGACTGCAGCCAGCCCACAAAGCATCTTCGTGGATTTCGGACCAGCGGTTTATGTTGGCAGTGCGCCTGTGCTCCCGAACCAGCAAGGTCCCACACTGGCCGATATCGCCCGCTTTTATCGAGCACGACGCGCGGCCGCAAAGAAATCGGCCGTCGCGAGATAAGGTGATCTGGAGCTAAGAGCCCGAGTAGCAGCTGCCCGTTCACTCCGCTCTCAACGCCACCATCGGATCGACTCTCATTGCGCGACGGGTGGGAACAAAAGCCGCCAGTAATGTGACCGCCACAAGAACGACGGCCACCATCGAGTAAGCCACAGGATCGCCCGGCTTCACACCGAACAGGAAATTCTGTAGCAGGCGCGTCAATCCAAAAGCAGCGCCAAGGCCAACTAGCGTACCGATCAGCGCCAACCGCATCCCCTGTCCCAGAACAAGTTGCATGATCTTTGTCTGGTTCGCTCCCAGTGCCATGCGAATCCCGATTTCCTGCGTTCGTTGCTGGACCGCGTACGCCATCAGCCCGTAGATGCCAACTGCAGCCAGAAGCAGCGCGATGGCTGCGAACACCGTCAGCAAGAGGGTGTTGAAGTTTTGCCGTGTATTGGATTCGGCAATGATCTGCTGCATGCTGGCCATGTGGGCCGGAGCAAGCTGTGCATCCAGGCTCTCAAATTGGCGCTGCACTGCAGGCGCAAGCGACATGGGATCGCCGCTGGTGCGGAGCATCCAGCGCAACGGCAGCAGGCTCGAGGCCAGCTTGGTAAGTCCGTCGGTCGTCTGAGATTGCGGAATGTACATCACCGGCTTCACGCCCTCCGCCAATGATTGCTCCGTCACGCTCCCCACAATCCCGATGATCTGGCGGTCAGGCTCTTCGAAGACATCGCCGAGTGCATGGCCGATCAGCAGCCGCTGCCCGATCGGGTCCTGCTTGGGAAAATGTTTCTTCGCGAAGGCTTCATTGATGATCACAACTCGGTCTGCATTCGCCGTGTCGTTGCGCGTAAAGGTGCGGCCGCGCAGGAGTGGGATTCGCAGAGCTTCAAAATATCCCGGTGAGACAAAGCGCCAGTATTCGTCGCCTTCCCACTTGTCGCCCTTGGTTGCACGTCCCACCACCGTGAATGGCATGTCGATCCCAACCTGGTCCATGGGCAGGGAGACGGCCGCAGCGGCCACCTGAACTCCGGGCAATGCCTGCAGGCGGTCTGTCGCCTGGCGAATCATGTTGTCCATCTGTGCCGTGCTCGAGTAGCGGTTGCCGCTCACGGGCGTGCGAAGTGTGAGCACGTTGTTAGGATCGATCCCCGGATTTGCCGATCGCAGCCCTGCGAACGTTCGGATCATCAAGGCCGCACCGGCTAACAGAACAACGGCTAAGGCAATCTCGCTCACCACAAGAAAGGAACGCAGTCGATTATGAGTTTGGCTGGTGCCGCCTCGCCCGCTCGAATCCTTGAGCGCTGCATTCACGTCAGAGCGCGACATGCGCAGGGCAGGGAAGAGGCCGAAGATCAGGCCGGTGAGCAGCGATATGGCAAAAAGAAAAACCAGAATGCGCCAGTCCATCAGCGCCACCGAGCCGTGCACGTGCTCAGGATCATTGATGCGCGGCAGGTCGCCCGGGCTCAGCGCCAGCAGCATCCGCACACCCACGGCGCCAAGTACCAGCCCGCCAATGCCTCCCGCGGCGCCCAGCAACAGGCTTTCGGTAAGCAGTTGCCGCGCGATGCGCCACCGGCTCGCTCCCACGGCGGCGCGAATTGCAATTTCACGCTGCCTTCCCGCGGCCCGCGCCAGAAGCAGGTTCGCTACGTTGGCGCATGCGATCAGCAGCACAAAACCCACGGCACCGGCCAGCACCAGCAACGCAAAACGGATATCGCCGCCAATGGCAACACGCAGCGGCAGCACCCGCACGCTCTCGTTCTTGTCCATGATCTCCGGATGCGCCGCACGGAACCGGTCCGCGATCACCTTCAGCTCCGCCTCGGCTCCCGCGATCTTGGCACCCGGCTTCAATCTCCCTGCGACGAGGTAGATGTGTCCCTGGTTGGTGCTGTTGGGATCAAATTGCTGCGGCAGGTAAACCTCCGTAGGCGGTTCGGCTTCGTAGTTTTCTGGTAGCACGCCCAGCACTTCGTAGCGCTCGCCGCTCAGTGTAATCGCCTTGCCCACAATGTCGCGATCCCCGTTCAGCCGGTTCTTCCACAACGGGTAGGTCAGAACGGCGAAATGTCCGGCATTGGGCAGGTCTTCCGCCGGCGTGAACGTGCGGCCCATGATGGGGGAAACGCCGAAAACGCGGAAGAACTCTGACGTTACGTGCACTACGGCCACCGGGTTGGGCCGGTCGCCAGTGCCCAGGTTCATGGTCAGTTCGCCGAAGTCATACGCCGCCATGGATTCGAAGGACTGGCTCTGCTTCCACGCCATGAACTTGGGGATGGAGACGGAAGATCCACCTTCTTCAGCTCCAAACTTGCGCCGCACCTGCATCATCCGCTCCGAATCAGGATAGGGAAGCGGCGAGAGCATCACACGGTCGATGACAGAAAAGATTGCGGTGTTCGCGCCAATGCCCAGCGAGAGCGCCAGCACGGCAACCAGGGTGAAACCGGGACTCTTGATCAGGATGCGAAGCGAATGGCGAATGTCTGCAACCAGGGTTTCCATGAAGCCCTATACGCAGCACGAAAGGAGAGAGTTCTAAGTTTTTTTGTTATCCCGTAATCAGCGTGAGTCCGCTTTGATCCGCGGTAAGCTTTCTCTTAATTGTGATTCGCATTAAATTTGCGGCTCAGTTCCGCATTTCTGAAACCTGACCACCAGCCGCAGCATCTTATCGCTGTAGAACCAAGAACAATTTCAAGGAGGCAGGCATGCAAATCAAGTTCGCCGACGGCACCACCCTCACCATTGCTCTCACCGCTCTGGACGCCTTCCTCAAACACGACCTGAAATGGGTCGAGTTCGTCCACGGTAAAGCGTCGATCCAGGCCGGTGCCAAACTGCCAGTTCAACCCGCTACAAAAGTATCCGCCAGCGTAACGCGTTGCCCCGGCCGCGCCTGTTGAGCGCGAGCCTGTAAAGTTCCCCCGCTGCAAATCGGCCGGAAGCTCAGAACAGAAAAAAAGAGGTGGCCGCAGCCACGTCTTCAGTCTTGAAGGATGTAATGTTGGCTATCTCTAACGAACTTTGAGCCACACACCCGCGCCACCACTCACCAGCCCAACCAAACCGAGCAGAGGAAGAAGAGTGGCCGTCGCCGGAAGATGATTACTGTCAGGCTGCTGGTTGTCGCTTGTCTTCGGTCCCACTGCAGGACTCTGCTGTTGTTCCGCGGATGCCCCGGTCTGCTCCGGCGCCATGACCATGGAGATCATTACCGGGCGCGCGCTCGCCTGATCAGCTTCATACCCTGTATCAGCGAATGTCGCCGGGCTCGATACTTCACCCCTGTCTTCCTGCAACGCGCGATCAAATGTCAGCCGGCTCACGGTGGTCCCGCGGAAGCTGATGTTTTCCGTGATGTGCCGCGCGTCATCATTCGTATAAGTCTTGTAGTGGTGCTGGCCCTTCTGCTGTTTGTATTTGTTGGCAACATCCGCAAGGCTCATGCCGGGGGGAATGGGTTGGCCGCCGCTCACCGCGCCTGAGCCGGTGAAAATGGAAGGCCCCATGTCATAGATCAACCGTCCTGCGCTGGCTGCCGCAGCCGCGGCGCCATTGCTGTAATTACTTGTGGCGATCACTCCGTATTCCGGAATAACGGTCGGCGCGAAGGAATAAAAGACCGTGGTGTTCTCGGGTTCTGTTTGCAGCGGGCTTCCCGCCGGATTCGCCCCGGCACGGTCGGCCACAGAAATTCCGGCCGTGGGCTGCGGTGCAGCAAACGTTGCATTCGGCGTTGATAGCACTCCGCCGCTGCTGCCCGGCGTGATCATTAATGTGCCGGTCGGATATCCGTTCAGATAGGTTGGATTTGAATTAGGCTGCTGTGCCTGCGCCAGAATGGAAATGAGAAAAGCTGCTGCCAGAACGGGCCCGCGTACCATGTTTCACCTCGTACTACTCTCAAGGTTGGATAGCGGGTACCAGGGGCGGGATGCCACCCCGAAAATCGCCGTAATCGCCGGAATCGCGCGGAATCAGAAACAGATGCTCACCTCGGGAGTGACTGATTGTGATTGCAGCTATGCTTTGGTAATGAGATTGAGGCGTTGCGCCAGATGCCACCATTCGTCGTGCGACTGGCAATGACGAATTGCTCAGGCCAGGCATAAGCCGAGGCACCAAGGCCGAAGGCCAATAGCCTAGAAGTTCGTAGCTTTCGCCCGATCGTGATCTCGCGATCGCTTAGCTTCCCACAAACCTGGCATACAAGCTACGCGCTACCGCTGTGTCGTTCGTTCCTTTGATAATGGCCCGCCCGTCAGGAAAAAGAGTCATCTCGTAAGGATCGCGCCAGAACTTCAGCACGAAATCATTGTGTTTCACCGTGCCGTGGGGCTGAAGCCGCGAACTCATTTCGACAAAATCAACAGGACGGTTGCGCTCGTGGATCTGAACCGAGTTTCTGCCGCAAAGAGTGATTTGCGGACGTCGCTTGCCCGCCAGGTGGACGAAATCACGCTGTTCGCAGGCCTGGCAGCCGGGACGCGGACGCGCCGCGGAAACTTCTGCGCGATCGTTGGTCCAGAGATCGAGTGACAACAGGGTTCGACGAAGCTGTGCCCGTGCGCCCACCAGCAACTTGATTGCCTCGGTGGCCTGAATCGATCCCACAAAGTTCACCGCGCTGTTCAGGATGCCGGACGTGTCGCAGGTCTCCACGGCGCCCTCGGGTGGAGCAGGGAACACACAAGCCAGACAGGCGGTTTCACCGGGAATGATGTTCATGGTCACTGCGTAGGAAGCCACCGCAGCGGCGTAAATCCAGGGCTTGCCGTGTTTCACGGCGAAGTCGTTGATCAGGTAGCGGGTTTCGAAGTTGTCCGTGGCATCCAGCACCAGGTCGGCCGGGCCAAGCAGAGGTTCCACGTTTTCCGGCGTCAGGTCAGCCACTTCGGGGTGAACGCGGACTTCAGAGTTGAATGCGGCGATTTTTCGCGCTGCCGCTACGGCTTTCGGCGTGGACTCTGCCGCGTCGGCTTCATCAAACAGTGATTGGCGCTGGAGATTACTGGGCTCCACGAAGTCACGGTCGATAATCAGCAGGTCGCCAATCCCGGCTCGCGCCAACAACCCGGCGACGCTGGTTCCAGTCGCGCCACAGCCGACGATTGCCACCCGGGACCCCGCCAGCCGCCTTTGTCCTTCCAAACCTATACCGGGAAAGAGGATCTGGCGCGAATACCGGTCCGCGAATTCCATAACAATTTATTATAGGTGTTTAGCGGGAAGGGATTGACTGGCGGCGCGCACGTATCGGCGAACGTGCAACATAGGTGCAAGCTGCTGCCATCTCAGTAGCTAAGACCATTCGCAATTGGTGAAGGGGCGGGGATTGCCAAGCTTTCGACCAGTGTATCTGGCGATCGTGTTGGGCCTTGGTGCGTTCGCGGCACAAAGGCCGACTCCTGCTTTGCCGGGCTCGGCACCAACGACACAGGCTCAGGCCACACCCACTCCTGCCACGCTCAACGAAAACTCCACGCCTCCAGCAAATAGTTCGATATCGGCTCCTGTTCCAATATCAGGTTCTGGGCCAGTTGCGGCCTCCCCAGTGCAACCAGCTTCCAACCTGGCCTCTGCTGCCCCGGTGGCCGACACCCCAAACCTGAACTCGCTTCAGGGGCTGCGGGTTTCCGAGATCCATATCAACACTCCGGCAGTTCAGGACACCAAATGGCTGGAGCAGCTGATACCGCAAAAGGCCGGCGAGCCTCTCGACAAGTACAAGGTCCGCCGTTCCGTGCAGGTGTTGTATGACACCGGGCGCTTCGCCGAACTCGAAGTTCAGGCCGAGCAGACACCGCGGCACGACGTCGTGCTGACCTTCGCCGCGCGGGAGAATTACTTCTTCGGGTCACTGCGCGCCCAGGGTGCCGGCGGAAGCCGGCCCACGGACAGCCAGCTGATCAACGCTGCGCGGCTCACGCTGGGGGAACTCTTCAGCGAGGAAAAAGTGCAGGCGGGGATTCAGGGCATGCAGCGCATGCTGCAGGAAAACGGATACTTTCAGGCCACTATTGTCCCGTTTTATGAATGGGACTCCCCCAATCAGCAGGTGAAGGTGTTGTTCCAGGTGTATAAGCGCACCTCTGCCCGTGTAGGAACGGTAGAGGTATCCGGCGATCCCGGTATGACTGTGGAGGATGTGCGTGAAGTTGCGGGCCTGCACTCTGGCGACAGGATTACTTCAGGCAAGCTGACTCGCGCTCTCGATCGGCTTCGCAAGCATTACCAGCGCGAGGGGCGCCTGCAAGCGCAGGTCGGATACTCCCGGCGAACCTACAACGCGGAGAGCAACACCTTGGATTGCTACCTTGAGATTACGCGCGGTCCCGTGGTGGACGTGCGAGTTGAAGGGGTAAAGATGCGCCGCGGCGTGATTAAGAAGGTGGTCCCGGTCTTTGAGGAAAACGCGGTTGATGACGATCTATTGAATGAAGGTTCGCGGGCCATCAAGAACTATCTCCAGTCCAAGGGATATTTTGACGCGCAGGTGAGCTACGAACTCCGCAAGCAGCCGGATACCGACCGGCAGGACATCGTGTACCGCGTGGACCGCCGCGGGCGTCACAAGTTCGTGGAACTGCAGATTGAAGGCAATCATTACTTCACGCGTGACGAGATACGCGAGCGCATGCAGATGCAGCCCGCCGGTGGCCTTCTGCTCTACGGACTTTTCAGTCAGGCGATTCTCGCGAACGATATCCAGGCCATTCAGAACCTTTATTTGACCAACGGCTTCCGCCAGACAAAGGTGACATCGCAACTGCAGGACAATTATGGCGGTAAGGGACGGCTCCGGGTCTCGCTCAGCATCAACGAGGGCCCGCAATCCACGGTCGGCAAGTTGTCCATCGAGGGCAACCAGCAGCTCACGACGGACGAAGTCCGCGCCCTGGTCAGTTCCACCGAAGGCCAGCCTTATTCCGACGCCTTGGTCATCAACGACCAGACCCAGGTTTTGAATGCATACTTCAATCTGGGTTTCCCCCAGGCGAAGTTCGATTACTCCACGCAGCCCGACGAAAGCGATTCGAACAAGATCAATGTCTCGTACAGGATCACGGAGGGAGCCCAGGTTTTTATCGACAAAATCCTTACAGCAGGACTTTATTTTACGCGGCCCTCCGTGATTGATCGCCGGATGAAGATCGAATCCGGGCAGCCACTCAGCCAGCAAAAAATGCTGGAGTCGCAAAGCCGCCTTTATAACCTGGGTATCTTTAATGAAGTCACAATGGCGGTCCAGAACCCGGATGGAGAGGCGACTCACAAGAACCTGAATTTTCAATTGTCCGAAGCGCGCCGCTACACCTTTAATTATGGCGTAGGCCTCGAAGTCCAGACCGGACAGCCCAGCGGAACCAGCAATCCCCAGGGTGAAACCGGCGTAAGCCCACGCGTCTCATTCGATGTGACGCGCTTGAACTTCCGCGGCCGCAATCACACTCTTACACTGAAAACACGCTACGGCAATCTCGAGAAGCTTGCGCTCATCGGCTGGGACGCTCCGTATCTCTTCGATTCGGAAAATCTGCTGCTGAATTTCACCGCGTTCTATGAACAGACGAATGACGTAAAAACCTTTACGGCGAGGCGACTGGAAGGGTCAGCACAAATCAAGCAGAACCTGGATCGCGCCACGACACTGGTCTACCGCATGGTGTATCGCCGTGTAGCCACCCAGGATCTCGTCATCGATCCCAACCTCGTGCCGCTGTTCTCACAACCGGTGCGCGTCGGGATGCCGGTGTTCTCGTACATCCGGAACACGCGCGACAACGATTTCGACTCACGCAAAGGCACGTTCAACAGCTTTGACGCAGGTGTGGCTTCTAATATCTTTGGCTCAGAAACCAACTTCAGCCGCCTGGCGATTCAGAATTCCACCTATCACAGCTTTCATAAGCGCCGCTGGGTTTTTGCGCGCTCCACGCGCATCGGGGTGGAGGAACCCTTTGGGGATACTCAATCAGCGCCCGTTGCACAGCCTTCGCAAAGCACGACACAAAGCGCTTTTGTACCGCTACCCGAACGCTTCTTTGCCGGCGGTCCCACGACGCATCGTGGATTTGGCATTAACCAGGCCGGCCCGCGCGACCTCACTACCGGGTTCCCGGTGGGAGGTGAAGCGATGTTCCTGAACAATCTTGAGCTACGCACCCCACCGCTGCCGTTCCCGTGGGTCGGCAACAATCTCAGCGCTGTGGTGTTTCATGATATCGGCAACGTTTTCTCTACAGCCGGGGACATGGCGCGCGGTCTGGTCCGGTTCTCACAGCCGAACCGTGACGCCTGTCTGAATCCGTTTGTTCCGACGGCCCAGCAGACCTGCAGCTTCAGTTACATGTCACAAGCGGTCGGGGCGGGCATAAGATATAGAACACCCGTGGGTCCGGTGAGCTTTGACCTGGGCTACAATCTCAATCCCCCAGCTTTCCCGGTGTCGGCTCCCTCCGCGCCGGCAGTACCGAATTCGCAGGTGCTCAGGCACTTCAACTTCTTTTTCAATATCGGCCAGACCTTCTAATGCGTCGCGTCGTCCAACTCGTGCCGGTCTTGATGTTCCTTGCCCTGAGCTCCGCCCAGGTGGTGGACCGCATGGTGGCCGTCGTGAACAAACGTGTGCTGCTGGAAAGCGAACTGGACCAGGCGATCCGAGTGGAGTCTCTTCTGCAAGGCAAGCCCCTGGCCGCGATCACTGCGAAGGAGAAAGCTGGCATTCTCGACCAGCTCATTGATCGTTCGCTGCTGGAGCAGCAGATCGTCCATGCGGAAATGCTTGCCCCTTCTTCTGACGAATTGGCAGCTCAGGTAAAGGAGCTCCGCGGCCAACTCCCGGGCGCCGCTACCGATGAAGGCTGGAACAAGCTGCTGAAGAGCTATGGCATTTCGCAGGAAGACGTCGAAGACCACATCGCCTCGCAATCGCGGGTTCTACGGTTTGTTGACCTGCGCTTCCGTGGCCTGGTGCGAGTCGACAAGAATGCAATTCAGAATTATTACGACCAGAAGCTCGCCCCCGAACTCCGCAGCCAGGGCGCACAGGTACCTCCGGTGAAGGATGTCTCAGGACAGATCGAGAAAGTACTGCAGGAGCAAGGCATCAGTGAAATGTTGGGCCACTGGCTTGAAACTCTGCGCTCCCAGGCGCATATAGAGAAGATGCAGACGGCCCTTACTGCAAGCGGAACAACCCCATGAGCACCCTGGTTGCCGCTCCTCCGGCAAAGAAGAAGCGCCTGCGCAAGTGGTCGCTGGTGGCGGCGGCCGTCGTACTTCTGGGCATCGGCGGCTTGCTTTTCTATATGAGCAGCGATGGCTTTCGCGAGTCGGTGCGCCAGCGCCTGATCGCTGAAATCCAGCGCGCAACCGGCGGCAAAGTCGAACTTGAATCATTCACCTGGAAACTCCGTTCCCTGGAATTTGAAGTCCGTGGTCTAACGGTGCACGGCCTGGAAGGTCCGGGCCAGGCGCCCTACGCTCATGCAGATCGGATCGTTGTCAGTGTAAAGATCCTGTCGTTTCTTTCCCGCAAGATTTCGCTGAGCAACGTTTCCGTTGAACACCTGGCCGTACACCTGATCGTCTATCCGAACGGGTCCACCAACCAGCCTTCGCCGGGTGGGGCCAAAGCAGGCCCTCAGAATCCAACGGATCGCTTCTTTGACCTCGAGATCAAACGCCTGGCCATCAGCAATGGCGCCCTGATCCTCAACGAGCAGCAGATCCCGTTCGGCATTACGGCAGAACGCGTGGCAGCCGGGTTGAGCTACTCTCCCAGAGAGCAGGGCTACGAAACCAGCTTGTCAATGGGATTACTCTCGGCACGCTGGCGTGACTATTCGCCCCAACGCGCGGAAATCGACGCCACACTCCTGCTCCGTCACACCGACGCCGATATCAAGAGCCTGAAAGTCACCAGTCAGCGCTCCAGCGTGATCGCAAACGGGACGCTGCGCAATTACAACAACCCACAGATCGCGCTCCACTATTCCGCTTCGCTGGACCTTCCCGAAGTTGCGATTCTTGCAAGCATGCCGAAACTCAAGGCTGGGCATGCTGACCTGAACGGCAATCTCTCGTACCAGGCAAACAGCTATTCGACCCAGGGCAGTATTAATGCGGTTCGGCTGAACTGGAAAGAGACGGACTGGCAGCTCAGTGACGCAGAGCTCAAGTCAGATTATGCGATCACTCCCGAGAAGATAACCCTTTCGCGCCTCGCTGCGCGTTTGCTCGGGGGCGCCGCACAGGGCGATTTGCAGGTGAGAAACTGGGCAGCATCGCCACAAGGGAAAAAGCCGGCGCGGAAGCAGCAGGGCTCGGCAAACTTTCAGGTTTCCAAAGTCGAGCTTTCGCAGGTCGCTGCGGCGTTCACTGATTCAAGCCTTCCCCTGCGCAAGTTTGAAGCTGTGGGCAGCGCCACGGGCTCTCTGAAAGCAAACTGGACCGGCTCACCGCGGGACGCCCTGATGCAGCTGTCTTTGGACGTTGATCCCCCGGCGAATGTGGCGCCGGAACAGATCCCCGTGACGGCGCAGCTGCGCGCTACCTACTACGGCGATACCAGCATTCTCGATGTCGCTTCGCTGAATCTTGCTACACGTGCGATCCGCGTAAACGCGACTGGACGCCTAGGATCCGACACGGCCCAGGCAAAGCTGTCAGTCAACTCCACTGATCTGCACGAATTGCGGCCGGTGATCAATGCCGTGAGTCCGGGATCTCGTATCCCGGTACTGCTGGAAGGGCGCGCATCGTTCAACGGTTCTCTCAGCGGCAGGCTCGATGCCATTACGACCAGGGGCAGGCTTGAACTGGAGAACTTCGATACGGAACTGGCGCCGCTCGAATTCTCCGCTGCACCGACACAAGGGAAAGCCAAGTCGCAGAGAATCCACTGGGATTCGCTCCTGGCAGATCTGGTCTACTCACCTTCCGCCATCTCGATGCAGAACGGCGTCCTCCGCCGTGGCAAGGCGCAGATGGCCTTCTCGGCAAATGCAGGACTGCGCAAGTTTGTGCTGGACGAAAAAACCAGTCAAACGAATTTGTCGTTGCACATCCAGGATGCAAGCCTGGAGGATTTGCAGACACTTGCCGGGTTGAAATATCCCGTCAGCGGCGTACTGACGGCAGATCTACGCGCCAATGGTACTCCGCAGGAATTGCATGGCAGCGGCAGTCTTCAGCTCAACAAGATGATGGCTTTCGGTGAACCCTTCACCTCCTTCCGCAGCAGGTTCCAGTTCGCCGGGAAAGAGGTGCAATTCAATAACCTGGTGCTTACCCACAATGGCTCGCAGCTCACCGGCACTTATGCCTATAACTTCGCTGGGGAGAGCTTTCGCTTTGACCTGACGGGAAGCAATCTGGATCTTGCGTCTCTACATGTCTTTGAAGGCAGCCGGCTCGCCGTGCAGGGGCAGGTGGCGTTTCACGTGCTCGGGAGCGGAACAGCCGCAGCGCCCGTCATCTCCGGCAAGCTTGACCTGCGTGATGTGATTCTGAACCACGAACTGGTGGGCAGCATGACAGTTACCGGAGAAACTTCCGGCAATGATCTGGTCCTTCAAGGACGCTCGAATTTCAAGGATGCGAATCTAGATGTGGACGGCCGCATCCAGCTGCGCGGCGACTGGCCTGGCCAGATGACGATTAAATTCGCCCAGCTGGATTTCGATCCGCTGATTCAGGTGTACTTCGCGGGAGAGATCACCGGCCACTCAGCCATCGCCGGTACGATTGACATCCATGGGCCTTTCCGGCGGCCCCGTGACCTGGTGATTACAGGAACAGCGGAACAGCTCACTGCCGAGTTACAGAACATCCGGCTGGTGAATGATGGACCGGTGCATTTCTCTATGAACAGCGAGTTCGCCCGGCTTGATCAGTTCCATCTCGTCGGCGAGAACACTGACATGTTCGTGCAAGGTGGGGTGCAGGTGGCCGGCGCACACACGCTGGATCTGCACACACGCGGACGGCTCGATCTAAAGCTCCTGCAGGGTTACAACCCGGACATTCTCGCGAACGGTCCGGCAAACTTCACCATTGACGTGCGTGGCAACATGGCGCAGCCGCACATGAGCGGGCACTTTGATCTGGTGGATGCGAGCCTTTCACTCGCGGACCTTCCGAACGGCCTGAGTCACATCAACGGCGCATTCACGTTTGTGCAGGACCGGGTGCAGATTGACAAACTCACCGCGCAAAGTGGCGGTGGGACATTAAATGTGGGCGGCTTTCTGGCATGGCGAAACGGGTTGTATTTTGACTTAACTGCCACCAGTTCGGAAGTAAGGCTCAGGTATCCGCCAGGCGTGAGCGCTTCGGCCAACGCTACTCTGCGCTACACCGGATCCGCCAGGAGTTCGCAGCTCACTGGGGATGTTCTGGTGACACGGCTGGGCATCAACCCGCGCTTTGACTTTGCCGACTATCTGGCCCAAAGCCGCAAGTCTCCCGGACTGGTCACGCTCAATCCGTTTCTCGATAATCTACGGCTCGACGTTCACGTGACTTCAACGCCGGAACTGCGGGTTGAAACCAGCATGGCGAAGGTGTCTGGTGACGTGGACCTCCATATCCGCGGCACGGCGGCCAGACCAGCGGTGCTGGGGCGGGTTAACCTCGCGGAAGGCGACATCTTCTTTAATGGCACCAAGTACCGCCTCGAACGCGGCGACATCAGTTTCAATAATCCCCTGACGGTTGAGCCGGTGATCAACATGGACATGTCGGCGCGCGTTCAGGATTACGACATCACCATCGGTCTTCATGGAACGTTGTCAGGCGGCCGCGGGCTGAACATGACCTACCGCTCGGACCCGCCGCTTTCGAGTGCTGATATCATCTCGCTTCTGGCGTTCGGGCGTACTCGCAGCCAGGACGTGTACAGCGCGGCTCAGCCCGCGCAACAGGGCAGCGACACCGCGAACGCGTCCAACGCACTGCTTGGGCAGGCGCTCAACTCGGCCGTCAGTGATCGTGTGCAACGCCTGTTCGGCGCCAGCCGCGTGAAAATCGACCCGAATTTCGTCGGGGCTGAGAACAACCCGAGCGCGCGGGTGACCATTGAGCAGACAATCAACAACAACATCACCCTGACCTACATCACCAGCCTCACGCAATCGACGGAAACCGTTGTCCAGGTGGAGTACAACTTGAACAGGGACGTATCGATTGTTGCGGTCCGTGACCAGAATGGCGTGCTCGGCTTCGACCTGCACGTGCGCCGCCGTCACAAATAGCGTGGACACAGCCGAACAGCGACGAGCATCCTAGATAACAAACAGGCTGGAATTCGCGGGTGGGCTCTCCTGAAAAAAGCGGTAACGGCTCCGGCCCGCCACTGGCGGCAGAACGCTACGCCATGGTGGAGCAGCAGCTCCGAAAGCGCGGTATTCGTGATGAACGGGTGCTGGATGCCATGCTCAAGGTTCCGCGCCATGAATTTGTAGCGCCGGAGCATCGTTCACAGGCATACGCCGATCATCCCGTGCTCATCCCGCAACGGCAGACGACTTCTCAACCCTACATCATCGCCTCCATGGTCCAGAGTGCGGAAATCAGACCGGAAGACCGTGTGCTGGAAATTGGGGCAGGCTCCGGTTATCAGACTGCTGTGCTGGCGGAGCTCGCCTCGCAGGTGGTTGCCGTCGAAAGGTACGCTGATTTGGCGGAGGCGGCGCACAGCGTGCTGGAACGGCTTGGTTATCGAAATGTGACGATCGTGACGGGCGATGGCACACTCGGCTGGCCGGAACTCGCGCCCTATGATGCCATCATCGTCTCAGCGGCGGCACCCCGGGTCCCTCCCGCCCTCACGGCACAACTGGGTCCGGCTGGACGCATGGTGATTCCCGTCGGCACACCGGAAGAGCAGGTGCTTCAGCTTGTCCGCAAGCTGCCGGATGGGAGCATCGTGGTGCGAGCGCTCGAGGGATGTCGATTTGTTCCGTTGATTGGCGAGCAGGGATTCACGGCCTGAATTCAAACAAATTCGGAACGACCCCATATTTCTTTCGTGCTAAACTCGCCGGGCAGCCATGCCCCTGTTTGACGATCTCTCATTTACCCTGCGTTCTCTACGCAAGTCACCCGGTTTTTCTCTTGTCGTTGTTTTCACGTTGGCGCTGGCCATTGGGGCAAATGTTGCTGTTTTCAGCGTCATCCACCTCACTCTATTGAAGCCCTTGCCGTATCCGAACGCCGACCGGATCGTGCATCTTTTCGAGACCAAGACGCCCGGCGATGAAGCCACGCAGTCCGACGTGGCGCCAGCGAACTTTCTTGATTGGGAGCAGCAAACCAGCTCCTTCGAATCGATGGCGGCAGGTTCGGATTTTCATTACAACGTTACCGGCAACGGGGCGCCGGAACATGTCTGGGGAGGGGCGATTTCTGCGCGCTGGTTCCATGTGCTGGGCGTCAGCCCGGAGTTAGGTCGCGATTTCCTGCGGACGGAAGACCGGCCTGCGGGCACGCCTGTGGTGCTGCTGAGTGACAAGCTGTGGCGTCGGCGCTACAACGCGGACCTGCAGATTGTGGGCCAGGTGATCGGCCTGAATGGAAATTCCTTCACGGTTGTTGGCGTGATGCCGCCGAGGGCGGACGTGCGAGGACAAGACGAGCTGTGGGTCCCGTTGCGCCGGCAGGTCCGGCCGGACCGTATGATGTGGCGCGACTCGCGCTTTCTAAACGTGATTGCGCGGATGAAGCCGGGCGTTACAAGGGCGCAGGCAAATGAAGACGTAAATCGTATTGCTGCATCGCTCAGGGCTGCGCATCCTGCTTCCGAAGTTTTCGGCGGCGCAGCACTCGTGCCGTTGCAGCAGTGGCTCTATAGAAACCTGCGCAATATGTTGCTGGTCTCATTAGCGACGGTCGCACTCGTACTGCTGGTGGCTGCCGGCAACGTGGCCAACCTGATGCTTGTGCGGGTGGCTGGACGGAGCCGTGAACTTGCGGTGCGCATGGCATTGGGAGCGCGCCCAGGCGTACTCGTACGGCAGCTTCTGATGGAGGGGCTTCTTCTTGGGTGCAGCGCCGGGCTACTTGGCCTGTGCATCGGGATGGCAGGCAAGCGATTGCTATTGTGGGCGCTGTCCTGGGACGCACACGAGCTGGCGAGAGTCGATTTGAGCTGGCAGGTGATGTTATTTGTGATTGGCGTTTCCGCCGCGGCAGGAGTCGCTTTTGCTCTGCTGCCGGCGTTTGCTGTGGTACGAGCGGAAATGCATGACCTGCTAGGGCGGGCTTCTTCCGCCAACAGCGTTGATGTGCGAGGCCGGAGGTTGCGGCATGGTTTAGCCGTGGCAGAGATCGCGTGTTCATTTGTATTGCTGGCCGGAGCAGGCCTGCTTCTCCGCAGCCTGCACAATCTGCAGCATGTATCGCTTGGATTTGATCCGGAAGACAGGATTGAGGTGCTGATTTCGCTGCCACGAATTCGTTACCAGAGCGATGCCGACGTAGTGCGGTTCTTCCAGCAGGTTGGAGAAAAAGCACAGCAGTTGCCGGGCATCCTTGGCGCTACCATCACGTACCCGGTGCCGCTTGAGGGCGTGCACTTTGGCATCGGTTTCAAGAGGGTGGGAGCGGACCAACCACAGGGCGAGTCGTACGGCGCGGCGCTTCAGCTGGTTGACTCGCATACCTTCTCGACTCTTGGTATTCCGTTGCTTCGCGGGCGCGTGCCAGCGGACACGGATCGCGCCGACTCGGAACTGGTTTGCCTCATCAACAAGACAATGGCCCGGCAGTACTGGCCGGGACAGGACCCGGTCGGACACCTGCTCACGATGACGAGAAACGATGTGAATGGAGAGCATAAGCCGTGGCGCATCATTGGCGTGGCAGGAGACGTCCGCAATCACATCAATGAAGAGCCGGAACCCGCGGTCTACGTGCCGTTCGCCCAGGAGTCGTTCTTTACCATGGAACTGGTGTTGCACACGCGCGATTCCGCAGCGGGCGTGCATAGGTCTGTTGCTGCGCTGTTACAGAGCATCGATCCTGACCAGCCCATCCGTGAAGTGAAGGTGGTTGCAAACTTCCTGTCGGAAGATTTGATCGACTGGCGTCAATCAACCACACTCCTTGGAGTTTTGGCGGCCGCAGCCACGTTGCTCACTGCAATCGGCGTGTTTGCGGTGATGGCGTACATGGTGCGGAAAAAGACTCGTGAGATTGGTATCCGGATGGCGCTCGGAGCAAGCAGGGCCGGTGTGCGGAACCTGATTCTGCGGCAGACCGCAGTGATGGCTGTTTCCGGCTGCTTCGTCGGTCTGGCCATCTCGATCGCGTGCACGCGTTATCTTGGCAGCTTGATTTATGGCATTCGCCCCACCGACCCAGGCACGCTGGTTGTGGCCTCGGTTGTCATCTCGGCTATTGCGCTGCTGGCCAGCTATATTCCCGCGATGCGCGCCATGCGTGTGGACCCCATGATTGCGCTCCGGGATGAGTAGAGTTGCTAAACTATTGAGTGCCTTTCCTCGCGAACATCAAGACGACCCTGGAGATGATCAAGTGGGAACACTCGATCTTCGCGCTCCCATTTGCGCTCTGCGGGGCGATGCTTGCAGCGGGTGGCCTGCCGACCGCGGCCCAGCTTGGCTGGATTGTCTTGTGCATGGTGTCGGCGCGCTCGGCAGCCATGGCTTTCAATCGCCTGGCCGACGCACAGATTGACGCCGCCAATCCCCGAACCGCAACGCGCGCGATTCCCGCCGGAGTGCTTTCGCAGCGATTCGTGGGAGTTTTTGTTCTGGTCTCCTGTGGGATCTTTGTGCTTGCCGCCAGTCAGTTGAACAAGCTGACGTTCTGGCTTTCTCCGGTGGCGCTTTCGATCGTGCTTCTTTATTCCTATACCAAGAGATTTACGCGGTGGTCGCACCTGGTGCTGGGCTTCGCGCTGGGGATCGCTCCCGCGGCGGCGTGGATCGGCATTCGGGGATCGCTCGACCCGCGCATTCTTCTGCTCACCGCAGCAGTCACGTTCTGGGTGGGCGGTTTCGATGTGCTCTACGCCTGCCAGGACCTCGAATTTGACCGCAATTACGGCTTGAATTCCATTCCTCAGTCTCTGGGGATCGGGCGAGCATTACTCTTGGCAAGGACTCTTCATTTGCTGATGCTTGGGCTGCTTGTGGCACTGGTGATTGTGTTCGGTTTGGGGAAGATCGCCGTGGCTGGCGTGATCGTAGTTGGACTACTGCTGGCGTATGAACATTCGCTGGTGTCAGCAACTGATCTCAGTAAGCTTAACGCGGCATTCTTCACCATGAATGGCGTGATCGCGGTAGTGTTCTTCGTTTTTGTGGCGGCGGATCTGCTGCTCAAGTTCCGGACCTGATTCTGGGTATTACGGCAACCGCGGGGCGAACAATATGGGCGTCGGCGATAACGTCATGACGGCGATCATTCTGATCGCACCTTTCGCCGCCATTTACTCCTGGTTCTACTGCATTACGCGTTTGCGCAAGGAGCCCGCGCACTGGCGCAATCGCGCAAGTGTTGCCTCGCTGGTATTAACGTCGCTTGCCGCAGCTCTCTGGCCGTTGATGGTGCTGCTGATGTTTAAGCTCATTCCCAATGATAAAGATTGGGGGGTGCGGGCGGCCTGGGCGGAAGCCTGGCATCCTCACATTTTCCGAGCCCTGCTGGCGGCTCTGGTTTTGAGCTTCCTCGGGCGGCCGCGGTTGATCATCCCGCTTGCGCTCGCAAGCATCGGCACTGCCCTATTTGGGGTACTCAGTACGGCTCCGTAGCGCGATTGCGCCGCCTTGATCGCGGCTGATACCTTAATTGTTCTGCCAAATTCTCTCCGAGGAACACCCGTGCCCAGAATTCAGCGTGCGATTCTCAGCGTCACCGATAAATCCGGTCTGGTGGAGTTTGCGGGCAAGCTTGCCGCACTGAAGGTGGAGTTGGTTTCCACCGGCGGGACAGCAAAGTTGCTGCGCGAATCCGGCGTTCCGGTGAAGGATATCTCGGAACTCACCGGATTTCCCGAGATGATGGATGGCCGCGTAAAGACGCTGCATCCCCGGGTGCACGGCGGCATCCTGCACGTGCGCAACAACCCTGAACATGTGGCTGCGGCAAAGCAGCACGGCATTCAGCCGATCGACATGGTGGTGGTGAATCTCTACCAGTTCGAAAAGGCTGCGGCCAAAGCCGGCGTCACGCTGGACGAGCTGATCGAGAACATCGACATCGGCGGACCAACGATGATCCGTTCGGCGGCCAAGAATTTTCAAGATGTGGCGGTGGTGGTCTCACCCGGTGATTACGCGGCCATCGCAAACGAGATGCGCGATTCCGGCGGCGCGATTTCACACGAAACCAAGTGGCGGCTTGCGCAAGAAGCATTCCGCACGACGGCCGAGTACGATAGCGCGATTAGCGCGCGTCTAGCGCAGGTGGATGGGGCGGCGCCTCTGCCGGTGCGTCTCGATATCGGCGCGGAGAAGCTGATGGATCTGCGGTACGGCGAGAATCCGCACCAGTCCGCGGCGCTTTACGGCACGCGCGCCGGCGGAATCGCGGGCAGCGAACAGTTGCACGGGAAGGAACTCTCGTACAACAACCTGGTGGATCTGGATGCCGCCTGGCAGCTGGTGAATGAGTTCACCGGTCC
>DATAEJ010000228.1:0-6624 GCA_036258095.1 Candidatus Angelobacter sp. | reverse complement strand
GGAGCTGAATCAGTTCGTTTGTCCCTGATGACCAAACTTAAGGTTTGCTGTGGAAAGGAGTCCTTGATGCACTCTGAAGTTTTTCTTACTTATTTCTTACTCCAAACAAAACACCCGGGCCGCCTGCCCGGGTGATTGTTTTTCTCCGATGATTCAGAACCGTTAGCTGCGCACCGCCATCGCTTCTTCTTCCGCGTGCTGGTGTACTTTGCCCCTGTTCCTGATTGCGTCCTGATAAATCTTGAACGTTTTGCCCGCGATCACTTTCCAGGTCAGGTTTTCCTGCGCGCGTTTGAGAATGCGGTCACTTGCCTGTTTCCAGTGCGACTGGTCAGTGAGGAGTTCGATGACGGCGTCGGCGAGCTGCTGCGGGTTGTTCTCGTCAATGTAAATGCCGCTGTCGCCCAAATGATCGGGCAGGCCGGCTTTCCTCGTGCAGACCACAGGCAGTCCGCAGATGCCCGCCATGGACGCAGGCAATCCAGCAAAGCTGCCGGTGAACGGCAATATGCTGACCTGCGACCGGTGGTAGAGATCGAAGATTCTGTTGTCGTCGATCTGGTTGAGCCAATCCGTGAGTTCGCTGAGCCCGTTTGCTGCCGCAAGCTCCCTGCCTCCGTCGGGAGTCACCGGGCCGAAGTGACCATGGATCTTAAGCCGCGGCATCTTCGCACCCAGCCGCTCTTTCACAATGGCCATGGCCTTGAAAAAAGTATCAATGCCTTTTCCCGTCATCAGCTTGTGACCGCCATAGAACACAATTCCGTCTCGCACCGCACCAGGCGCAGACGCCGGGACATTGGTGCCGTACAGCATTACATGCACCTTCTCCGGCTGCACTCCCAGCCTGATGAGCTGCTGGCGCAGGTCTTCACAGTGCACGATCACGGCATCGGCCAGGTTGTAGGTCTTGTTCGTCTCCGGTCTTTCCTGCTGATCGGGATCAAGCTCGTGTACTGTTACCACGCGGGCCGAGTCCGAAGGACGCTTGAGCCACGGAAAGACGGCCTTCGATCCGTAAGCATTCAGGATCTGCTGAAAGTGGACAACCTCAGCGCCGTCGGAGAGCTTGGCGTAGCGTTTGGCGCGGGCGGAAAGAATCAACGTCCGCGCGGCGCCGCGGGCCTTGCGCTTCCATGGAGTCTTGGAGCGGAAGTCGACCAGGATTGGCATATCGAAATAGCTGCAATCCTTCGTCTGGAAGTCCCGGCTGGTCTCCACAGGGTCGCCGCAACCGCAGTTGGAACCCACCCACTGCACGGTGCTTCCGCCCAGCTTTTCCAGCTCAGCACGAAGCGAGCTGGCATAAGAGCCGTAAGAAGTTTTGAATGGGCAGCAGACGATTGCGATTTTCATGGGCTGGGTCCTCCTTGACTTACCTTGTTCGTTTCCCGCGGGCAGCTTGGTGCGAGTATAGGCTCAAAGGTGTTCCGGACACCTTAAGCTGCACGCTTCTGTTTAACGTTGTTAATCTTGCGATTTCGCTCCTCGAGTCGGGCCTTGATCTGCCGGCGAAGCCTTCCTAGAGGTGAAAGAACCTTGATTCTGCACTCATATGCCAGCCGGGCTCGCGATCCGGGCCGGAAGATATAGCCATTGAAATGCGGCAGCGTCTCTTCCGTCCAGCAGGTCTTGTAACGGTCCTTGGAGCCGCCGAAAAAGAATTCCGGAATCTGACTTTCCGCGCATTCCTGCAACATGCTCTGGAAGAGCAGTTGTCCAGGGCCGCCACGATGTAATGACTCGTCATAGGCAATCTTCATGGGTGAGAAGCAATGCTCGGTCTTCACGCTGAAGGCTGCTGCCGCAAGCCTGCCATCAGTTTCCAGGGTGTGCAGGCAGAAGTACCCGCGACGGGAACCTTCCTGCGCAATGGTGTCATAGAACTGCCGCGTCTGCACATCACAAGCAATCGCCGAACCGTTTTCGCCCTTCCAACCGGCGGCCTCGAGCCGGTAAAACCGTTCCAGGCTGTCGGGATCCGGATCCTTGTGGCAAACAAGCCGGGGCGTGTTTCCGGTTTCTTCCGTTAACAGGCGAGCGAAGCGGCGCAGCTCATGCCGGAAGTGGCGGCTGGTAGCACCCATTGGATTCAGCTTGCCGGTATCCTCCCGGCGCATGCGCAGTATGGGGCTGTCCTGGAAAAGGAACGTCAGTGTCTTATGCCCGTCTGCTTCAGCAAGTGCAATGATCTTTTCGCATCCACCGTGCTGAGGGAACACAGGCAATTCCAGCATATGCCAGCCTGGGGCATGCTTGAGTTGTTCCCACATTAATGAGGCGGCCGCGTCAATGGAGACGTCGGGAGCAACCACAAGGTCAAAGCGTACCGAGTGTGCGTTGGCCGGTCCTGCCAGCTTGCGTACCGGAATGCCGGAATACCAGCCTCGCGTGGCGATCAGCGGCAGAACAGCGAGCAGGTCCTCACCCGAAGTTATCGTTAACAAGCTGATCTCGGGTTTTTCCTCAAACGCGCGTAGGTAGGAGATGATCCATTCCGGCCGATGGAATGGAGCTAAGCCGGCCCGGTCACATAGTTCGTTCCAGGCCTTCGCGTGGCGAAGAAGCACCTCTTCGCCGCCAGTTTCCAGATTGCTTCTCAGGTTGTGGGGCACAGTTAACTGCCTTTAAGCGCTTTCGTTTACCATCTGAAGCGCCAGTTTGGGTCGTTAAGAGTGCACGGGAAGTGCCAGAGTAGCTGGTTGCGGTTTCCAAAGGTTATGTGCTCGCGAGAGCGCCACACTTTTCAACCGCCTGCCGAATTTGCTGATTCTCTTTATCTCCAACGCCTTATAAGGAGCCGCTTAGCCCCGTCGCGGATGAATAGTTGCAGCGGTTTGCACACTTAGGAATACCAGCGGAGTCGTCCTGTCATCCTCATTTCGAAAGGTGAGCAGCCTGGCGGGTGGGGCAGGAAGGTTGAGCCACTGCCCATCGGAATGCTCAGGAAAAACAAAAGAGGACCGCAGGTTCTCGGTCCTCTTCGTCTAAGCCTCGCCCAACATGCGCGAAGCTTTAATCTTTTCTAGCTCGTTTGGATAGATGCGGACACCATAAGCGGGGTTGCAGGTCGGCGCTGTCGGCATCGATTACACTGGTTTCTGCGCTGCGTTCGCTGGTCATTAAAGAGAGGCCCACCAGTCAGCGGAGGCTTGCCCCAGAACCGGGAATGAAACCCATCATCATCGGTACCGCCGGACACATCGACCACGGCAAGACTTCGCTCGTCAAAGCGCTGACCGGCATTGATGCCGATCGCCTGGAAGAAGAAAAACGTCGCGGGATCACCATTGATCTCGGCTTCGCCCATCTGGAACTTGTTGCACCGAGCGGCGAAAAGCTACGGCTCGGTTTCATTGACGTTCCCGGCCACGAACGCTTCGTGCGCAACATGCTCGCCGGAGTCGGCGGAATGGATATGGTCCTGCTGGTGATCGCCGCCGACGAATCCATCAAGCCTCAGACCCGTGAGCACTTCGAGATCTGCCGCTTGCTTTCCATCCCGCGCGGCATCACGGTGATCACCAAAGCCGATCTGGTGGATGAGGACACGCTCAGCGTTGTGAAACTTGAAGTAGAAGATTTTGTGCGTGGCTCGTTTCTTGACACCGCCCGCTCGCCCATCGTTTCGGTGAGCGCCATTAGCGGTGCCGGACTGGACGAATTGAAGCACGAGATCGTGCGCCTGGCTGCTGATGTCCCCGCGCGCGATACTGACGCAATCCTGCGCCTTCCGGTGGATCGCGCATTTGTGATGAAGGGCTTCGGCACCGTGGTGACTGGAACTCTCATCGCGGGCAAGATAAAGAAGGAAGAAGAGGTCGAAATCTTTCCCGAGAAAAAGCGTGCTCGTGTTCGTGGTCTTCAGGTACATGGCGCCGCTACCGATCAGGCTGTAGCCGGCCAGCGCACCGCCGTCAATCTCTCCGGGGTACAGCTGGAAGAGCTCGGCCGCGGCATGACGCTTGCCTCGCCGGACACACTCGGCACCACCCAGCGACTCGATGTCCAGATCTCACTGCTCAAGGACGCAAAGCCGCTCAAGAACCGCGCACGCGTGCATCTACATGCGTTTACGTCGGAAACGATTGCTGAGGTCTCACTGCACGAAGGCAGTGAGCTTAAGCCGGGATCAATGGGGCTGGCTCAACTCCGCACCGACCACCCAGTTCTCGTGCTGCCAGGTGACCGTGCCATCCTGCGGCAGTTCTCGCCGGTGGTGACCGTCGGAGGTGCGCTTGTGCTTGACGCGTTCCCGCTGGCGCGCCAGAAAAAAGAAGCACGGCTCAAATTCCTGCACACTGTCGCCGGCGGCTCGCGCGAGGATGCCGTGCTGGCGCGCATCACCCGTTGCGGCAAAGATGGGTTGAGCATGGTTTTTGCGGTACAGGAGACCGGACTCAAGCCATCCGCGCTGAAGCCCATCCTCACTGCGCTTACTCAGCAGGGACGGATTGTGCAGTCAGGAGATCTTTATCTCGCTGCAGAGGCGTTCAAGAACGCACGTGAAGCCACGCTGGCCGCTCTGGACGCGTTTCACAAGGCGAACCCGCTCGTCGGCGGCATCAGCAAAGAGGAATTGCGATCAAAAATAGGCCTTCATCAGGCCGTCATGGAAGGCATTCTTACCCAACTCGCGCGTGACAAGAAAGCCGAAGTCGCCGGCGAGCAGGTGCGACTGGCCGGTCGCGGAGTAGAGCTGAAGGATGACGAGGCCAAAGCCAAAGAGCAGATTGAGAAGGCATTCGCCACAGCCGGGCTCAAGGTCCCGCTGATGAAAGAAGTGCTGGCCTCAGTGCCGGTGGACAAGGCTCGCGCACAGAAGCTGGTTACATTGCTGCTGCGCGACCGTGTGCTGGTGAAGCTGGCGGATGAACTGGTCTTTCACCATTCTGCGCTGGAGCAGTTGCGGCAGTTGATGACAGCTCAGAAGGCGAAATCGCCCAAAATTGACGTCGGCGCCTTCAAGGACCTCACCGGAGTCTCGCGCAAATACGCGATCCCGCTGCTCGAGTATCTCGATCGAGAACGCGTGACGCGCCGCGTCGGCGACGAGCGCGTCATCGTCTGATCCAACCAATTTATTTTGCCTGTAGCTTCGCTTTCAACGCAGGCTCTGCCTTGCAAGCCGCCGCAGGTAACTCTGTTCCCGCCGGTTCGTTCAGCAACGGACACGCCGCAACGCACGCGTCAGCGCATCCAGCACTACAGCCGCCAGCCTTACATTTTTCCTGGCAGAACTCCGGACAGTTCTTCGCGCGGCGGAACCTGCCCATCTCTTGATACAAAGCCTTGCGCGCGCGGTTCATCACGCCGACCGGCCGGTGTTCTACCAGCGAGTGCCACGGATTGTAAGAGAGACCTTCGCACTGGGTATTGCGCTCCGCCGTGTTCATGTCAGGATCTGCCTTCAGTTCAAGCATGGCGACTTTCACGAAAGGCGAGTCCGATTCACTCCACTCGACCGTGTTGTCCTCCACTGGCATTTCCTTGCCTGCGACCTGCGGCTGAATCATGAACTCAAGGCACGCGCCCCCGCTCTTCGCCTGGTTTGCCAGCTCCAGCCGTAAATAGTCATAGCCGAACTCACGCTGTGCCTTTGCGTCCGGCGGCATGGCTTTGTTCTTCGCGCACGGCGCCATGCTGTAGTGCACATACTGGCTCGGCCCAAGGGCATAAGCTGCTGCGCTCCAGTAGCGCTCGGTCATCAGGCTGTCAGGACGAGGCTTTTTGGTATCGAACAGCAGTTTCAATTCGCGCAGATGCCACTTCAGTGGGCTGATTCTCGGGTTGATGAAGTAATGCAGGGCGTCGTCATACGCCAACATCTGGTTAAACTGCGCGTATTCTTCAATGGTGCGGAAGAAGAAGATCGGATTGTTCATCAGCAGGAAATCCTGCGTGGTCTCGTCTTCCTCTCCGGGCAAAAGCTTTTTCCCATCAACGTTGAACAGCTTGATCGCAATGCCACGCGCATCTTTCTCCGAGTCCGGAAAGACGCCGGGATTGCCGCTGGAAAAACGGACCAAAGCGTCATATTCGGCAGGTCTGGCGAATACGCCGAAGGCAAACTGCGGCGGCACACGATCCACTTTGAAGGTGGCTTTCACGCAGCCGTGTCCCTTGGTATGCACGTCGCGCTGGTAGTTGTGCGTGCGAAAGCCAGGCGCCGTCTTGTCCGTGCTGGGTGGCGGCTCGTGCGCGGCGGCATTCTGGATCAGCTTGGTGCGGTCCTGAATGGAGACATCGATCGCCGAACGCACGATCTCGGCCGTCAGGAAATCTTCATTTGGAGTCACGTGTTCGCCCATCGGCGCATCGGACGGGCCACGATCGTGGTTGTAGAGGTAGACCACCGCGAGAGCCAGCAGCAGCAGAACAGCGCCCAGCCATTTGAGAACTAGCTTCAGGATTTTCACGGCAGTTTGCACCTCGTGGAAGAAGGCCGGCAGCGCGGCGGCGGTGGAGGAATGTAGACCGAACAGGAGTGATCGTTAGGATCATCGCGGTGGACTTTCAGGTACTCGACAATCGCCCAGCGCTGGTGCTCGGTGAGTTCGGGTCCGATCACGCCGTACGATGGCGGCGCGCCCGGCGCCCACGGCTGATACCCTGCGCGGAACT
>DATAEJ010000227.1:0-24869 GCA_036258095.1 Candidatus Angelobacter sp. | reverse complement strand
GTCTCTGGCAGATTGTGGACTACCTGCGCCACAACGACCTGTTCGAAAAGACGGACATTATCATCGCGGCCGACCACGGCTTCTCCACCATCAGCCATCGTGAACTCGATCGCACGGGCACACCCACGAGAAGTTACGCAGCGGGAAAGCTGTACTCCGATGTGAAGCAAGGGCAACTGCCGCCGGGATTTCTCGCTATTGATCTGGCGCATGCGCTCAAGAAACCAATGTACGACCCTGATGCGAGCACGTATTCGCACGGCGTAGGAGACGTTACCTATTACCAGCCCGTGAAAGTCGAAGAGACGGAGCGTTTCGCACACCATCCGCAAGCGGGCCATGCCATTATCGGTGGAACTGGTAAAGTCCCTCGCGAAGGTGAGTCCACCGATGCTGAAGTCCTTGTGGCCGCGAACGGCGGCTCGGATCTGATCTACCTTCCGCAAGAATCTTCTGACAAAGTCGAGAGCAACAAGAAACTCGCGCGTACCATCGTAGATTTCCTTCTGACTCAAGATTATGTTGACGGTGTTTTCGTTCGCGATGATCTCGGCGAAATTCCGGGCACGCTGCCCATGAGCACAGTCGGCCTGATTGGCGCAACCAAAATCCCAAAACCAGCGATGGTGGTGAACTTCAAAAGTTTCTCCATGGGCAAAGATTTCCTGTCCCGAGTTGAGATTGCTGACTCTACTCTTCACACCGGACAGGGCATGCACGGCAGTTTCAGCCGTGCCGACACGTTCAATAACATGCTGGCCGAAGGGCCAGACTTCAAATCAGGCTATGTAGATCGGGCGCCCGCGAGCAATGCCGATGTGGCGATCACGGTGGCGCACATCATGGGTTGGCAGTTCGCCGGAGGACATGGAACCCATACCGGGCGAGTCCTGACCGAGGCGTTGAAGGGAGGACCGGAAGCCGCGGAATCAAAGTCTCAGATCAAGGCTTCTACTCCCGGACCAAACGGCGCGCGTACCGTGCTGGTGTATCAGCAGCTCGGAGCTCACACCTACTTCGATCAAGGCTGTCTCACGAAAAGCAGTGCGGGGGAGACGCTCGCCTGCAACTGAGCTTGGATTAGAAGCTTCCTAACGACAGCCGGAATCGTGCGCGCCCATCTTCCTTGAAAGCCACCGTGGCTCCGAGTGCGCCTACGGGAGTGGGAAAGAAAAGTCCGACTGCGCTGCTCTGGTGCGTTTGCCAGCCTGACGATCCAAGATCAAGCCGGCCCACTTCGTGCCACACTGCCAAATTGGCTGAGGTAGATAAAGACCTGATTGCCGGACCGCGAAGCATCACTCCAACTCCAGCTGCACCGAAGGAGTTCGTGTGAAACTCCTGATAGCGATACGCATCGAGCGTACCTTGGCCACCAACGGTGAACCTGTCAAAAAAGCCGAGATTTCTCCCAAACCCCGAGCCACCATTGCCCCGTGCGAAGAGTGATACGTGCTTTCCCCAGGTATGGAAGCTGCTGAATTGACCAGTGAAATAGGGAAACGACTGCTCGCGAAAACTGTATCCCACGGCCGCATCAATGCGCGTCCCGTGACTCGGAATCGCGACTGAGTCCTGCGTGTTATAGATGAAGACCCCTTCCGGATCTGCGAATGCTGTGCTGTCTGTTCTGATGCCGTCAAACGTGACCGGTTGGTTGTAAGAATCGTAGCCAGCGCGTGCCCCAAACCGAAACTGGACGAATCGCCATGTTCCTATGCCTGCATAAAAGCTTGTGGCAAATCTGTCGCGCAGGAATGTCGTTCGATCGGCAGCGGTATAGACGGTATTATGAAGTCTCTGGATGGTGAATCCCGGGGCAATGAAATATGCGCTGCCGTCGTATGGAACGTAGTATTCGCCGCGTACTCCCGGATCATAGCCCAGGAAGAAGCTGCCCAAAACACGCGATTTGTAGGTAGACAGTGGAACCCACGTGGTGCCCAGATTCAAAGCCGCCCGCGTGGGCTCTTCGTTGGAGACATTGAACGCCACTGCAGGGCGCAACAGGAGAATGTGATCAGGTCGCTCCAGAAATTCCACCCGATAACCTTCACGACCGTCAGTGTGCCTCATCCACTCGTAATAAGCACCCGGCAACCCGGTTGCTGCGACTACGCCGGAAAGTACGTCTTCTAAGTGGTCTTGATCAAATTCGCCCGAACCAAGTTTGCGCCGGAGTTCGTGGTTGGCATTACTCTCGATCACTGGCTGAGCTGCGTTCACCTGGATGAGCGGACCGCGGAACTGCTGAGCGCGCGTGCGCGCTTTCCGCTCTGCGAGGTACCGTTGCCACTCGTCCGGCGAAACGGAGTAACCATCAAGTTCACCGGCCATGGCCTTAGCGGCGTCATACCCCTGCTTGATGATCTTTCTCGACTCCTCGTAATCCGTCGACGTCACTCCTTTAAGAACCACACGAATCACAGTGTCAGCTTCGGCTGCGCCCTGGCGTTCATTTTGTGCGATCGAAATCGAGACACTCTGTCTCAGAACCGCCGCCAAAGATGTGAACTGCTTTGCGCTTGGGTTTGGCACTTGCACTAGCACGGCAATCACCTTGTCTGCACCCATACCGCGCACCACGTTCGACGGCAGGTTGTTTGTGACCCCACCGTCGACCAGCACTTTGCCTTCCCAGTTGACAGGCGTAAAGATTCCCGGGATGGCCATGGTCGATCGCAAGGCCTTGGGCAGGGATCCATGATCGAGTACTATCGGACTGCCGCTGACCAGGTCTGTTGCCACACAGCGGAATGGCGTAGGCAGTTCGTCAAATGTGGCCAGATTAGAGTACGGCTCTGTGTTCCGGCTCAACATGAGCGCGAGTCTTTGGCCGGAGTTCAGGCCGGCGGGAAGGTTCAAGTGGCGTCCAAAACGCAACGTCAGCCAGCCCGGTTGCCGGTTCCACTCCTGCTTTTCCACAATCGGCTCATCAAGGAACCGGTAGTTGGGGCTCAGCAGATCGTCCCACGGCGCCTCGCGCGCTCGATCTTCAAGAACGGTAGCCGACATCCCAGTGGCATAGAACCCGCCTACCAGTCCGCCCATGCTGGTCCCTGCTATGTAATCCATGGGGATGTGATGCTCTTCAAAATATCTCAGCACGCCAATGTGGGCGAGGCCTAAAGCCGCTCCTCCGCCGAGTGCAACGCCAATTCTGGGACGCGGCTTAACCGACCCTGCCGATGTTTCGTCTCGATGTTGTCCGAGTGGAGTGGAGGATTGCTTGGAGGCTCTGGAACCAGACGGAGACCCGCTCTGCGAGAGGGCCGCTGGTGTAGTGAGAGGTGACTGCGCGGACACACACAGGAGAGTTGAGGCAAGAAGCACCAACGCACCCGGTAAGGTCTTTGCAAGCTGTTTCATTCTCGCGTGATGAGCAACAGAATGAAAGTATCACATCAGGGAGCACCGCAGGTTTGACCCCATCTATCTCCGCTGTTATATTGAATTTGCGGGGTGGAGCAGCCTGGTAGCTCGTTGGGCTCATACCCCAAAGGTCGGTGGTTCAAATCCACCCCCCGCAACCAACCGTTTCAATCACTTACATCATCCGGTGAAAATCGCGAGGGAACGGATTTTCGTTCCCCTGTTCTACGCGGTCAGTTTTCGTTTGTCGAACTCTTGTTCTGGATGGTGCTTCCATGCTCCTGCAGCAGGAGTTTCTCCGGGGATGAGCATGTTGGCACGCCGGGAAGCATGGCTCGCATCCGCTCACGTTCGTCTATCGGCTCAACTTCGAGTGCTAACGGAGAAGTCATTTCAGCCACCTCCAGAAACTCACGTGAGCATGCTTGAGATGTTCGGTGAATCAGGAAACAATTTTCAGACCAGGTATGGGGATGAGCGAAGGTGCGTCCGCGCCGTGCACACTTACACTTGGACTGATAGCGCTGAAATAATAAGTGGCTCCCGTTACCGGTCCGGTGACAGTCAGGCGTCCGGTGCCGGTGTATTCAAACTCGACATCGCCGGGAGGTTCTGAATCACTGGTTTGAATAATCGCGGGTGGCCGTGACGCTGCTTGTGCGCGTGCAACTGGCGGAGGACTTATAGCAACTGGGAATTTCGGGGTAGCCAACAGGGCTGGCCGAGATTGCTTTGGGATCGCGGGCCGAACCGCCGCCAGCGGCGCGGAAGTGACTGGTGAAGGGGCTGCGGAGGATCGGGCCTCTCCTCGGGACAGTCTTTCCGCCGCTCGCTTTTTGCCACAACACGGCATGCTGCTAATTCTCCCTTCCTGACCCAGTCAACCGTTCTTCGTGCCATTCAGCGGGTCGAACGCCGGACGACGGCGTTGCCATCGATTGTGAATTATCAGCCAAAGGCCCCGGAAACTTGTCAGATGGATCAGCAGTAATACGTTCCAGAAGTATGGCCCCAGCGGAAAGCGCAAGCCACAATAGAATGCGTTCCAACCACGTGTGTCCCCAAAGCCACCCAAGTGGAGCAGCCATCCACAGACTCAAGCAATAAAAACAATCAAGCACGGTTCCGAACCACCCGTTACCCGCAAGCCGGCGCAAGCGTGCCAAGATGTTCCACGGACCGTCCTCGTCCCAAAGCAGGTGGGTCACCCTCCAGACCGCAAGGACAGCTATTAGCAAAGAAACCGGTGAAACTGTGCTTAGCATCGAGCGATTCGCCTAATATGTAGCTGCAACCGGAGTGCCACGTTCCCATTCTTTACAGCAACGAGGTGGAACATGCTCTCAGCGGCTTTCGAACTGCACACGCTGTAATTCATATTTCTTGACCAGTCGCTGCAGCGTACGCCGATTGGTACCTGCCTCGTGGGCAGCACGGGTCAAGTTACCCTGATGAGCAAGCAACAAGCTTACAAGCTGGGCACGCTCGAATTTCCCAATAATCTGGTTCTTGACTTCACGAAAAGAGTGGGTCCCGGTGGAAGCATCCGTTGGCAGCTCAAGGTCTGCAGCATCCACCGCATTGTCTGCAGACATGATGACCGCACGCTGAATCACACCTTCAAGTTCGCGCACATTGCCTGGCCATCCATAGTTCTGGAGCTTGCGCAGCGCGGAAATCGTAAGCCTTTTGGGTTCCTGGCTTTCCTGCGCCGCAATCTTGAGCAGAAAATGACCGGCAAATCGAGGGATATCATCAGCACGTTCGCGCAGGGGCGGAATCGACAGGCACAACACGTTGAGGCGATGGAGAAGGTCTTCGCGGAACAGACGGGCCTCGACGAGCTTCCGCAGGTCTGCGTTGGTTGAGGCAATCACGCGGATGTCAGCGGTCAAAGTTTTGTTGGAGCCCAGGGGACGGTACTCGCGGTCCTGCAGGAAGCGCAGCAATTTGACCTGGGAGAGGAGGCTGAGTGAATCAACTTCATCCAGAAAGAGCGTACCGCCCTCAGCGGCGGATAGCAATCCACCATGACTGGCATGAGCATCTGTGTAAGCTCCGCGCACGTGGCCGAACAACTCATTTTCCAGCAGATGGTCCGGCAACCCGCCACAATTCACGGGAATAAAAGGATGCCCTTTGCGCGGACTGATGTAGTGAATGGCCCGCGCAAAAAGTTCCTTGCCGGTGCCGGTCTCGCCTGAAAGCAGCACGGTCATCCTGGATCGGGCCACCTGCGGGAGCTTGCCAAGGAGGCTCTGGAAGGGTTGGCTTTCGCCTACAAGGAATTCAAGGTGAAGGCGCGATGCAGGAAGTTGCAGCAGACCGGGGTGAGGCCGGGCCTGAAACATCAACCGGCTGGTGCGTACGACGAAGTCTGCTTCGCGTATCGGGCATTCCACGAAGTCATCAAGGCCTTCCGTAAAGCATTCCAGCAATTCACCGCTGGACCATGAGCCACACATCACACTGAGAACAGGGACGTTCTCGTATTGGGCGCGCAGGGCACGGAGGTTCTCCAAAAGAGATTCCATTCCCATAGGACGGACAATTACTAGGTCTGGCGGGGGATCAAGGCGTCTTTCAACACTTCTGCTGGTAAGACACTCACTTCTTCCTAACCATTGACTGACCACGCGGGCCAGTAATCCGCAATTACCGCTCGAACAAGTACTTTGTCCCAGGTCAACGAACAGCACACGATGGCAGCTCATGCACTTCCCTGAGTTTGAAATTGTAGCTATGGATGATGACGTACTTGCAGCATCTTTCCCTAAGAAACAGTAGAAATTAGATCCGAAAAATATTACCTCCAATTTGCATCTGCGGCGGGAAATTTCTCTGATAAAAAGTGCGCTACCGAGTGCGCAGGTGCGACATTCCTGCCGCACCTGCGCTCGCGGTTACACGACACGCGTTCCCCGCGATTGCGCTACTTCCTATGCGACAAAGTTGTCGCAGTGTCCATTCCCACTTAGTTCAGAGTGAATAAGAAATACTGCAAAAAACCGAGCTGCGCGGCTGAGTGCCGCGCGGGAGCTCCGTTTGTGCCGATGGAACCTTGATTGCTGCTTTGCGAGATCGATGACTAACCCCGAGGACCTGCCCCACACGGTCGCGCGGGCCATTCATGAAATTGCGCAATACGTGAGCCGGCATCCTGACGCGCGGGACACGCTGGAAGGTATCCGCGACTGGTGGCTGCCTTCAGATATCAGCTTTACGGCAGCGGAGTTGCAACAGGCATTAGACATACTTACCGGCTGGGGGTGGCTGGTGAAGCAGATGCTGATTACGCACACCTTCGTATATGGAGTTTCGGAAGTAGGCATGCAACAAGCGATTGAGTTTCTAAGAGGTAAGGCGAACTAAGGACAATGAGCGATTTTCGGGCGATCTCGGGAGTAACAAAAAGCCTGGCTGCGTTTCTGAAAGTTAAGACGGGTGTTGAAGTTGATGATGAAAAAGCCCCGTCTGATACGATTTCGGACTCCACATCCCTGATCCATCTATATCTCTATCGGGTGGAATATAACCCGTTTTTTACCAACAATGACAGCCTTCCGACGTCGCCCACGGTGCTGACGGGGCCTCCGGTTGGTATAAACCTCTTTTACCTTGTGACGCCGTATGGCCCTTCGCAGCTGGATATTCAGGTGACTCTGGGAGAAGTCATCCAGGTATTCAATGATCAGCCCAGCATCCCGCCTGCTAATTTCGACCCTAGCCTGACCAATGTAATCGAGGAACTCAAGATCATCCCGCACATGCTGACTCTGGACCAGATGACGGAGCTGTCACGCGTGTTTGGGCAGAGACATTACCGTCTCTCCATGACCTACGAAGTGTGCGCCGTGCTCATTGATAGCACAGTGAGCAGGTCTGTCGCCCGCGTTGATGAGCGCCACCTCAGGCTGGAGACATTGCGATGAATGCGACCACTCTGCAGGCGCCAGAGAGTGTGGCCCATATCGCAACTGCGCCTTACGCCAATGGGATGGAGATGCTCACATCCCTTTGCCGCGCTCTCGATGAACGCCTTGCCCAACTGCTGGAAGAATTGCCTGCGGGACGGCACAGGAGCGAAGACCTCAATTTGCGGGGGCTGGTGATTACCGATCTTGAGGCGCGTGACCTGCTCTCGCCACGCACGCAAGTGTCAAGACCGGTCGCCGAAGCTGAAACCCTGTTGCAGGCTGCTGAACCGCGCATTAACGCAAGCCGCGCTGCAGGCGTGGTGCTGCCGCTGGCACTGATCAAGGAACGCTTTCACCTGAGTGTCTTTGAGACTGAAACGATTCTCGTCTGCCTGGCGCCGGAACTGGAAACGCGTTATCAGAAACTGTTCGGATATCTCAATGACGACGTCACGCAGAAGTATCCCTCCGTTGATCTTCTGCTGAGATTACTGGCAACGCCGGCGACGATAGCACGGTGCCGGGCGTTGCTCGCGTCGACGTCAGAGCTGTTACGGAGCGGATTGTTACAGTGGGTGGAAGAGCAAGCCAGCAACTCACCTTTGGCGCGGTGCCTGAAAGTTGACCCTGCTGTGGTGCAGTTCCTGTTTCAGGACTACAAGCTCGATTCCGAGTTGGAATCAGTCTGGCTGGAGCGGGAGTATCCAGGGGAAGCAGAAAGACTGTGGGGAGCCAACCGCGAACCGGCAAACCGGATTCGTCCCTACCTTACCGAGTACCTCGAACATGAGCCGCTCAAGCGTGACCGGCTGGTGATTTCTGTGGTCGGACGCAGGGGTTCGGGCCGTCGGCACGCGGTGGAATCGGCCTGCTGGCAGACTGGGCTCGGCGTGATTCCTGTGGACTGCGCGCGCCTGCTCAAACACCCTCGTTTTGAACACGTCATACTGCGGGCCTTCCGCGATTCACTGCTGCACGCCGCTCCTCTGGTGCTGGGAAACTTTGATGCGGTGATTCAAAACCCGGAGCGCGGCCCTGAATTGCGCCTGCTCCTTGGTCGTCTGATGGAAGAGCGGGGATGGATCCTTTTCGTGCTGCGCGAAGAGACGGAAGGCGGGACCGCATGGTTCTCACGGCACCGGCAAGTCACGATCATGATTCCGGAACTCAGCAATCGGGAACGGAACGAGTTGTGGGCCGGATTGCTCGCACAGACCACACGGATGTCCGATTCTGAGATTCCTGCTATCAGTGAAGCTCTGGCTGTGAAGTTTCGCTTGTCACCGGGGCAGCTTGCTATCGCTTTTCGCAGAGCGGCCCACGTCGTGACCGATCCGGAGAATGCCGACGCGTGGCGCGCGCAATTACACGCCGAGGCGGGGCATGTTTCCGCGCCTAACCTGGGCGCACTCGCTAAAAAACTCAAGCCCATCTACCACTGGGAACAACTGGTGCTTCCGGCGAAGCGAAAGGAGTTGGTGCGTGATGTGGTCCGGCACGTCCAGCAAAGACGCAGGGTTATGGAGGAGTGGAGATTTAGTTCGCTGATGAGCCGCGGAAAGGGCATTACAGTGCTGTTTTCCGGGCCTCCAGGAACAGGCAAGACAATGGCGGCTGAAGTGATTGCTACCGCTTTAGAGATGGATATCTACCGGATCGACCTGGCAACGGTCGTGAGCAAGTACATCGGCGAAACCGAGAAGAACCTGTCGCGCATCTTCCGGGAAGCAGAATACTCGGACGCCATCCTGTTTTTTGACGAGGCGGATGCGCTCTTTGGCAAACGTTCAGAAGTAAAGGACGCGCATGACCGTTACGCCAATATCGAGATCAATTACCTGCTGCAACAGATTGAGAGTTTTGAGGGCGTAGTGGTGCTGGCCACCAATATGCGACAACACCTGGACGAGGCTTTCCTTCGCCGCATGCAGATCGTAGTGGAGTTTCCGGTGCCTTCCTGGGAAGACCGGCTGCGCATTTGGAAGCAGAGTTTTCCGCGCGAAGCGCCTTTGGCCACTGATGTGGACTTCACATTTCTTGCGCGACAGTTCGAGCTGGCTGGAGGCCACATAACGAACATTGCGCTGTGGGCGGCCCTTCTGGCGTCAGAAGAAGGTTCTCACATCGCCATGCGGCACTGTGTGCGCGCCACCCGGCGGGAACTGGAGAAGGTTGGGAGGCGCTGCATGAATGCAGAATTTGGTGCGTACTCGGGCTTGCTGGAACCGGGTGTGCAGAACGGAACTTGAGCCTGAAAGGTGCGTCCTGAAGGAAGAGGAGAGATCAATGGCTTGCAGAATTCAAAACCTGAGTAGACACCGTCTGGCACTGGACCTCCGCGGCGGGAGAGTCGTGTACGTAGAACCGAATCAGGTCTCAGCACCGCTACGCGAGGAATCCCTGTATGACAACGTGCACCTCAGAACCTGGGAGCAACAAGGCCTCGCCCGGCGCATCGACGCCAGCATGGATGAAGTCCTGGAATACGAGGGCCGTCCGGCAACAAAAAAGGGGACACGATCCACCCGCGATAAATCGACAGCGGACAAATCCCAGGACGCATCCGGTGAAAAACCTGCCAGCCAGTCTGGGAAAGTCTCTGGATCCGATGCAGCACAAGCAGCTTCCGCACAGGTTCCGAAAGCAGGCAGTGACGGCGATAGCGACGGTGGCAAGAAATCATCGGGACGTGCTCCCAAGGAATAGACGCCGAAACCGACGTTTACGAGGTCAAAGGATCAGCAACATGGGCTCTCAGGACAACAACGTGCTCCCGAAAAGACGCAAATGATCAAGCATTGCGAATATCGGCAGTACCAACAAGATCGTGATCAGGAGGAAAGATGGCAGAGTACCTTCATCCGGGAGTATTTGTTGAAGAAGTATCAAGCGGAGTCCGGCCGATTGAAGGAGTTGGGACTTCCACAGCCGCCTTCATCGGCACCACCGCCAAAGGCGTTCCGAACAAAGCAACGTTCATTACCAGTTGGGCCCAGTTCACACGTGCGTTTGGCGACTTAGTTCCGAGCAGTTATCTACCCTATGCGGTCTCGCAGTTCTTCAACACGGGCGGCAAGCGATGCTACATCGTGCGCGCGCTGAACGTGGTGAGTTCCACGCCAGCTACCCGTGATCTGCCGGACCGGGAGACAACTTCTCCGCGTAATAGTCTGCGGATAACCGCGAATGGCGCGGGTGCATGGGGTAACGGGCTTCTGGTAACGGTGCAGGATTCCACGAGCAACCCGACCACCGAATTCAAACTGGTGATCGCCCAGGACGATCCGGCCAATATCGTCGAGCTATTTGACAACCTGTCCATGGATCCCAACTCTGCTGATTATGTTGAGACCGCCATCAATGGCGTCTCTGACTACATCACGGTCAAAGATCTGGGCGCCTCAGAAGCTGCGGGCTTCGCACAGGGGGTCACTACCAATGCTCTGGCTGATCCAGTGCCATTTGCAGGGGGCGGGGAAGCCGTAACGCTGGAGACGCCCGATGGCACGGTTACGACAGTGAATTTCACTGGCAACGTGGCCAGGGCCACAGTTTTATCGCAACTCAACACTGCATGGGCAGCCTTTAACGTAACCGCTTCGCTTGATCCGTCCAACAAACTGGTTGTTAAGAGCGGCAGCGCGGGTTTTGACAAGTACATCATCCTGGGCGGCGCGGCCACGGGTGCAGGACGTCCTCTCGCGGGACTGGCCGGGTTTGCACAAGGGAGCGGAGCAGCTATTGGCTCCACCATGAAGAGCGCCTCAGCAGCTACTTTTGATACCACCGGCGGCAACAATGTTCTCACCATTACTGTCCACGGCGATGCAGTGCCGAACATCAACCTGACGGCCGGAGCGGCGGTGACCGCGGCCACAATTGTCAATGACATCAACACGGCGCTGGCTGGAGCTTCCAATGCACACGGCCTTGTTTCTGCACACGCTGAGGGCAATCGCGTGGTGATCACCACCACAAATGAAGGGGCAGCTGACAGCACTTTGGCGCTCACCGGTACAGGGGCGACACAACTGCAATTCAAAACTATCAGTGGTGGCGCCCCGAACGGGCCCGGGCAAGGGCGCAGCGAAGCAGCGTTCGTGCAAAGCGCGCAAGGTCCGTTTGCCCTGGCAGACGGCTCAAATTTCACGATTACGCTCAATAACGGAACATTGGCAGACCCCGCAACCAACGTGGTGATCACAGTCAATCTCGGAACATCGAATATTTCCAATCTGGCCCAGGCCACGGCCACCGAGATTGCCAATGCCATTAACACGGCGAGCACAGCTGCCGGGCAAGGCAACATCGCTTCAGTAGTTGCCAACCGAGTAGTGATCAGGCAAAACCGCAAAGGCAACTTCTACACGCTCCAGGTGCAGGATGGATTGAAGTCTCCTAATATCCGACTGAAGTTTGATACTTCAAGAAGATCAGGTTATGTGGAAGGCGACACGGCGTCGCCTTACCTGCGACCGGCCTCCAACCTTGATGCTTCCGGCGTGATTCAACCCTGGGTGCTGCAGAACGGCGACGATGGACCTCCGATTTCCAACACTGACCTGATCGGAACGGCTGACCTGAAGACCGGACTGCACGCTCTGGACGACGTGACTGATGTGAATTTCGTAACAATTCCGGGCGCAAGCGACCCGGGTGTTATCAGCCAGGCCGTAGGCTATTGCACCGTTCGCCGGGACTGCTTCTTCATCGCAGACTCGCCGGGGAAGAACACCAAGGATACGCCGGTCACTGATCCTTCACACGTGTCTGACTTCCTCTCCAACAAAGTGACGACCAAGACCAGCTACGGCGGTTTCTATTACCCGTGGCTGCTGATCAATGATCCGGTAGGCGCAGGCAAGAACCCCACGCGCTATGTTCCACCTTCAGGATTCATTGCCGGTATGTACGCGTTTATCGACAATACGCGCGGGGTATGGAAAGCACCGGCTGGAACGGAAGCCAATTTGAGCGGTCCGCTCGCCCTGGAGTACTCGGTCACAGATTCGGAGCAGGACATCTTGAACCCCATCGGGGTGAACTGCATACGGCAGTTCCCTGCGTCAGGCATCGTAGTCTGGGGTGCACGCACCATGGGCACGCTCTCCGATCCGGAATGGAGGTACATCCCGGTGCGGCGGTACGCAATTTACCTGGAGCAGAGCATCCTGCGCGGAACTCAGTGGGCCGTATTTGAGCCAAACGACGAACGCCTCTGGGCGTCACTCAAGGCCAACATCGAAGATTTTCTGATGGGCGAGTTCCGCAAGGGAGCGCTGGCGGGCAGTACGCCACAACAGGCGTTCTCGGTGAAATGCGATGCCGACTTGAATCCTCCCTCAGAGGTAAATGCGGGTCGCGTGAACATGGAAGTGAAGTTCGCGCCGCTGAAGCCGGCGGAATTCGTAATTATCCGCATCAGCCAGAAGGTGCAGGTGCCGGGACAGTAATCCATGGCGCGCGCATCACAATTCGATCCCTACCGCACGTTCAAGTTCCGTGTGAGGTTTGGGGACACAACGGTTGCGGGCATCACCAAGGTATCGGCGCTGACCCGCACCGTTACTCCCAATGAATTGAAGGAAGGGGGCGATCTACTGGCCCCCCGTCATAACCCGGGCGGAGTGCGTTATGAAGATGTGGTGCTGGAAAAAGGGCTCACAGCGAGCAATGAATTTGAAGAATGGGCCAACGCGGTGTTGCAACTGCAGAATGACCCCGGATCAGTAACCGGATTCAAACGCACTGTGTACATCGATGTTTTCGATCTCAAGGGTAATCCGCAGGACCGTAAAGCCCAGCCGATCGCCAGCTACAAGCTGAATCGCTGCTGGATCACAAGATACTCGGCGTTACCGGAGCTGGACGCAAGCTCAGGGGGCGTCGGAATTCAAAGCGTCACCCTAAGCCATGAAGGCTGGGAACGGGTGATTTAGAGAACCAGAAAGGAATTTCAATGGCGCCAAGAGCATCCTCAGCAGATCCGTTCCGGAAGTTCAAGTTTCGAATCAAGATTGACCAACAGGTAGTCGCCGGACTCACCAAGTGCTCGGCCATCACGATCAGCGTCGCCAACCAGGACTTCCGCTCTGGCGATCTCGACAGCTTCAAGCAAAAACTGCCGGGCCAGGTTTCATTTGAGCACATCACGCTGGAACAAGGGATGACCAACAACGCAGTTTTTGAAAAATGGGCCACCGCGATGAGCAACTACCTGGGCAACAAGGGCACGGACGCGGAAAAGACGCCCGACAACTTTCGCAAAGACATCGACATAGAGATCTACAACCTGAAAAACGAACTGGTGAAATCCTATCGGGTCTACAACTGCTGGGTCTCGAAGTATTCCGTGGGCGACCTGGATGCCAATTCCAACGATGTTCTGATCCATACGCTGGAACTTCAAAACGAAGGCATCCAGTTGCTGACTCCGGTGGGAGGCGCAGCCGCGTAAAAGTGATGGCAGCCACCGTGTTAGAACCGCAGCTCACATCGGCAGAGACGCTGCCCGGGGAAGAATGGACAGCCGGCCGTCTAGTGCTCCCGGGTGGAGTTCTCGACAGCCGGGGCCAGTGTTTCCAGACTGTGATCGTGCGCCAGCTTACCGGACACGACGAAGAAGTGCTCGCCGACCGCCGCTACAGCAACGCTGCGCAACAGGTCACGGAATTCCTGGCGCAGGTGCTGGTGGAGGTGCCAGGGCTGGACAAACCGGTCAGCAAGGAATTGGTAGCCGAAATGTTGATCGGTGACCGCGATTACCTGTTGCTGCGACTGCGGCAGATCTGCCTGGGTGACATGGTGGAGCAGGTCATGCGGTGTCCAGTCGTGACCTGCGGCAGGAAAGCCGACGTCGAGTTCCTGATCAGTGAACTGCCGGTGCGGCGCGCAAAAGCTGTGCAGCCTTTCTACGAATTCGAGCTTTCCGAGCCACTGCGGAAGGAAGATCCAAGATCGGCGCAGGTGGTGCTGAGGCTCCCGGCGGGACGCGACCTTGAGGCCATTCTCGATTGCAGGGACGCGAACCCTGCGCTGGCCAATACCAAACTATTCGCTCGCATTATTAAACGGCTGGGACGCGAGGCGCTGTCGGAAGGGATGGCGCGTGCGCTGCCCATGCGGGCTCGTCAGGAGATTGCCGCATTCCTCAAGAAGATCTCGCCTGGTCCAGAGCTGAAAATTGAGATTCAATGCCCGAATTGCGGCGGAGACATGAGCTATCCGTTCGATCTCAACAGTTTTTTTTTGCCGAATGGGTGACCAGTTCAGGCGGACTTTACGAGGAGGTCCATCATCTCGCTTTTCACTATCACTGGTCAGAACGGGAGATCCTGGACATGCCGCGCGCCAAACGCCGCCGTTATCTGGCGCTCCTGGCCGGCAAGTTGGAGCAGTCACAACAAGGGAATAGCACAGAATGAGCCGAGAAAGATCATGTTTCGAACATAAGGGCATGCCACTGGCCGCCGAGACCGCGGGGCACATGCGAGCCGCGTCCGCGCCTTGGCTGCAGTCTTTTGGAGTGCGGCCCGTTCCCGGCCCCGATCCAATGAAAGCGCTCGCTGCTGCTCCGGTCAATGAGCCAGAACCGCAGATGTTTGATTACCAACATGAATTTGAACTGGGCCACTCTCGACCAAACGTGGATGGCGGTCGCAGCGAAACAGGTACGGCGCCGGGTTTACAGCGTTCGACTTCAGCAAACCCGAGTTCTTTCACCGGGCATTCCGGGAGCGCTGTTGCAGGTCAGCGGCCTGCATCAACGTCAACGATGGGCGGGACGAAGGACGGATCGCCTAAGGCGAGCTTCTCCGTTCCGAATACAGCCACCGCTCCTCTTTCAGAAGCTCTGGCGCAATCATCTGGACTACCGGTCGGCATCGATGCGGCCATTCCTGAAATGCGGCCGGAGACAGAATCGGCACGCGGAATTGATTCTGGCCAGCCGCACGTGACCGTGCAGAAGCACGTAAGCATTCAACAAGTCGTCTCACCAGTTTTCATTGGGCAACCGGCAGGCGCCGGTCCGAGCACCAGCGCCAGTCACACGCAGCCCGGTGAATTGCCATTCGCAAGCGTGACCTCCAGGGAATTCCATATAGAGTCAGTCGCGCATACGGCAACTGGAACCAGTGTCGCGAAATCATCCCCCGAACTGGAACCAGTGGCAGCGACGCGAACCGGGCAGATGGGCGGCGGGACGCTGATGCAGGGGCCAGTGATGATGCCGAGTATCTCCCGCTCACCCAAGAGTCACAGTCATGGAAACGACCTGCTGGAGCGTTTGAATCAGCACAATCCGCAGCATGAAGGAGGGAAACGTGTTCACATCCGCAACCTGCACGTGACCGTCCAAAAGGCTGCCGCTTCCCAACAGCAGCAGCCCGCACAAGGGGCTCAGCAGCAGGCGGCGCCGGCGGCGGTCCCGCAGACGTTCTTCAACCCATGGGAGCGCCATTATTCGGCGTTTGACTGAGACGATGCTGAGCGATCTATTCCAGCAGGAGACGGCGCGCCGCGCAGCCCAGGCGGCGATCACGCAGCAGAACCGCGCCGACCGTGACGCGTTCATCGTGGCGCAGTGGCCTCTTCTGGACAAGGCTTTCTCCGACATGGTGGATGCTACGGTTGGAAGTGATCCGCATCTCACCGTCACGCACACAACTGCCACAGACAGTTTCAGCAATCACACATTCGCATCGTTGAACAAAACGATTACAGCGGTCAAGTCGACCTTGAATGGTGCACCGGAAACCGTCACCTTCACGCCATTCCTGCGTTCCGTAGCGCCCGATCAGTTTGGCGTGGTTTCCATCACAACGGATGGCCTGCCGAACGCTATCACCAGTGACCCCGGCGCCCAGCTCTTTGCAGACCTGTTGAAGGAAGGGATTTTGATGCGCGGCAAGACCGCCGGAAGCCTGGTGGTGCTTGATGATGGCCAGTTTACGAACCTAACAGCCGAGACGTTACAGGGATTTCTGGCGGCATTGTTCATACGGGATTGATCGAGGAGAAAACATCCAATGGAACCATTCAGCGACCAGGACGAATTTGAAATCGACAATCTGACCATTGAAGTACCCGATGACCATGAACCCGTCATGAGGCAGAGCCTGGCCCAGGAAGTGATTGGACAGCTCCCTGAACTGCTGAGAAGACATGCAGCGCAATTCGACGAGGAATAGCAGGTGGAGGAACTGAACTGAACCGAACGGAGCAGATGAGATGGGAACTCCAAATTTTCCAATCCGGCCTAAGTTGTTACGGGGAGCGTTCGTTGAATACGGGCTCAGCCTGCCACCTCTTCTATTTGCGTTCCAGTTCAATCCGGAAACGCTCACGCGCGGCCGCACAGCCAACTATGCGGCCAGAGGTGCAGGTGGATCCGGCACAGACAGCGGAGGCTGCCGCCAGGGCTCAGAGCAGATGGACCGCTCCTGCATGGCCCAGGTCTCGGTCACGGAAGAGTCGATCGGACTGACTCTGCAACTCGATGCTACAGATGACCTGGACAGCGGCAATGGACTGACCCAGACCTTCGGCATAGGCCCGCAACTTTCCGTACTCGAGCTCATGATCTATCCCAAAACCGGCCAGTTGTTCGGATTGCCGATAGGCAATCTGCTTGGAACCACAGACCAGTTTGGCGCGGCACAGGCCAAGGTAATTCCAATCCTGCTCTTCATCTGGGGACGCAAGCGGATCCTGCCGGTGGTGATGACCAGCCTGCAAATTACGGAGCAGGAGTACTTCCCGGATCTGAATCCCAAGCGGGCGAGCGTGGCCGTGCAATTGAAGGTACTGGAAGGATTCAATCCTCCTTACCTGTATACCCACGCGGCCCGCATGATGCTGGCGGCCACCAACCTGGCAAACATAGGAGATTTCAAGAGTGTTCTTTTCTGAATCGAGATATCTCAAGGTGAAGGAGTACACAGTGACAGACTCCAAAGGGCGTTACGTGACGGTCAAGCGCACGCGCGAGGCACTTAATTTGACTGGCAGTTTCCAGTACACCGTGAAAGAGGGGGACCGTCTCGATTTGCTGGCGCAGAAGTTTTACTACAGCCCCAGAAAGTGGTGGCTCATTTGCGATGCGAATCCGGGGTTGATGTATCCGGATGATCTGCTCACTCCGGGGCAGATCCTGACCATTCCACCGAACCAGGGATAGACAGAATAGAGATGCCATCCACACCAGACAGGCTGTTTTCGGCGGCGGTCAAGATTAATGGGCAGGAAAAGCCTGATCTCTATAGCTGCGCGGAAACGATCCGCGTGACCGAAGACACGCAACAGGGTTCTTCGTTCAACCTGGAGGTCTCGTTGTGCCGGAACGACGACGGAAGCTGGCCGCATCTCGATGACGATGAGATGACCGCGTGGAACCGCGTAACGGTCACGGTCACCGTGGGCACACAGACCGACACCATCATGGATGGTTACATCTCTGATATCCACATTCAGACACTCGAACAGACAGCCCAGTTGAAAGCTACGTTCACAGGTGTGGATGCCTCTTATGTCATGAACCTGGAACCGCATTGCCACGTCTGGAATGATGGCAAAACGTATGAAGACATTGCCCAGGCCATCATCACCGGCGCTCCTTACAACTTGGAGGCGGTGCTCCCGGATTCGCCTGCGAGCACCAGCTCTCCTCCGCCTAGTGTGACGCAGCGGGGTACTGACCTTCAATTCCTGCGTGAGCTGGCGCGCCGGCGCGGCTACGAGTTTTACGTGCTGGGCGGCAGCGCATATTTCCGTCCGCCGGTTTTGAATGGCACTCCGCAAAAGCAGATTGCCGTGAATTTCGGCGACCGAACTAACTGCGAGAACGCGCAAATCTACGTTGACGGCACTGCGCCCACACAGGTGGTGGGCGCTCGTGTTGACCGCGAAACCGGTGAGACGGTCACAGGACGCGCAACTTCTGAGGACACGGCGCTGCCGGCCCTGGGCACCACCGACCTGAGCTCTCAGCGCGGCTATGGAGTGCCTCCCACGACGGTGGTGCTGCGAGGCACGCCTGCTGGAAATCAGACCGACCTTACGGCGTATGTGCAGGGTGTGATGCGCAACCGGACATTCTGGGTCAAGGTGACGGGCACGCTGAACGCAATGCGCTATGGCGCGATCCTCAGACCTCGCAAGCTGGTTTCAATCGTGGGTGTAGGCGACCGCTACAACGGAAATTTCTATGTGCGCAAGGTGGTGCACACGCTGACCTCGCGAACTTATCGCATGGAATTTGAGGCAGTCAAGAACCGGCTGGGCGAAGTCGCACCCACTGATGTCTCTAGTTTGGAAGATCCCAGCAGCACCGGCGCACCGCTGGCTGCCGGCACAGGCGCGGACACGGATACCGTAAGCGTGCGTGACAGCGGCGCACAGGTAGCACCCGCATAGATTCAGGAGAATGAGCGAATGGCCACAGCACAAGGTTCAGTCTCACGCCTCATGAGCCAAATGGACCGCCAATACTTCGGTAAATACCGGGGCACGGTTGAAGACAATCAGGACCCGCTTAAGCTCGGACGGCTGAAGCTCCGTATTCCCAGCCTTCTGATCGACGACCCGGATTCACCCGAGAAAGATGAAGGGGTAACTGACTGGGCGTGGCCATGTGTTCCCTCCGGAGGAGCCGGCGAACAAGGCTTCTTCTTCATTCCTGAGCCGCAGTCGCATGTATGGGTGGAATTCGAGGAAGGCAACATCGATCACCCAATCTGGGTGGGAACGTTTTGGGCCAATCCCGGCGGAACCCCGCAAACGCCTACAGAAGCCCAGGACATGAGCGGAACGAAGAATGGCAAAGAACCCAAGCGTCGCGTGCTCAAGACCAGCAGCGGGCACTTTCTGGAGTTCTGTGACATCGATGGCAAGGAAAGCATCACGCTTCAGCACCAGGGCGGCGCCGTGATTGATATGGATGAAAAAGGAAGTATCACCATTGTGAACAAGAACGGGTCCTACCTCTACCTCAATGCCGACGCCGGAGAGGCCAGCCTGGTGGATGAAAAAGGCAACAACATCTCGATGACGAGCAACGGCGTCACCGTCACGAGCAAAGACAGCTCCGTGGTTGACCTGAGCAAAGATGCGGTACAGGTGATCGCGAAGAACGTTCACATCCGCAGCCAGACAGTATCGCTCGGAGAAGGAGCGCTCGAACCAGTAATTCTGGGCAAGACCTTTGCAGCGCTGTTCGATGCACACATACACCCTACGACTGCTCCCGGGGCACCGACGGGACCTCCCATACCGGTGCCAATGCCGCTTTCCGCCCCTATGAATCCGGCGATCTCGCAATGCGTGAAGGTGAAGTAAATGAGTGTGTGCAAGTTACCATCGCTGCCGCTGCCGCAACTGGTGATACCCATTCCAATACCGCCGTTGCCTTCGCTGCCTTCGCTGCCGCAGCTGCCGGCCCTGCCGGAACTCGACATTAACTTGCCATCGCTGCCCCTGCCGCAGTTGGTGATTCCGATTCCCATTCCACCATTGCCGTCGTTGCCTTCACTGCCGCAATTGCCGGCACTGCCGCAGCTCAATGTGACGCTGCCATCACTGCCATTGCCGCAACTGGTGATTCCGCTTCCGATACCGCCATTGCCATCACTGCCTTCCTTGCCGCAATTGCCGGCATTGCCCTCACTGCCGGGGTGTCCGTAATGATGTCACCGGGAAGCATCGATGGAAACAACAACTGGGTCGAGTCCACCAGCCTGGCCCGCGCCATTGAAGATGCCATGGTGAGGGCAGGAGTAATCAAGCTGGATAAAGAAAGCAAGTCGACCACCCATGACCGGCGCAACAGCTTCGTGGCGATCGCCACCGGTCTGATCAATTACCTGCAGGCCAACCTGGAAATCCATATTGGCGCAGGGACACTCGGCGCGGCAACCGGGAACAACGTCCCGGCGGCGGCCGTGACTCTAACGCAGGCGGTGAAGTAGCAATGGACAGCGCATATCTCGATTTTCCGTTTGGATTTGCCAGCGACGGCTCAGTGGCACAGGTGGATGAAGACCACCACCTCCGCGAGCGGCTCATGCAGATTCTCTTCACCTCACCGGGTGAGCGGGTGATGTTGCCTGATTTCGGATGCGGCGCACGTGATCTGATCTTTGCGGGAAACAACCCGGTGCTTGCAGCCGCGACGGAATTCAAGGTGGCGCGGGCGCTGCAAACCTACATGGGCGACCAGGTGCTCATCAACGGAGTCGATGTAACCAACGACGAAGAAAAACTGATGATCACCATCGAGTACACCAAAACCAGGGACGCACAGCAGCGCCAGGCAGTGTTCGAGTTCCTGCCGTCGGAGGTGCTGGGTGGCGCCTAATCTCACCTTCAACAGCAAATCGGGATGCGAGCTCGTGGATTGCAGGCCGCCGGCTCCGGCTGTAGCTGCGGAGGTCATTCCCCAGCTTCCGCAAAATATAGACTATCTCGCCAAAGACTATGACAGCTTCTTGCGCGGCATGTTGGACATGTTGCCCACCCGCATTCCCGGATGGACGACCCGTACAGAGGCTGACCTCGGAATGGCGCTGCTTGAATTGTTCGCATACATTGGCGACCAACTGAGCTATTACCAGGACCGTGTGGCAGCTGAAGGCTTCCTGCGTACTGCCTCGCAATACGAATCTGTGCGCCGTCTCCTGAGCCTTATCGACTATTCTCTCTCGCCAGGCACCGCGGCGAAAGCTCTGGTGGCAATCACCACCACGGCAGCCCGCGCCGTCAACAAGGGTTTTGCGGTCACTACCAAGGGCACAGACAAACAGCCCTCAATAATTTTCGAAGCCATTGAAGACCGGGTTGTGTATCCCAACCTGAACGTTGTGCTGCTGCACTCCAGCGTAACAGCCGGCAGCTCTCTGGCCGTATTTGAAGGCGAGCTGGATCTCTTCCTGACATCGGGTGTGTGGGTCTGGTTCCAGTCTGGTTCGGACGGCGAATGGGCGCAAATTGCAGACCCAATCAGCGTGGACCACTTGCTGCACACCACAACGGTGAATTTCAGTGCTCCACTGATGAACGACTATGACAAGGCCACTACACAGATTAACGGTAATGGCCTCATGACCAGCCACGGAGAAAGCCACACCCAGATTGACACTGGCAGCGGTGATCCCGGCCAGCGGGTGGCTCTCAACTTCGCCCCACTGACCTATGTGGAAGATGGTGCCGGAGTGGCCCAGACCACATTGCGCGTGACTGTCGCAGGAAAACAATGGCAACAGGCCGAGGATTTCATCAACAGCGACCCCACTGATTTTCATTACACGATCGCGCGCGACAACCAGGGCTACATCACGGTGCAGTTCGGAAACGGGGCGCAGGGACGCAAGCCTGACGCCGGAGCTGCCATCGAAATTGACTACCGCAGCGGCACCGGCATGCAAGGCATGATTGCTCCCGGCTCACTCACACAATTCCAGGACCTCGACCAGCTCATGACGGCAGTGGTAAATCCGCAGGCCAGCTTTGGTGGCACTGATCCGGCGGATATTGCTGAAGCCAAGCTGATCGGCCCGCGCACGCTGCACACGCAGAACCGCGCGGTCACCTCCCAGGACTACGCCGATGCTCTGCTGCAGGGTGTTGCCTGGAATAAAACCATGGTCACGCCTTTACATGCCAAAGCGCAATTTGTCTGGACCGGAAGCTGGAACACCGTGGTGGTAAGCGTAGATTTCCAGGACCGTCAGTCGCTGGCAAGCGTGCCCTTCCGACGGCAGGCACTGGAAGCCGCTCTCAACCGGAAGCGCCTTGCCGGGTATGACGTGCAGGTGGAGGACGCCCGTTATGCGCCGATGAATATTGAGCTGATCGTTCATGTAAAGCCCGAGTATTTCATCCGCCAGGTACGCACACAGGTGGAGCTCGCGATCGGCCCTCTGGGATTTTTCGCTCCGGCGCGGTTCGACTTCGGCCAGTCCGTGCGCCTCAGTGACCTGTATGCCGTAGTGCTCAAGGTGGAAGGCGTCCGCTACATAACTCCGAAGCGGTTTAAGCGTCTGGGCGACCGTTATCCCGATCATGCCAGGGACGGTGTCATCGAAGTGGGACCGTTGGAAATTGCGCGTTGTGATAACGATCCCGCACATCCGGGAGACGGCATCATCCTTCTGCAGATGTGCGGCGGGAAGGAGGGCTAATGCTCGATCTATCCAGCATCGAAAAACACGACGCCGAAGCGGTAAGTGCTGAAAATCCCGCCTATCAAAGCGCGATTGTCTATCGTGCAGATGATTACAGCAGCTTGCGTTACAAGCTGGTGCGTCATCTCGCGGAAGCATTCCCAAAGTGGAATGCCATGCTGTCGTCCAGGAAGGGCAAGCAGGATTTTGGTGTCGCGTTCATCGAACTGTTCTCCTACATGGCGGATGTGCTGGGCTTCTACCAGGATTGCCGGGCCAATGAGGCTTTTCTGCGCACCGCCAGTTTACGGGGTTCTTTGATTGATTTGTGCACGCTCATCGATTACCACATCCCGCCAGGCGCGAGCGCCAGCGCTCTGCAGGCGTTCCTATGCAAGCCAAATCAGTCCGGGACGATTCCCGCGGGATTCAAGATCAAGACCAGGCCGGCGCCCGGGGCAAAGACCCTGACGTTCGAAACCACACAAGATCTTGACGTGAGCTCTGCGCTCAACCAGTTGTTCCTTTATGGCTTCAACCGATCGGAGCGGCATCTGAGCGAACCGGGCACGCCGGCAGAATCATCGGTCCTGCTCGATCAAGCATATTCGGGGTTGAAAGCGGGACAGTTTGCGGTGCTAACTGCTCCCGGCAAGACCGCGCGGCCGCTGCAATTGCTGGCGGTTGAGGACGAGAGTGGCAAACGCCGGGTGCGCTGGAAGCCGGGCGACCTTCCCAACAACCTGAACCTTCCGGTGGCTGATCTGGTGATCCATGGCAAGCCGAAGCAAAGCATGAAGCCAGCCAATGCGGTGCGGGCAGGTGAGATCACTGCGGGGGAAACCTCTGTTGAGGTGGAAGACGCTTCGATCTTCAAAAACACCTGGTATTTCATTTTTGAATTCCACAATCCGGTGGTTTTCGTCTCGGATGGCGTCAAACAGCCCGCGCGGCTGGTTGGAAAAACCGGCCATGAAATCGTCTGGGCTCCCGGCTTTAACATCTCTCTACAGCGCGCATCCACTTCCGTGTATGCTTCGGAATTCGGGGACGTTTGCGATGCCATTGCTCCGGGCGACAGCAGCTTGCAGGCCTGGTCTGGCAATTTGACGGCAGGCACGTGGATTATCCTATTCGATCTTGCGAACGTCGCACTGGCCCGAATCTCCTTCTTTAACGGCACCAACTACTACCTGGCTGAACCCGTTCAGCAGGCGTTCCCGGATGGCGCGCTGATCTTCAGCGTCGACCTGCCTCATGGCAACAGCAATGGAGACCATTTCACGACAGTGAGGCCTATTCGTCTTTCACCTGCAACGCAGGAGTTTACGTTTGACAAGACGTATGAGGGATTGGCGCCCGGCCAGATCGTGGTCATCAGTGATGGTGAATTCACTGCTGTAAACAAGCTGAAGGAAGTTGAGATAGATACACAACAGCGGACGAAAGTAACGCTTGTGACCCCAGTGGTTCATCCATTGAAGCTCGCCGACACGCTTGTGTACGGCCCATTTGAGTTAAGCATGCATGTAGATAGATACAACCAGTCCACGGCTACCCTGGCTGCTGGCGTTTCCAGCATAGTGCTTGATGGCCAGATAAAAGGCCTAACGCCAGGACGAAGGCTGGTTCTTCAGAATGGCGCTCTGAGTGAAGGAGTGCGTATTTCCAGCGCGGTACTCGGGACATCTTCCACGGAAATAGATCTGGAAGAGCCGCTGCAGAACAGCTTTGCGCTGGCCGCAACCACGGTGCTGGGCAACGTTGTGGAAGTGACCCATGGCTCTTCAGTGGTGGAAAGTCCACTGGGAAGTGGCGACCAATCAAAAGCCAACCAGACCTTCACTCTGCACCAGAACCCGACAACTTACGTTCACGACCCACAGGGCACTCGTGGAATCACAAATACGCTGCAAGTCTTTGTTGGCGACGAACAATGGAGGGAAGTAGAAAGCCTGGCTGAAAGCGGTCCGGATGACCACCATTACATGGTGGAAATTGATGAAGACCAGAAGATGTCATTCAGCGGCGGCGATGGCCGCCACGGAGCCGCATTCCCAAGCGGTGTTAACAACATCGGGGTTCGCTATCGCACGGGTCTTGGCGCAGGCGGAAATGTGGGTGCCGGTTCCATCTCGGTGGTTGCGGCCCCGCTTCCGTTCGTGCAGTCCAGCAACAATCCCGTTGCTGCGAATGGAGGCGCCGATCCTGAAGACGTAAACACCGCCAAGCGGCTGGCTCCGGTTGCGGTGCGTACGCTCGATCGCGCAGTCACGGTGCAGGACTTTCAGGAACTTGCACTCTCCTATCCAGGAATCGATAAAGCTAATGCCCGGCGCATAAGAAAAGACGGGCGGCCGGTGATTGACCTGGTTGTAGCCACTACGAACGGCCTGCCATTGAATTCTGTTCTGCGCGATTC
>DATAEJ010000226.1:0-20760 GCA_036258095.1 Candidatus Angelobacter sp. | reverse complement strand
AGACCGAAGCAGGACAGACCGAAGAACCGCAGGCAGAGACGGAGCAAGACCCGAAGCTAACCGCCGTCCCTGGATCGAAAGCGCTTGGCATGTCCATTCTCGGCAATCAGGAAGCGCCCACGTCGTTGGTCATCGTTCCGTGGAAGAGCTCGGAAGTTGGCGCTGCGACTGGCATCTCGCCGATGCTGGATGACTCCAGGAGCCCTGTAGATAAGGAAGTGTTCATGCGAGAGCTGCGCTATTACGAGATCAGGTCAGAAAAGAAGCCGTAAATCGCCCTTCTGTGCTGGGTTGAAGTGGATTTTAGAGCGAGTTGAGAGACTAATTGCAGGAATCCTGGCTTTAGAAGCGAGATTCTCTGTTCCTGTCTAGAAAGACAGCCCATCCCCATCTGCCCGTGAAGAATCTCTTGAATCCTTGAGTAGCTGTTCCTGCTCGCCACGTGCCAACTGAAGCGATTTCTGAACTGACGGCAACATCTGATCCAACTGCAGTTGCGTTTATTTGTGATCACATTGGTAGCTAACCAAAGTGTGTGCCTATTTTCGCGCGAAAGCCGGCCGGCCTCCCTCGCTGGGAGGGACTCTTGATAGTTACGTTACTTTCAGCCATCCAGCAAGCTCACAAAGGCTACTTCATCTATAGCACCGCTGGAAGTGTTGGCACCCTGATAGATGGAACCTTAGCACCCGTGTAATGTTGGCGTTACCCGCAGTCTCCTTAATACTCACCGGAGTCCGAAACTACGGTCCAGGGACTGCGAGCGAATCTGCAGAGATAAAAATGCGTGGCATTGTGATAGTGCGGCGCACAGGAGGAAGTTAATGACTTTTACGGAGTTGCTGAGAAACGTCGGCGTATTTGGGGCCGCCGTGATCTGTTGCCTAATCTCGCTATCTTTCTTTTCGGTGGCAGTGATGGTTAACAAGTACCGGCGTTTCCGCGCAGCTGTGCGCGACTCGCAGAATTTCAAACCTTTATTCGCGAAGTTCGTTCATGGCGGCGAGGTACAGGAACTGATTGACGCCATGCGGCAGCATCAGCAATCCCACGTGGCACAGGTGATCTCGGCGGGTATCCTCGAATTCGAGGGCGTGCGCCAGGCCGGAGGCGATACGTCCGCTTCGCTCGAGCTTGTGACGAGCGCAGTCCGAGACTCCATGTCCGAGACGCTGATCCAGCTGAAACAGGGGCTCGGATTCCTGGCTACGATCGGATCAACAGCGCCGTTCGTTGGCCTGTTCGGTACAGTTGCCGGAATCATCAACGCATTTCGGAACATCGCGGCCACAGGGTCTGGCGGTATGTCTGTAGTATCGGGCGGCATTGCCGAGGCCCTGGTCACGACGGCCCTGGGTATCTTCGTGGCAATCCCGGCCGTCGCCGCCTTCAACTACTTCACCGGCCAGGTGGAAAACTTCCACATTGAGATGAATCGGGCTTCAACCCAACTGGTGAACCGCCTCTACAAGGCTCCGAAACAACTTCTTGAGCGGATGGCCAAGATGTCGGCTGAGGCGGAGGAGAACGAGTATGCGGCTCGGTGAGGGAGCCAGAATGCAGTCGTCCATCAACGTCACGCCCCTGGTGGACGTGGTGCTGGTGCTGCTGATCATCTTCATGGTGATGGCGCCGCAGATGCGGAAAGGGCCGGACGTGAGCCTGCCGAAAACAGAAAAGCCGAGCCAGCAGGGCGACGAAAGAGGCCGGATACTGGTCTCGATCGACGACAAGGGCGGGCTGTGGGTCAACGATAATGCAGTCCCACCCGAGCATTTCGGCGAAGCCCTCCACGCTGCCGTAGCCGCTGAGTCGGAGCCCAAAATCGTGATCCGGGGAGACGCCAAGCTCAACTTCCGCCAGGTTCGAGAGGCAATGGAGGCGGTCGAGCAGGCCGGCTTCCGGGGAGTGGGGCTGATCGCCAAAGGCCGCAGCACAGGCGCGAGGGGAGAATGAAGTAATGGAGTTCAATAGAGGCGATTCCGGATCCGGTCTGCAGTCTGAGATCAACATTACGCCGCTCGTCGACGTAGTGCTGGTGCTGCTGATCATCTTCATGGTCGTTGTTCCGCTACTCATGCAGGGGTATGACGTGAACATCCCAAAGACTTCGAGCAATGCCACACCGGCACAGTCCCAGGAATCGCGGCTGATCCTGAGCATCTTTCCTTCGACTTGCAACATCGTCAAGCCGACGGCAGCGGAGGGGCTTCCGACCGACTGTCGCGTGCTGCTAGGCGATCAAAAGATCGCTGCGACCGAATTGCCCGCACGCGTGGGAGAGATCCTGGGCCCGCGGCCCACCGAAAAGCGCGTGTTGTTTCTGGCCGCAGACGACCGTTTGAACTACGAGGCAGTTCTGCGCATCCTCGATCTGGCGAAGTCCGGTGTCGAGGATTTGAAGGTCGAATTTATCACGGCCAATTGAGGTGGCTGCTTTGGTGACAACCATGGAAGTGGGCAGGTTCAGAGAATCCGGGGCTCTTTCCACTCGCAGTATGGTGGAGAGCCTCGTGCTCCATGCCATCGTGCTGGCCTTGCTAATGATAGTAGGAGCGTCAGTGCTCGTTCACAGCGGCGCGCCCCGCACGAAAAAAGAAATCGATATCGTTTTCTATCGTCCAGCGGCGGTTCCAGTCACCCCAACAGCGGTTCCGCCTCCTCCGTCCAAGGGGCCCGGGGAAGCCAGGGCTAAGGCATCGGAAGCGCCAAAAGGGCCTGGGAAACCCGACCTCCCGGCAGGTCCGGAAAAGGGATTTTCCGCGGAAGCGAAGCCGCCCGAGCCAAGCGTAGGTAGGGCCGGCATTCTGGCATTCAAGGAACAGTTCGCGAGTCTGGCACAGGACAATGTTGCGCCGCGTCTCGGATCCGCTGCGCGTTACGCGGCGGCCGACGACGTGGGCCAGTCATCGTCACACTCAGTGTTGACGACCAATACACCAGGATCAAGTGGTGGCATCGACGCCGGATCGCTGAGCCGCAGCGTGGGAGGTGGTGGCGGGCGAGGCGGTGGCGGTGGCGGAAACGGCGGAATGCCGGGCGTGAAGGTGGTGAAGGCGACCAGCTCAATCGCGGGGATCGGCGGCGGTGGCGACCGACCGAAGGCTCACAGCGGGCCGGGTGCTTCCCGCACCGACGAAGAAATACAGATTGTGTTCGATCGTTACAAATCGGCTTTCTACCGGGATTACAACCGGGAGCTGCGCCGCAACCCGACCTTGCAGGGAAAGATGGTGCTGCGCCTGACGATCGAACCGGATGGCTCCGTGTCGATGTGCCAGATGCAATCGACTGACATGGATGCGCCGGATCTCGTCACGCTGGTGGTGAACCGCGTGAAGACAATCAATTTTGGCCCGAAGGATGGCGTGCAGGCGGTGACGATCGTGTACCCGATTGACTTCCTGCCGGCGACGTAAGCCCGCGGCTGCGGAAAAAGAGTTTTGATGTCGAGGGAGGTTTCAAGAAACTGCGAATTTGATCGATTGAACTCGACGCAATTTTGACAAAGGCAAAGCCATCGAAAGATGGCGACGCAAAGTCACCGGTCTAACGGGCTGCGAGCCCCATGACGGCGGGACCGCCGAAATTCAGTCCACGGTGGGCTGCCTCGGTCCCGAAATCACTTAGTGAGTGGATACGAGGCGTAGATGACTTCCCCCAACACGAACAACGCGAGGCCGCACGGCAACGGGATCAAAATCCTGCTCGACACGCTGCGCGTTACTCGTCGCTTCCGGGTGCAAGTTCCCGAAATCCGCAATGTACGGAATCCTCTCGCTGCGAAGAGGGTGTTACTCGTTTTCGGCATTCTCGCTCTGATGCTGGCAACGAACTCTGCATTTGCGCAGAACATACAGACATGTGCCATTATCACCGGCGGCGATGCCGGCGGGGGACTGGGGGTTAGTCCCACCTATCTCGCCAATCAAGATGGACGCGCCAATCAGGGTTGTACCATTTTGATCACGCTCAACGCTGACGGGTCTATCACAACAACTTTTCCCAATCCTTCCCCCTCCTACGATCAAGGCCTTGATGACAATCTGATTGGTGTTGTCAACAACACCAGCAAAACCATCACCGCCTTGCAACTCACCAGCGCAACAGTTCCGATTTTTGGTCTCGAGGATGATGGAGTCTGTGGCCTCCCGGGATGGACTTTCAGCACTCTTGGTCCGAACCCGAATTGCGCAATCGCAACGGACCCGAACCGTTATGGCCCTGCGGGGATTAACTTCACAATATTTAATGCGAACAGTGGGATCGTCAATTTTGGCAATGGTGGCATTGCACCCGGCAGTAATGCGTTCTTCAGCCTTGAGGGCGGAAGCCTCACCAAGATCGTCGCAGTCGTGATCCCCGGACTGGAAATTACCAAACAAGTCAGCGTCGTGGGTGGCGGCGCTGCGCTACCAGGTGCGCAGCTTGATTACCTGGTGCATGTGACCAATCCCGCGAACAACCCTCCGAACTTCCAGGCCACCTCGGTCGTAATCACCGACGACATCAGCAGCGCGGGTGCAGGTAATCTTACGTTCGTCAATCCACCAGCAGCGACGATGAACGGCTCTCCGAACGGGGTCACCATTGCCGGCACACTGCTGACTGCGAACTACTCGGCTCTGAATGGTCCATTGCAGCCCGGACAATCCATCGACGTGAGGTTCCGGGTGCAGATTGCTGCCGGTATTCCCGCCGGCACCACTTTGACGAACACTGCGCTCGTAAACTGGAACACCCCGACGCAGACGGCGAGCGCGAGCGTCTCGATTACGATTGGACAAATCTCCACACCCAATCTGGTACTGACAAAAACTGGACCGGCGACGATGAGCACCGCGCAGCCAGGGCAGTTTGGTCTTAACGTCCAGAATAGTGGCACGGGCGATGCATGGAATGCCACGATCCTGGATCGGCTCCCCAAAAGTAGCCCCACTGGTGGCATGTGTTCCGCCACGCCCCAGATACTCAGCGCGCAAGTTTTCCAGGCGGACGGCGTCACGCCGGTTCCGAATAAGGGGCCTCTGGTTCCCGTCACCGACTTTTCTGTCAGCTATATCGGCGCGCCCACCTGCGAACTCACGCTCACTATGCTTACCGCCGCCGGCACGATTGGCGCCAATGAGCGCCTGATCATTGCTTACCGGACCCAGCTTGACGCAAACAGCCAAGTGGGCGCTACGCTCACCAACGTTGCTGGCGCTGTCCAGTGGTTCGACGCGGCCCCAAGCGTCTCCACCCGCCAAGTCTTTACGCGCACACTCACTGACGGCACGCCGGGCGTGCTCGACTTCCAGGATGCTCACACCGTTACGGTAGTGCCCAACGGTCTGGGCATTACGAAGCAAGTCACCGTGGTGGGCGGCGGCGCTGCGCTGCCCGGCGGGCAGCTCGATTACCTGGTACATGTGACGAATTTTGGGGCGACCGCGGCCTCTCCGGTCGTAATCACTGACGATATCAGCACCGCAGGCGCAGGGCGCCTCACGTTTGTTAATCCGCCAGCGGCGACGATGAACGGCTCCGCGAACGGTGTCACCATCGCAGGCTCAGTACTGACCGCGAATTACTCTGCCGTGAACGGGCCGTTGCAGCCCGGACAATCGATTGACGTGCGCTTCCGGGTCCAGATTGCTGCTGGCCTTGCCAACGGCACCACTCTCACCAACACCGCGGTGGTAACGTGGAACAACCCACCACAAACGGCGAACGCGAGCGTCTCAATCGATATTGGAGGAGTTCCCGGTGTCGGCACTTTGAATGGCACCGCCTGGCTCGACGCCAACTTCAACAAGACCCCCGACAACGGCGAGCCGCCACTCCAGGGATGGACGGTCGCGCTGTTTCTTAACGGGGCTCAGTTGCAATCGGTTCTCACAGATCTCAACGGCGTCTATCACTTTACTAACGTACCGCCGACAGACGGCACTTCAAACCGCTATGAGGTGCGGTTCACCGCGCCCGGCGCGGGACCGAATACCGCCAAGCTCGGCAAAGCCGATTCGGCGTTTACTAACTCGCTGCAACGAATCACCGGCATCGCTGTGCCCTCCGGCAGCAACCTCCAGAATCTGAACCTGCCGATCGATCCAAACGGTGTGGTTTACAACTCGACGACCCGCGCTCCGATTGCGGGCGTGACCTTGAACATGCTGAGCGCCGGCAGCAGCTCGCCGTTGCCAGCGGCCTGCTTTGACGATCCGGCTCAACAAGGCCAGATTACCCAAGCGGGAGGCTATTACCGTTTCGACCTGAACTTCACGGATCCAGCCTGCTCCAGCGGTGGCAGCTTTATCATCAAGGTGACCGCACCATCTGCGTTCGTGGCTGGTGAATCGGTGCTCATCCCTGCGGCCTCCAATGCATCGAGCGCGCCATTCTCTGTGCCTGCCTGTCCGAATAGCGCGCAGGATGCGCTGCCGACGATCCCATTCTGCGAAGCGCAAAACTCGGAGTTCGCGCCGCCGTCCTCCGTGCCCGCGCGCAGCACCGGGACGAAGTACTACCTGAATCTCACACTGGACGGCACAGCCGTGCCAGGTTCGAACCAGATCTACAACAACCACATTCCGGTTGACGTGCAGATCGCAGGATCATTCTCGATCACTAAGACAACGCCCCTGCTCAACGTCACTCGCGGGCAGCTCGTCCCGTACACCATCACCATCAACAATCTGCTGACCGCGTCCACGCAAGGCGTGCAGGTTGTCGATCGCTATCCAGCGGGTTTCCGGTACATCCCGGGATCCGCGCGCCTGGATGGTGTGCCTACAGAGCCCACGGTGGCCGCGGGCCAACTCGTGTGGAATGGCCTCAGCTTTGGCAGCTCCAGTCATCGCACGATCATGCTGTTGCTTGCAGTCGGCGCCGGTGTGAGCGAAGGCGAGTTCGTCAATCGTGCGCAGGCCATCCAGGGGCAGACCGGCCAGCCCATGTCAGGTGAGGCAACCGCCACGGTTCGTGTCGTCGCGGATCAAACCTTCGACTGCACAGATGTCTTTGGCAAAGTCTTCGACGACGTGAATCGAAACGGCCTCCAGGATTCAGGCGAGAAAGGCCTGCCTGGCGTGCGCGTGATCACTGCCCAAGGACTTGCCGCGACCACAGATCAGTACGGACGCTTCCACATCACCTGCGCGCTCGTGCCCAACGATATCCGAGGCAGCAATTTCGTGTTGAAGCTTGACGACCGGACCCTTCCCAGCGGCTTCCGGTTGTCCACTGACCAGTTACAGATCAAGCATGCCACTGCGGGCAAAGCCCTGAAGTTTGATTTCGGTGCGTCAATTTACCGCGTTGTAGCCATCGATCTGGCGGATGCGGCCTTCGAGCCGGGTTCGACTGAAATCCGGGCCCAGTGGAAGCCACGGCTCGACGTTCTCCTCGGGGAATTGCGCAAAGCGCCATCGATGCTGCGCCTGTCCTACGTTGGCGACACCGAGGATGCATCACTGGTCGAACGGCGCATGCAAGCGATCAAGCGGCAATTGAGTGCGGCGTGGAATGCGGAAAAACAGAGCTATGTGTTGACCATTGAACCTGAAGTCTTCTGGCGGCGTGGCGCTCCGCCTAAACGGTCCGAGATTCGTGCGCAGGAGAGTAGGTGAACCTGTGAGAAAACGTCATCTACTGCTGATTGTCGGATTAGTACTAATGACCGCCCTTGCGGGCATTGGCCAGGTCAACACTGCGAAGCCGGGCGAGACGGCCGAGCGGCATCTCTCCAGCGACCAGACATTTAAGCAATGGTCGCTCGACGCGAATCGCACCGACGAGTTCAAGCGCATCAAGGTCTGCCGAACTGAGACTGTCTGCAAGATGCGATACAAGGAAGGTGAAACTCCGCGGACGCGCGTCAAGAACCTTGTCATGCCACTGCGGTACGAGGGCGAGAACATTCCCATCTCCGACGCCTTCTCCAAACAGGTACGCCAGGCGCTCAGCAACCTGCAGGACAAGCAGGGGGTGAAGGTCCGATTCATCGGCTACACCGACGATGCGCCGCTAACCGCCGGCAATGAGAGCGCTTACGGAAATCAGTTGGCATTGTCGAAGGCAAGAGCGCAGCGCGTCGCGTCGGCCATGCAGAGAATCCTGGGATTGCCTGCTTCGGCGATCGAAGCCGACGGTCGCGGAGCATCGCATCCGGTTGCCTCCAACGCAACCGAGCAGGGACGAGCGATGAATCGTCGCGTCGAGGTGGAATTCTGGTACGACGATTCTCTTCAGGACTTACCGGACGAGCCGCAACTGTGCCCCAACGATACCGAGGAAACGGTGACCAAGGTTTACGAGCCGTCCTGGGGCAGCATCCCCAATATCGTGCTTGAAAACGGTCAGCCAATCATCCCGTCTGGCTACGCGGACAATCTGCATCGCGCACTCACAGACATCGCGGATCGGCCCAACGCGCGAATTCGGTTTATCGGTTACACGAAGGACGAGCGACTCGACCGCCGCACCGCGTCCGTGTACACCGACGACATTGGCCTCTCCGCGGCGCGCGCTCGCCATGCCATGAACATCCTCATGAAGGATCCGCTGTTGGCAAACGCGAAGTCGGAACACGAGGGACGCGGTTACGTTCAGTCTGATGACGTCGTAAACCTGGGCTTCACCGAAAGCGAAGAGTCATTCGTGCGCGTGCAGGTGGTGTACGACGAAAAATTGCCCTCGGACAATTACGATGGCGTGGACATCACCCGCCAAACTCAGGAGCTTAGTCCGAAGAGCCCTTACGAGCTGAACGTGATGCACATCACCGTCGATGGCAAGCCGCTCGATGATCTGGACCGCAGCTCTTCGGATGTCCAGCGCTGCACTGACGTCGCGCTCGACAACGCTAATATCCGCTTCCGCCTCGATAATCTCGAATCGCGGCGGAGACTGGCCGTGGCAGCAGATCCAGTCAACGTGGTCGTGAGCAATCCGTTGAACGAACTTGCGCTACCGTCCGTGCACTTCCGGATGTACAGCAACTATGCGAGCTTCCTGAAGCGCGCAGAAATCCGAATATTTGACCAGCAGTCATTCCAGACCGAGCCGCTCGTCGTCATCCCCGTCGATGACACGGGGCTTGCGACATGGCAGCCGACGGCGGAAATTCTTGCGGGCCCGGCGCGCCAACTCAAGTACCTGCTGCGCGCCTATGATGCCAAAGGCAATTACGACGAAACAGATACGCGTCCGCTGTGGCTCTATCACGAGGCATCGCCAGGAAATTTCGCGAAGTCCGACAAGCCTCCAACCCAGCCGCTCCTGGCCGCCTACGGCGAGAACGATTTGGCACGCCAGCAGATTCCACTTGGCAGCGGCACGGTGAAGGTGCAGGGCAGCGGTGTACCTGCGGGCCACACGGTTTGGATCGCCGGACGCCAGGTTCCCGTTGACCCCAAGGGCAACTTCATTGCGGAAGAGATTCTTCCGAACGGCACGCATACAGTCGAAGTCGCGGTGCTCGATGATGCCGGTAACGGCTCGTTATATCTCCGCGATCTCGAGTTCAAGAGCAGAGACCTGTTCTTCGTCGGCGTTGCCGACATGACAATATCAAAGAACAGCGTCAGCGCGGCGGAAAAACTGCAGCAGGGTGACAATGCTGCGCAGCCCGTCGATTCCTCACTGGATGGCCGGATGGCGTTCTACATGAACGGCAAGGTCACCCAGAACTGGCATTTGACGGCCAGCGCCGATACCCGCGAAGGCCCGGTAAAAGACCTGTTCAGCAACTTCCTGGACAAGCAACCCGATTCATTATTCCGGCGCATCAATCCTGACTATTACTACCCGTCTTTCGGCGACGACAGTGTCGTGGAAGAAATGGCGCCGACCCTGGGCAAGTTCTACGTCAAGGCCAGTCGCGGCCAGGACTATGGAATGTGGGGCAACTTCAAGGTCAACTACGTGGGCAACGATCTGGCTCACGTCGACCGCGGCTTATACGGAGCCAACGCTCACTTTGGCTCTGAACTCATCACCACCTCCGGCGAACGAAAAATTTCAGTGGACGGCTTTGCCGCCCAACCGGGAACGTTGCCGAGTTACGAACAATTCCTCGGGACCGGTGGCTCGCTCTACTTCCTGCACCACCAGGACATCCTCACAGGCTCCGAGAGCGTGCGCATTGAAGTCCGCGACAAGGTTTCGGGCATCGTCACCGGCGTGGTCAACCTGCGGCCCAACGTAGATTACGACATCGACTACATCCAGGGCCGCCTGCTTCTTTCAGAACCGCTCTCGTCAACCGCCGCCGACAATCTGCTTGTGCGTAGCAGCGGCTTGAGCGGTGACCAATCCTATTTAGTCGTGCGTTACGAATACACGCCAGGGCTTGACAACCTGGACCAGGTCGCAGTCGGTGGTCAGGGCAGTTACTGGCTAAACAATTACGTAAAGCTCGGCCTCACGGCCAACTCCAACGATGGTGACTCCACCGGTAGACTCGGGGCCGCAGACCTGACCTTGCGCAAAAGCGCCAACTCCTGGATCAAGGTGCAGGGAGGTCGCACCACCGGTCTCCTTTCTCCATCACTGCAATCCACCGATGGCGGATTCAATTTCGCGGGTCCTGACGACCAGGCCTTTACCAGCTCAACAGCTGTTGCCTATCGCGCTGACGTGAGCGTTGGCCTCAGCGACTTCATCAAGGGTCACGACGGCCGCTTCGCGTTCTACACGCAAAGGCTCGACGCAGGTTACTCCGCGCCGGGACAGATGACCGTCAAGGACACCGAGCAATACGGCGGCATGTTCAAAATCCCGGTCACGAGCCGCCTGAGCCTGATGGCCAAAGGCGATCAGAGGACCGAGATCCAGGGTCTCGATTCGCGTGCGGTGGAATTGGATCTGGGCTACAAGCTGACCAACCGCTGGAGCTTCAGCGCCGGCGTTCGCGACGATATGCGCAAGGACAATTCGCCACTGGTTGCGCTGACGCAGCAGCAGGGCGAGCGCACTGACGCGGTCGCACAGCTGAAGTTCAGTCCCAACGACACCTGGAGCGCATATGTCTTCGGCCAGGACACAGTCGCTGCAACGGGCAACCGTCCAGACAACAGCCGCGCCGGCTTGGGCGGTTCGTATCGCCTGACGAAACGCTTCCGCATCGATGGCGAAGCGTCCGACGGAGACCTCGGTCCCGGCGGAAAAATCGGCACCACCTTTCTCTATTCCGAGCGCACCAGCCTTTACCTGAACTACTCGCTCGAAAACGAACGCACGGACAACGATCAGCTGGTCCACAGCGGCAGCTGGGGCAATCTGGTCTCCGGCGTGAAGACGCGGCTCTCAGACAGCTCCAGCGTCTACGCCGAGGAGCGCTACCAGACTGGCGCGTCCCAGAGCGGCCTCACGCATGCCACCGGAATCAATTTGGTGACCAAGGAGCGCTGGAATTTCGGCGGCAGCGCGGAGTTCGGCAACCTGTTCGATTCCGAGACCGGCGCCGAGACCAGGCGCAAGGCAGCTGGAATCCACATGGGCTACGGGCTGGATAAGATACAGTTCTCAAGCGCAGTCGAATTTCGCCGCGACGACGCCCAACAGCCTGACCTGACCCATGTCGTACAGAGTGTCTTGCTGTTGCGTAACAACTTCAAGTACCAGCTCACGCCCAGCTGGCGCGTACTCGGCAAACTGGATCACTCCATCAGTGACAGCTCGCTCGGCGATTTTTATGCCGGCGGCTACACTCAGGCTGTGGTCGGCTACGCATACCGGCCGGTGAAGAATGACCGGCTGAACGCGCTCGTCAAGTACACCTACTTCTATAACGTCCCAACCACCGATCAGTTTGGATTGCAGAACATCGCCACCGAGTTCCTGCAGAAGAGCCACATCGCGGCGCTCGACGTTAATTACGACCTCACCGCCGCCTTTTCCGTCGGCGGTAAGTACGCGTACCGGCTGGGACAGGCGAGCCTGGATCGCGTGGATCCCACCTTCTTCAACAATACCGCGCAGCTCAGCGTATTGCGCCTGGACTACCGGTTCCTCAAGCAATGGGACAGCCTGGCCGAGGTGCGACAGCTTGGCCTCCCTGATCTCAATCAACAACGCCGTGGCCTCTTGACCGCCGTCTACCACAAGATCGGCAAGAATCTTAGGGCCGGCGTCGGCTACAACTTCACTGACTTCTCTGACGAACTGACCGACCTCAAATATAACCATCGAGGCGTCTTCGTAAATATCATCGGGACCAAGTAGGGCTCGGACATTTGCGCGGTTTTGCCCAGCATGTGTGGCACAGACACTCCTTGTCCCTGCCTGTTCGACTCTTCTGAGCGCCAGCCACTTAGCTGCGAGCGCCGTCAGGCGCGCAATCAGGTTAGCCCCCGGTGGAGCGCAGCGAAACCGGGGGAGTGGATCCAAAGAGCCGACGAGCGCCGTAGGTGCGACACAAGAAAATCTCAAATGCGCTGACGCCGTTCTTTGCCACATTTTCTTTCGGACCGCCGTGAAGCGAGCCACCGTGGCCGACTGTGGCAAGAGCTCAGGAACCGAAATTGTTACCTTCCAGTAAACCTTAGAGGGGGTGCCCCCCTATTTTTTTGAGCTTTTGTTGCAAACAAAGAGAGTTGCCCGATTTCGACCCTTGGGTCACGCCGCGTTTTCTCTTGGGTGACGCCGAGACTTCCACTGGGTCACCCAAGGTTTTGCTTGGGTCACCCAAGGGTCTCTGGTCTCTTCTTGGTAGGCTTCAGGTTAACCAGTTAGCAAACAAGGGCCTGGGTCTTCGGACCAAGGTGCCAACTACCAAGTACCAACTACCAACTACCGAATTTTCAAATATCTCATCTGCCCGGCGCTTCGAAAGCGCCACGCAGCCGGCCTGGGCCGCCTTGGCGCTCAATAATCGCCAATCGTCAATTGCCAATCAACAAGATATCTAGCGCCAGCCACAGTCTACCATTTCTTCGCCTCACGTGTCACCTAAATTCTTGTGGCCCGCAGTGATAGGCTGCTGGGGTGGAGGTGCGCGGTAACAGCACTCAAACTCTGTCATGTTGAGCGCAGCACGAGTGAGCGGAGCGAAGGGAGCGCGGAGTCGAAACATCCCGAGAATATCTCAGTCGCCAATGCAGCCTAAGGGAGTTCTCTCGAAAATCCAAAAAGTCGGGTTTGCAACTTGTGGAGCGCAGAGCCTGCCCTTAACGAACCGTCTTACCTGCGCAGAGCAGAAGCCTGCGTTGCTTCGAGCGCCGCAAGACGCGCTGTCAGGCGGGTCCCCAACCAAATGGGCGCCGAAACTCGGTGCGAGTGTGGAGCAACCCTGCGGTCAAACATCGAGGTTCTTTCTTTCGCAGTGACAACCGCTCCGGCCGCTGCAACTCATAGTCACAAGCAACTGATGATCTCGAAGGGACAGGTTAGAAGAAAACTGCTACCGACCCAATCTGGTCACACGCCAGTGTAACCACCGTCACTTACATGACTGAGCGAGAGCAGCAGCCTTGGATGACCGCGCACCAAAAGCCCATCCCCCTAGCCGATTCGGCTTGCCACCAAGGGTGCTTGATCGCAGCACCGGATGTGACACGACTTTGTGCCTGGATTTATTCCGTTCAACTACTCGAACAAGGAGGTCGAGTTCTGTATGAAACAAATGAGAAATGCCGCCCGCACGGCTGTACTACTGTTTGTTGCTGTCACGTTCGTTTCCCTGACCGCTACTGCTCAAGGCAGCGGTAAGGCCGTACTCAAAGTTATGAGCTACAACGTAAACGAAGGAACCGATTTTCTCGAAGTACTCTCAGCAACCAACCTGGACCAGTTCCTGAAGGCCGTGGAGGTCACGCTGAACAATGTCGATGCCACCAACCCGCCGTTGCGCATGCAAGCTGTAGCCAAAGAGATCGCCCAGACACAACCCGATCTTGTCGGCCTGCAAGAAGTGACAAGCTGGTCTGTCGGGGGGCAGGTGCGGTATGACATGCTGGAGGAGTTGCTCGGTGCTCTGCACCAACTGGGAGAAGATTATGTTCCTGTGGTGGTGGTGGACGAGTTTCAACTAGGCGGCCTTTTGCCCGACTTCGTCACTAGTGTCCAGTGCTTGAATCATGATGTGATTCTTGCCCGTGCCGCCAGCCAGCTCGAACTGTCAAACATCCGCAAAGATCATTTCAACGTGATTTTGCAATTGCCAACCGCAGTGGGACCGGTTGACATCACGCGGGGCTGGGGATCAGTGGATGTGTCGCTGCACGGCGCTTCGTTTCGTTTCATTGTGAGCCATTTGGAAAATTACATTGCCGCTGCTCCCGCCACTTTGCTCATTCAGGAGGCGCAGGCAGCTGAACTGGCGCTCGGACCTGCGGGAACCAGCCTGCCTGCGATCGTCGCCGTCGACACCAACGCGGATGCGCTCGGCAATGACCCAACCATCGCCACCTATCAGTTGATCACCAGCTTCGGCTTTGGAGACGCGTGGGGTGCCGTACATCCTGATCTTGCAGGACCAACATGGGGCTTCATGCCCGATGCGGCGGATCCACGCCCGATCATCCGGCAACGGATCGATTGCATCTTCTTCAATAACGGCATCCGCGCGCTGACGGCGCAATTGGCCGGTCAGCGGGTTCAAGAGAAAGTCAACGGGCTGTGGCCCTCGGACCATGCAGGTGTACGCGCAGGGCTGCAGGTAGGCTCGGATTGATTTTTTACTCCAAGCAGCGGTCCGCTGGACGGCGGACTGTTGCTTCCACTTCGTGCGCTTGGTTTCGACGAAACGCTATTCTTGAGCGCGCGAGACTCTCGGCGGAGGTTCTACTCTAATGTGGTGAGAGCTGCCGGATGCGCCGGAAGATCGCGAGGCACGCTTCCCTCGCCGGATCCTATCCGGCAGCAGCTAAATCGTAAAGGGACAGGTCACGTTGAGTCCGTGACAAGGCTCACGGTTGACTGTCCATGCCGCATGAGCACTCCCCCCTACAAACTCTCAACCCCAACGGGCTTCCGGACCCCTACGGGATTGAGACAACAAATCTGGAGTAGGGCGTCGCCTTGCCGCTGACGGCTGGTCCTTCTATCGCCATATTCTGGCACTCTAGTTGAAGAGTGAGCAGAAGCTCACCGCAGTGCCTCCTGTCAGCTTCATCGCAATAATGTTCCCATTTGCGTCAAAGGTCACCGTAACTCTTCCCTTTATATAAGGCACAGGAGGAAGCCCAGCAGCCTCCGTAACCGCCAATGGAGGGGGCGGAATATTCCACAGAGATGGTCCGGCTGCCACCTCGACAGTACTGCCGTCTGGCAGAAACGTTATCGACGGAGCTGGACCAGAGGAATTGATTTCTATGACCTGTCCTGTAGTGAGATTCTTCGATTGCACAAACAACGGACCGGCAACTAACGCGCCGCCATTTGCAAATTGGATGAGTCTTTCTTTGAAAGGCGTTCCAGGTTCCACCTGGTCAATCGCATTGAAGCCACAGAATGGCTCGGTCAAAGCCAAAACCGGCCCAGGATTCGGCAGGACTGTAATCGTTGGTTTCTGAGCCAACGCAGAAATCGGCACAAGCAGGAACAATAGAGTCAGAGTTTTCGTCATATCTTCTTCTCCCTTGTCATACTGGATCTGGGCTTGGAGCGCGCTGAACAGCATGTCGCCTGATCTTCAAGCTGAACGACATTTCGTGTCACCGCACTAGACCGATTGCCCTTACCAGTATTCGAAGTCTGGATCGATATTTCGTCCACGTAACTTGCTGTTACTTCTGCCGCAGTCGTTGAACGTTGTTGTGGTACTGCGCTGCGAGTGTGGCGAGGTAAAGGGGTGTGAAACGAAAAGTAAGTTATGCTTACTCCGACTCTGATGCAAGTAGAATTGATACTTACTCAGCGATTATATTAATTACATTAATGGCCTCTTATTTCAATTATGGGTTGTTATTTATTAATAGGCTCTTAACTCAGTCACGCCAATGTAGCAGGAGCTGCCGCATGCAGATCGCTCTGAAGTACACACGGATCGCAACGCGGGCCTACAGCGAAGGCAGGTTGCTGCTACTCGAGCAACGTTGTCCGAGGAATTCACAACTGATGAGGAACTCTAAAACAATCTTGATGGCCTGTACGATACTCAGCCTGTTTCAGGTGACGGCAGCGCAGAATGTGAGTCTGATAGCTACGTCTGGGTACGTGCTTCAATCTGAGGGGGGCCATGCCCTGTATATGCCCCTCAGGTGCGATTTAGATGGGAACTTTTACATGCGCGAGTATGAGTCCGGGTTCGGTGCATCGCCTGTGTTGAGAGTCAGCGCAAGAGCCGAGAATTCAACGAGATTCTCTCTGGACTCGGTTCCTGAACTTAGAGGGGCGTCAATACAGGATTTCTCTGTCACACCAGACGGCACAGTGTATGAACTGCTTCAGTTCGGCGATGACGTGATCATCGCCGAGTTTTCGAAAGATGGCCGTTCGGTCAGTCAAACGAAGCTGGAAAAGCGATTCTGGCCGGCTCATCTTTCTGCTCTCGGCGGTAACACCGGGTTCGTCGTCACGGGCGCTGAGTTACCACAAAAAGGAGGCCCACCGCCGAAGTTGGTCAACGCTATCTTCGATAACTCTGGAAGGCTGGTGCGGCGTCTGACCTTTGCTCACGATCCGGCAGAAATCAAGGAGGAAAAACCGGGGAAGGAAGGGACTGAGAGCCAAAAAGGAGGCCCGCTTGCAAACGAGTCAGTCCTTCCATTGGTATTGGGTGACACCCAAACCGACAACGCGGGAAATTTCTTCATATTGCGCGCAACAGATCCTGCCGTGATCTTTGTTGTCAATCGTTGGGGCAAGCTGCAGCGAACAATAAAAGTTGCCTCTCCCGAAGCTGGTATGAAAGTCGGAGCGATGCAGGTTCGGGGTGGTCGTCTGGCACTCTTGCTCCAGAAGAGTGACCAAGAGGGACAGATCCAAAAGCGAACAATAGTCATTATCGAAGCGTCCACGGGCGATCAAATGGCCGAATATGCGGTGCCAGATACGTTGGGCACAGCCTTCGCCTGCTATACGGGTGAAACTTTCGGGTTTGTGACCACGACAACCGGCGGACGATTAGCGGTTCAGACCGCGAAGCCTGAGTGATGCCTCCGGGAGTGTCAGGACACCGCAGGAGTTAGACGGCAACCCTGGCATCCCAACCACGCTGGGCTTTCCATACCAGCTTGTAACGAGGATTACGTATCGGGATGGGGGGCCAAAGCCATCTGCGCTTGCGATAAAATGAAAACGCAGTGGCCCTGTAGCTCAGATGGATAGAGCGACGGTTTCCTAAACCGCAGGTCGGAGGTTCGAATCCTCCCAGGGTCACCAGTTCTCACGACTTCCGGCCCGACGACTCTGCTTCAGAGAAACTCAGGTTACCAGCACAATCTTCCCCGTCACGCCGCCCTTACCGAGAAACTCTTGCGCCTCTCTTGCGTGAGCGAGCGGGAAGCGCTGCGCAACGAGCGGCTTGATCTTCTGCTGTTTAAGCAGGTCAAGAAGGCAGATAAGGTCCTCGCGAAACCACGCCGGCTTGAGCCGCTTGAGTGTCTGAATGCTGTAGAGGACGATCCGTTTGCGGCCGGGCAGGAGCCAGCTGGCGATGACGTAACGGCCGAGCACGGCGGCCTCACGGAAGCGGTGACGTTCACCTGACTTCCCCGACGCGAGCCTGCCTCCGGTCGTCGGTCCGAACGTCATGGATCCGGTAAAACCATAAGCCACAACCTTGCCTCCCGGACGGATGGCTTGCCGGGACCGCCAGACGTGGCTGCCGCCGATTCCGTCGAACACAGCGTCCACGCCTTCCGGGGTGAAGCGATGAATTTCCTTCACGAAGTCCTGGTTCCGGTAGTCGATGGGAACAGCGCCCAGCGCAGAAACAGCCGCCGCTTTCGGCGCCGAACAGGTGCCGTACATCTCCAGGCCGGCAAGCTTTCCCAACTGCAATAATGCCGAGCCCACGCCCCCTGCCGCGCCGTCCACCAGCACCTTTTGTCCGGCTTTGACTTTGGCCGAGCGATGCAGCATCTGGTAGGCGGTGATGTAGTTCAGGATGAGACAGACAGCTTCACCGGCGTCCAAGCCAGGCGGTACGGGAACCAGTTCACGGCAGGGAAGGCAGATGAATTCGGCGTACGCGCCCTTGATGGGCATGGCAGCGACGATCTGGCCGGGTTCAAGCCCGGCGACTCCCTCACCCAGCCGGTCCACCACTCCGACCAGGTCCCAGCCCGGTGTGAAAGGCAGCCGCGGCGTCTCGGGGTGGATGCCTTCGCGTTGCATAAGGTCAGGCAGGCCAACGCCCGCCGCCAGGACTCTTACTCGCACTTCACCGCGCTTCGGCTCAGGGCAATTTTCCTTTACCACTTCGAGAGCATCGGGGCCGCCATAGTGGGTCACCAGGATTCGTGTGTTGGTCATGGCGCTTTGCTCCTTTTAATAGGGGCGTTTATCGACTGTGCACAGGCGGGCTGGGTTTGTCTGTGATGGAGATCACAGGGGTCGGGGAGAAATTTGCCACAGACGAGCACGGATGAACGCTGAAGGGATCGGTACATCGGGCAACTCGCGATCGTCGGCAGCAGAAAAGCATTCGCCTGCAAAGGACCAGCTCAGCTTTTCTTTACGCCAGGCATGTGCCTGGGCCGGAAATGTCCCTCCTCATTCCGCCTGACCCAACGCTCCCTCAGCGTTCATCTGTGCTCGTCTGTGGCAAACCCCGTTTTCTTTGACTCTTGCGGGTCCATGCACCTTCGTGTGTGACGCGCAACACTGCGCGCGTGATAAACATTGAGCAACGATCCAGAGTAGCTGGTTTTCGGTTGGTCTCCCCGTATCTGTCACTTGAACATTTGCAGTTTCCGGGCTGAGCCAAATCGGGGGGAGCTTGTGGTGCGTTTGCTCAAATCAGTAGTCCTGACATCCGCTCTATCTTTACTTATTGCACTTACTGCCTGTGCGGGTTCCAACCATCTGGGACTTGGGATGGACGCCGGAGTCGCTTCGGCCTCAGCCGATACCGGCATCGCCGGCGCGGTGATGGAGAAGGAATCCGCCCCTGTCGCACCCAAGGCAGCCGATACGAGTGCCGGTTCTACCGGAGAGAAGCTCATCGCCCTGACGTTCGATGATGGTCCGCGGCCTTACGTCCTGTTCGGGGGCAAGGAGCACCCGGGACCGGGCCTCGCAGACATCCTCGACCAGAATGGCGTAAAGGCCACCTTTTTTGTGGTCGGCTGGCGGCTTACTCCCAAGACGTGGGGGGAGCCGCGGCACGAAGAAAACATCGGCGTGACCTGCCTTGACGCTGCGGAAAAGCTGATCAAGCGCGGGCACGAGCTGGAAGACCACACCTACAGCCATGTGGAGCTGCGCAGCGCCGAAAGAAAGCACGGCGAGCAATGGGTGATGCAGGATGTGGGTCGCGGAGCAGAGGCGATCAAAGCTGTAACCGGCAGCCAGCCGCGTTACATCCGCCCGCCGGACTGGATCATTACCAGTGAAGCGCGGCGCGACCTGGAACACCAGGGCTACAAGGTTCTGACGATCTCATCGGAGAACCCCATGGCCATGCGTGACGTGAACTCGCTCGATTACCTGTGCGCCGGCAAGGCCGTGGGATGTCCGAAGCCGTCACTCGTGGATGGCGTGATGAAGCAGATTGAGCAGCGCGAGCGGAAGGGAACCTACACGCACATTCTTGCCTTCCACGAGCTCTCCACTACCGCCGCCGCAATGCCGAAACTGATTGGCGATCTCAAGGCGCGCGGCTACCGATTCGTTACGCTGAGCGAGTACATGAAGCTGGTAGGCGCCAAGGGCGAGACGGTGAAGCAGGCGGCGCTATAGAGAAGTGTGCAGGACCGGTACCGCCTGCGTAGAACATCCGCTGTTAGGAACAGAAACCTGGAATTTATTTCACAAATGACTCGATCGTGTAACACGCTGTGTAGCACAGGCACCAGCCTCCCCAACAAACCAGCTCTTGATTTGTTGTAGCACAGGCGCCCTCGCCTGTGCCGGTTACTCTCCACTAAGCCACGGATCTTTGATCTTCTGTTTCCGTTTAGGTCTCCTCATTCCACGTCGCCAATACGAGGGATATTCCTGCGCATTCCGGGCAGGTTTCAACCGAATTCCGAGCTCGTAGAGCTTGCCGTCTTCGTACAGGCAATATTCAAGGACCAGCCACTTCGCCTCATCATCAAGACTCAGATCGTCTCGTGGATGGAACGTGAGGAAGTATGAACCGCCGTCTTTCTCAACGCGCAATTTGCGGCGGTAAATTGTCATCGTTACGGCACAGGCGAGGCGCCTGTGCTACACAGCTAACAAGAGCTACATTCAACCTGCAAGAGAGAAGTCGTTCGGGTAATCAATCAACAGCCCCGGGCCGGTATAGCCTCATTTATGAGATAGCTTTTGACTCTTCCTGGAAAGCTTGAGGTCGGCGAAGTGGTCGGTTTTCCCGTTCGTTATGTCATCAATCTTCCAATGCCAGGTGTCCGAACGCTGGTCGTAGGTGAAGGTCGTGTGGAGTGAATCCGACGGGCTGACGTTGAAGATGAATGGAATCGACGCGCCGGCTTCTTTCGCGTGAGCAAGCCCTACGGTCGAGAAGTTCCATTGCCCGGTGGAATCCAGCCACAGGCACCCGTACTCGCGCTCCTTCTCGACCCAGCCAACATAGATGATGGCTTCGTAAGCCGGTGCGCCAGTCGTTTTTTTTCTCCCGCGAGACTTCGTGGATTTGCAGGTATTCCCGATTCAGAACCCATT
>DATAEJ010000225.1:0-9157 GCA_036258095.1 Candidatus Angelobacter sp. | reverse complement strand
GTGTTCTTGTGCTTCTCGTCCACTACGAAATCGCCGGTGTACTCCTTCGGCTCTCCCGGCGCTTTCTCAATCTCCTCACCTTTGATCAGGTGCGGCACCACTCGGTCGGCACGATCGTACTTGTCCGTACTTTCGTCGCTTGATCCACTGATGATCAGCGGCGTGCGGGCTTCGTCAATCAGGATCGAGTCCACTTCGTCCACGATCGCGTAGTTATGCCCGCGCTGAACACAGTCATTCAGGTCAAACTTCATGTTGTCGCGCAGGTAGTCGAAGCCGAATTCGTTGTTCGTGCCGTAGGTCACGTCCGCGGCATACGCTTCGCGGCGCTCATCGTCGTCCAGTTCGTGCACGATCACGCCTACACTCAGCCCCAGAAAACGGTAGAGCTTGCCCATCCATTCAGAGTCGCGCTTGGCCAGGTAGTCGTTCACTGTGACGACATGAACGCCGTCACCGGAAAGGGCATTCAGGTACACGGGGAGCGTAGCCACCAGCGTTTTACCTTCACCGGTCTTCATTTCGGCGATCTTGCCCTGGTGCAGCACCGTGCCGCCGATCAACTGCACATCAAAGTGCCGCATGGTAAGAACACGCTTGCCCGCCTCGCGCGCCACGGCAAAAGCTTCAGGCAGCAGGTCGTCGAGGGCGGTATTGCGCGCGGCCAGACGCTCGGCTTCGTCTTCAATGCCTTCCACGCGCTCCTTGATCCGGGCGCGGAATTCCTGCGTCTTGGCGCGGAGCTGTTCGTCGGTTAGTTTCTGCAGCTCCGGCTCAAGGCCGTTGATCTTCTCAATCAGCGGAAACATCCGCTTGATATCACGTTCGTTCTGGGTGCCAAATACCTTGGCGGCTAGTTTCCCTATCAAGTTCTCTTAGTCCTTATGGTGCCCGGCGCTCGCTTCAGGCGGGAATGTTCCGGGGCGGTTGGGTGATCTCTCAGGATGGCCCTTTAGAGCCTACCATATTGGATGCAGCCGCTCTCCGCTTCGACCCAAACCCCGCCATCCTCTATTATCACCCCTCGCTGTGATTCCAGTCACTGCTCGCCGGCTCCTTCAGGCCTACGGTAATCGCAGGAGGTGTCTCATGGCCGCACCGGCACTTGCTCTGGAAACCCAGCTCAAACTCAGGAACATACTGTTCGCCACCGACTTCTCTGAGGGTGCGAAGCAGGCTCTTCCGTATGTGGGTAGTCTGGCGCGTGCCTTCGGGGCCGCCGTTCACCTCTGTCACGTTGATGATCCAGTACCGTTCTCCTCCGGTGTTGCCGCGCCCAAAATCTATGAAGCGCAGGGAAGAGTTACGGCTGAGCACCTTACAGAGTTGCTCAACGCCCCGTCGTTGAAGGGCTTGGACCTTAAAGTCACTCTGGGTCAGGGCGGGGTCGGCGACGAAGTCGGCCGTCTTGTTCGCGACAAGGACATCGACCTGATTATTGCCGGAACTCATGGCCGCACAGGGCTCAAGCATCTGATGCTGGGTTCCGTGGTGGAAGAAATCTGCCGTACTGCCACTTGTCCGGTCTTAACTGTCGGCCCAGGCACCTCCTTCCGTAAGGATGTGCCCTTCAGCCGCATTCTCTTTCCTACCAACCTTACTGACAGCAGTGACAAGATCCTGCCGTATGTCATCTTGCTGGCCAGTGAGTTTGGCGCTCAGGTGACCGCACTGCATATCATCCCCAGGGACGATGCTGAGATTGTCACGGCTCAGGACCACCAATTGGCAGCGACGATCCGGAAGGCAATGGAGACCAAGCTTCATCCCCTGCTCGCCTTCTTCAGACCGGAATTCCTGGTTGTCGTCGGCGATCCCGCGGAAGCAATTCTGCGTACTGCTGCAGTGAAGAATGCGGATCTCATTGCTATGGGCATTAAAAATGTCTTTGCTCCCGTCATGCATCTTCGCGCCAGCACGGCCTACCAGATCATTGCCGGCGCTCATCGCCCGGTCTTGACGCTCAAATGATTGGTGTTTCCATCAAGAGGTGTCGTTACATACATCTTGAGCGTCAGCGTAGGATCCCTGCAGCTCTGACACGTTTTTGAGGTTCACCCAACATACCCGCCCAAAATCCGGAGTACCGCGCTTTGACGAGGGCCTTATGGCACGCTCTTCCCGCACGCTCGGGCCCTGCTGATCAACAACTCTCTCTCTCGTGTATTTCGCGTCATAGAAGCCGCACGCTCAAACTCCACGCGCGCCTCATCGTGCCGTCCGAGCTTTACCAGCAAATCTCCACGCACACTCGGCAGCAAATGGTATTTTTCCAGCGCTCCATCTGCTACCAGTGCATCGACCAACTTCAGCCCCGCCGCCGGCCCTGAGGCCATGGACACAGCCACCGCGCGATTTAACTCCACGATCGGCGAGGGCATCGCTTCGGCCAGCGAAGCGTAGATTGACACGATCTGGTGCCAGTCGGTCTCTTCTGGAGTTCGTGCCCGCGCGTGACACGCGGCAATTCCGGCCTGCAGAGTGTACGGGCCTGCCCGCTCCTCGCGCCCGGCGAGAACTCGCTCCGCTCGCTCCAGGGCAGCCGCGCCACGCTGAATCAATAGGTGGTCCCAGTGCGCGCGATTCTGGTCCATCAGCAAGATCGGCTCGCCGGAAGCTCCTACTCGCGCTTTTGCGCGCGACGCCTGTATTTCCATGAGGGCGACCAGCCCGTGAACCTCCGGCTCCTGCGGAGCGAGTTCCGCCAGTATCCTTCCCACTCGGAGCGCTTCTTCGCACAACGCCGGACGCAACCAGTCATCCCCCGAAGTCGCGGCATAACCCTCGTTGAAGATCAGGTAAATCACTTCCAGAACAGAAGCAAGCCGGTCGTTCAACTCCGAAGGTCGAGGAACTTCAAACGGCACGTGCTTTTCCGCGAGCGTTCGCTTGGCCCGTACAATCCGTTGAGCGATGGTCGGTTCGGGAACCAGGAACGCCCGCGCGATTTCTTCTGTGGTCAGTCCGCCGAGCAACCGCAAGGTAAGGGCCACGCGCGCATCAGTGGAAAGAACAGGATGGCAGGAGATAAAGATGAGGCGCAGCAGATCGTCACCAACATGATCATCCATGGCCCCTTCAAGGTCTGGCACCGCCGACTCGCGGTCCCGGACGTCGCGGCCCAGCTCTTCATGCTTGCGCTGGAGCATGGAGTTGCGGCGAAAGTGGTCGATGGCTCGGTGTTTCGCCGCAGCCATGAGCCAGGCGCCCGGATTGTCCGGCACGCCCGACCCTGGCCACTGCTGCAGAGCGGCAACCAGCGCGTCTTGCGCCAGGTCCTCCGCCATGCCCACATCGCGAACCATGCGCGTGAGCGCAGCGATCAGTCTGGGCGATTCAATACGCCATACGGCATCAATCGTGCGGTGAGCATCGGTGGGTGTCACACCCACCGATCACACCATGTTTAACGCGTATGCGCAACTTCCGCGCCGGGCCGGCATTGAGCCATGTCGGCCGGATCAAACATCTGCCGCACCTCGGTTGCACCTTGCCAGCCGGGCCAGTGCTTCTTGTGCAGCTCCATGAAATTCACCGCCGCTTCTATGGCTTCTGCCTTCGTGCTGAACTCAAATTGTGCGTAGCCGCCAATCACCTCTTTGGCTTCGGTGAATGGCCCGTCCGTAACGGTGATCTTCCCGCCGGAGAGCCGCACGTTTGCGCCCAGGGCAGTCGGTCCCAGCCCGCCGCTACCCAGCATCTTGCCGGATTTGGTTTCCCGCTCTGCCAGCTGGCCGATGGCGTCCATCAGCTCTTTTGGAGGATTGCCCTGGCCTTCAGCATGCTTCACGATCATCATGAACCGCATTTCTATCTCCTTAACTCGTTTGAATCATTGAGTGATGAGCCTGTTCGTGCCTTCTACTTCACGGCAGCCATCGGGCTCTCTATTCGTATGTCGAAGAAGGACTCCATCAATCGACACGCGTTATAAATTTTTTTGTGCGAGTTCCTTAACGTTTCTTCTCGGCAAGATGTGCCCTCATCCTCCCTAATCGCTCCCTGAACTCGGGCATGTCGCCAAAGTCCTCCGCTTCAAAGACTTGACGGATTTCGATCTCGCTCTCACCCTCGTGAGGGTTGGGGCAGCGCTTAACCCACTCCAGCGCCTCTTCCATTGACCTGACCTGCCACAGCCAGAAACCGGCGATCAACTCCTTGGTCTCCGTGAACGGCCCGTCGATGACCGTTCGCTTGTCTCCGGAAAACCTGACCCGCTTACCCTTGGAACTAGGCTGTAGCCCGTCTGCCGCCAGCAGGATTCCGGCTTTCACCAGCTCTTCATTGAATTTACCCATCGCTTCCATCAACTCCTGGCTGGGCATCTTACCCGCTTCAGAATCCGCCGTCGCTTTAACGATTACCATGCACCGCATCAGCTGTTCTCCTTTATATAGTCGGTCTTTCAGCATAACTGACCTCTACCGTCACGGCGAGTAAGGGCGGAGAAGATCGACAATATGAATAAAGTTTTTGCCTTGAGCTCAGCCGTTCTTTGCTGAAGTCCCGAGCGCTGCCAGGGAACCCTGTCGCTCTCATTGATCTCCTGGCTTGGCCATAAACGCAGTGTAGAGCGGTATGCCGCGTCTCGCTGCTTACCCTCGCGACCATGCGAAGACATCCACAGATGAAGGCTTTAGCCTTGTAGAGTGGTATCTGGCGGCTCTGGTATCAGTTACGTTCGTCACTTTCGATCAAACAGCGTCACTGCTATAAGTCGTGTAGTTATCCGTCAACGGTCTATCCATTTCTGGCGACTGTCAGCCAATTTTTCTTACACATAGCAAGGAGGATGAGCTAATGGGATCTCGACTCGTGAAATCACTGGTACTTCTGGGGTTCGGCTTTTTATTTCTCTCGGCGCAACAGCCGGAGAAGGCGAAAGACGACGCGAAAGCCACCGTCTACATCTATCGCTACAAGCAGTTTCAGGGAAGCGGTCTGTCGCCGTCTGTCTATTGTGACGATACAGAGCTGGCGCGTATGGAGAATGGCCGGTTCCTTGTGGCCAAATTCGCTCCTGGCAAACACGCGTTCCGCTCCAACGACAAACAGTCCGGCATCGACCTGGATATGAAAGCGGGTGAGGAGTATTACATCCGCGTCGAGATCGCGACAGGGTTCATGAAAGGGCACGGAAGGCTGGTTTCCTCCGCACCAGAGCAGGGCGCCTATGAAATCAAGAAGCTCAAGCCTCTCAGTGCCGACAAGGTGAAAGACGCCGAGCATGTAGTGCCGTCGAGCGGCGAAGGGAACTAAACTCTCGCTCGTGGAATTTACAACGATAAAGGCCCGCTTTCGCGGGCCTTATTCCAGATACGCAATCGACTACACAAATACCTCTCCAGGCAATGCCGTAATTCTCCGCGAGGCAAGCGTGTTCTTGATCACTACGCCCCTTCCAACCGGAGCATCCGGATCCATCTGACTGCGTTTCATGTTGAGCTTCAACGCGCGTTCAATCCGCCGCAAGTCCAGAATCTCCGCGCCCGCCACCAGGGTTGACGCGCGTCCTTTGGCTCCCGCTCGCCCAGTCCGCCCTACTCGGTGCACGAAGTCCTCAGGCAGATTAGGCAGGTCATAATTGATGACGTGCGTCACATCCGTAACGTGAATACCGCGCGATGCCACGTCAGTGGCCACCAGCACCTTGATTCGGCCTTCTTCAAAGCCATTCAGGGCGCCGGTTCGCTGGGACATGCTGCGATCGCCGTGGATCATGGCGGCCGCGAATCCTTCACGCGCTAGTTCCTTGGCCAGCCGCTCCGTGCCGCGCTTGGTCCGCGCAAACACCAGGCTGCGTCCTTTTTCTTCATGTAGCAGCTGCCGCAATACTTTGCCTTTGTCGCGGGCCGCTACTTCAAACGCATGCAGTTCAACTTCAGCCGCAGGTTTCAGAGTGGATCCCAGCGCCACTCGCACCGGCTGCTTCATGTAGTCGTTCACCAGCCCTGCGACTGAGGCCTCCAGCGTCGCTGAGAAGCACATCGTCTGTCGGCCCGTTGGAAGGGCAGCGGTGATCCTTCGGATCGAGGGCAGAAATCCCATGTCCAGCATGCGGTCAGCTTCGTCGAGCACAAGAATGTTGATCTTGCGAAGATCAACCAGCCGGCGCTCGAGGAAATCTTCCAGCCGTCCTGGTGTCGCCACAATCAGCCTTGCGCCGGCACGAATCGAACGGATCTGGGGATTTTCCGCCATTCCGCCGATCACCTGTGCTGCACGTGGGGTCGCCTTGGTGCGGATGAGGTCAAACTGTTCGGCCACCTGCATCGCCAGTTCGCGCGTGGGTACAAGTACCAACGCTTCTACATGGCGAGATTTTGTTTTCAACAGCTGTTCCATGATCGGAATCAGGAACGCCAGGGTCTTTCCCGTGCCGGTCTGGGCCGTAGCCAGCACGTCTTTTCCTTCCAGGGCATGCGGGATTGCCTGCTCCTGTACTGGAGTTGGGGTTGTAAATTCGGCTGCCGCCAGCTTCTGCTGCACTACAGCAGAAAGGGGCATATCTTTGAATTGTGACATTTATCCTTTGGTTCTTTCTTGAGAGCGGCGTCTGGCCATCCGTGGCGCACTTACACCTGTGCGCAATCTGATCTTTCGATCTTTTAATTCAGGGCGAAAAGCCACTCAATATTCGCTGGAGTCTACGGAGAGCAGGAAAGGCGGAGGTGGTAACAGGCTGGCAATCGTTCTGCCGCCCGCCGCATCACGAGCAAGCCGTGTGCAATAGCGTGATTACAGTATAGCACACACTCCAGTGCAGTCTGTTTTGGCTTCTTGTGTTACTTAAGTCCCGAGCGCAGCTTTGTTTTCAGTCCCGAGTGAGGCAAGGGATCCCGATCGCTCTCGTTGATCTGGTGCTGCCACAATTACGCGACAGCGTACAGCATCTGCCCTGAAACGATTCATCGTGGCTATTACCCTCAATGAGTCGTCATCCCGAAGGCCGTGAGCGAGCCCGCGTACTCTTCAGCGGGCGCGTAGGCCTGAGGGACCTTGCGTTTGCGTTTCAAAATAGCTCCCGTGAGTCTTCATGTTTCTGTGCGGCTGAATATTCCATCAACGACTGCTGGGACGCAAAAGACGGAGCGCCGTCACGCGCGGCACCGTAGGATGAAAGCTATCCCGGCACCACCAGCTCATCCAGCTTCAAAAACTGCTGGATCACCTCATCCGGGCACTTTTCCATCTCGTCCATGCTCCCGACAAAAATTGCCTGCGCCTCATGCAGAAACACAACACGATCCGCTAGCTTCTTCGCCAGGCGCATGTCATGCGTCACGACAATGCTTGTCAGCTTGAGCTGGAGCTTCAGCTTCTGGATCAGGTCTCCCAGCAGGGTAGCCATCAGCGGATCAACCATCGTGGTCGGCTCGTCATACAGGATGCACTCCGGTTGCGCCGAGAGCGCGCGTGCAATGGCCACGCTGCGCTTCATTCCGGTAGACAGGTCGGAAGGCAACATGTCGCGCATGGGTTTCACGCCCACCATTTCCAGCAGCCCATCCACGATCTGGTAAATCTGCTCTTCGTCCAGGTCGCGTCTCTCGCGCAAAGGAAATGCCACGTTCTCGCCCACCGTGAGCGAATCAAAGAGTGCGCCGTTCTGAAACACCATGGTCACTTTCTTGCGGATACGCTCCAGGGTCGCCTCGTCAGCATCCGTGATGTCATGAAACGCGACGATGACCCTGCCCGAATCCGGCTTCAGAAATCCCATGATGTGGTGCAGACTCACCGATTTGCCCACACCGCTGCGGCCCAGGATGCACAGCGTCTCTCCGGGGAAAACCTGGAAACTCACATCCTTGAGCACCTGATTATCGCCGAAGGCTTTCGACACGTGCTCAAATTCGATGTACGGCCGCTGCTCGTGCAGGTGTCCGTCCTCGTTCTCGTGGTGAAAGTGGTTCATGCTTTTTCTTCGGCGCGCTCCGCCATCCAGCGCTGGCGCGCGCGCTCCAGGTCTTGCGGTGTGTTCAGATTCTCAAGCATCTCCGGGGTGAAGGCAAACTGCGCCAGCTCTTCCCGGCCGACGGTCACAGTGCGATCTCTCGCAAACAGCGGCGCGATCTTGTAGTTGCCGCCCCGCAGGGCCGCCTCAGCCATGGGGAGAAATTCGCGTGAGTACACCGAACAAAGCGGCTGCGTGTAGCCGTTGATCTCCAGCGTGGTTACCATCGCACCCGAAGCGACCGCCCTTTTTGCGAGATATTGCAGAAGTCCTGCGGAGATGAAGGGTGTGTCCACGGCGACTATCAGGTTGAAATGAGTTTTGGAGTGGGAAAGCGCGGCATGGATCCCGCCCAGCGGGCCGCAATCAGAAAAGATATCCTCGATCACCGGACCGAAGCCGCCGTACAGCTTTTCCGACCCAAGAATGAAGACCTCGGCCGTGACCTCGCTCATTGTCGCAATCGCGCGCTCCAGCAGAGTCCGCCCATTCAGCGCGATCGCGGCTTTGTCTGTGCCCATGCGGGTGCTCTTGCCGCCCGCAAGCACAAACCCGGTCACGTCATCTCGGCGCATGTGACCATTTTATAGGGGGTCAGAACTCGAGCGTGCCAAGCGCGAATAGCTAAGGGCCAGGGGCGCGCGTTCACTTCTTCCGCTGAACCAGAAAATGCGCCAGCTCCTTCAGCGTGTCGGCACGGTGCACAAACGAACCCAACGCGTTGCAGCCTGAGGTGATCAACTCGTCGGCCATGCGGATGGATTCGTCGATCCCGAACAGGGCAGGGTAGGTCGCCTTCTCTGAGGCCGTGTCCTTGCCCGCTGTCTTGCCGAGCTGCTCCGATGATTGTGTCACGTCGAGCACGTCATCCACGATCTGGAATGCCAGCCCGATCGACCGGCCGAAGTCGCGCAGCCGCTGGATCTCCGGCATTGTTCCTCCGGCGTAGATTCCGCCGCTTACCAGGCTGGCCGTGATCAGTGCACCGGTCTTCGAACGATGAATGTATTCGAGAGTGGCCGCGTCCGGCCGCTGGCGCTCGGCTTCAAGGTCTTTCACCTGCCCGCCAATCATTCCATCCACCGTGCCGGTTCCCTTTGCGATTTCTTCAATGATCTTTACCCGTGCTTCCGCCGGACACTTCAGCCGGGCAAGGACTTCGTAAGCCTGCGTCTGCAGCGCGTCGCCGGCAAGAATGGC
>DATAEJ010000224.1:0-8933 GCA_036258095.1 Candidatus Angelobacter sp. | reverse complement strand
GCCAGCGCAGGATAGAGAAAACCGCGGAAGAAAAGCTCCTCTACCAGTGGCGCAACCAGAATACCGAAGGCGCTCAGGACGTAAGCAGCCGACGTCGTGCGGAACAGCTCATTAATGGGCAGCGATTTCGGGATCCACGGTTCCAGCAGGTTTGAAGCTACTAACGACAGCAGCCCGAGAGAAGCACCGCCTCCAAACCATTTGGCACCATCTGTGGAAGATGAAGGCGCATTCCAGCTGATACCTTTCCAAAAATTGGTCCGATGGCGTACGGAGACAAGGAACAACATGCTGGCCACCGCAATCGCATAACCGCACAGCTGCACCGGAATTATAAAAAAAACGTTGCTTGTGAGCGCCGCTACGGCGGGCGGTCTCCCACCATTGCGAATCACAAAAATGGCACCGATCACAAAGTTGCTGATCACCAGTCCCACAAACGCAACGGCCAGCACCATCAGAACATCAGCGAAATCTACGACGCTTCCCGTAAGCGGGTCGGGAACTGTTGCAGGCAGGACCGCTGCCGTGGTGTTGAATGAAACCGGCGCAGGTGGAACTGGCGGTTGCGCAACCGGCAGTGCTTCCGGCTGTATCTCAGGCGGATTGGGGTTCATTGAATCCAAGCAAAACTCAGGTGGGCGAGCGTCTCTTCCAATGTAACAGTCAAAGTTTTCAGGAGAAAGTTAAAGGGGTGGCGTAGCGTTGGAAGCCAAAGTGTGCCACCCCTTATTTGTGCCCAGGTATAAGGAGAAGGTTGAACACACTCTAAGCTCAAAATGAGAAAGTCGAACTTCTCACGAAATTTTTTCCGAAATCCGAACACTCCTGATTAATTTCCTTTAATTTCTTTTATTTGCGAGCTTTCAAATATTCAGCCAGCGCCTGGCCCGTAAATGACTTCTTGATTTTAGAAATCTGGTCAGGAGTACCTTGTGCCACCAGCCGGCCACCATCTTCTCCGCCTTCCGGTCCAAGATCGATGATCCAATCAGCGTTCCGGATCACATCCAGATTGTGCTCAATGATGATCACCGAATTCCCCAGATCCGTAAGCCGGTGGATTACTTCCAGCAGCTTGCTCACATCTTCAAAGTGCAATCCCGTCGTCGGCTCGTCGAGCAGGTAAATCGTTCTGCCGGTCTGGCGCTTGGACAGTTCTTTCGCCAGCTTCATGCGCTGGGCTTCGCCGCCGGAGAGCGTAACCGCGGACTGACCCAGCTTGATATATCCAAGCCCAACATCTTCCAGCGTCTGCAGCCGCTGCCGGATCTGCGGAATGTCTTCCAGAATCGGCAGCGCGTCAGAGACCGCCATCTCCAGCAGGTCAGCGATCGACCGGTCTTTGAACTTCACCGCCAGTGTCTCTGCGTTGTAGCGCTTGCCGCCACAGACCTCGCACAGCACGTAAACGTCCGGCAGAAAATTCATCTCAATGCGGCGCTCGCCTTCGCCCTGGCAGTGTTCACACCGTCCGCCGGAGACATTGAACGAGAACCTTCCAGCCTTGTAGCCGCGCTCGCGCGACTCCGGCAACATGGCGTAGAGATCGCGGATCTGCGTGAACACGCCGGTGTAGGTCGCCGGGTTCGATCGTGGCGTCCTGCCGATCGGCGACTGATCGATCCGGATCACCTTATCTATATGTTCGAACCCTGAAATGCTCTTGTGCGCTCCGGGTTCCTCGCGCGAGCGATACAGCCGCTTCGCCAGCGCCTTATAAAGGATGTCATTCACCAGCGTTGACTTGCCTGAACCGCTCACGCCGGTCACCACCGTGATCACGCCGAGCGGGAACGTCACATCAATGCTGCGCAGGTTGTTTTCCCGCGCTCCCAGGATCGTGATCGCCTTCCCGTTCGTCGCACGCGGCTCAAAACGCGTCGCAATGCTCCGCTTTCCCGCAATGTACTGACCCGTGAGCGAATCCGAGTGCTCGGTGATCTCCGTGGGCGTGCCCGCGGCCACTACTGCGCCGCCGTGCAATCCAGCGCCGGGGCCAAGATCAATCACGTAGTCAGCCCTCCGGATCGTCTCTTCATCGTGTTCCACTACCAGCACCGTGTTGCCCAGATCGCGCAGTGATTCCAGCGCCTGCAGCAGCCGGTTGTTGTCGCGATGGTGCAGCCCGATCGAGGGTTCATCCAGCACATACAACACTCCACGTAGCCGCGATCCGATCTGCGTTGCCAGCCGGATACGCTGGCCTTCGCCGCCGGAAAGCGTGGCCGCCGAACGCTCCAGCGAAATGTAGCCGAGTCCCACCGCGTTCAAAAACTGCAGGCGTTCGCGGACTTCATGCAGCACGCGCGCGGCGATGATCCGCTCGCGCTCGCTCAACTCGATCTTCGCCGCCACCTCCACGGCCCGAACTACGGGCAGCCCGGTGAAGTCGGCAATCGAGAGCCCGTTGACCTTTACCGCCAGGCTCTCTGGCCGCAGCCGCTTGCCCTGGCACACCGGACACTTCGTGGCAGACATGTAGCTGAGCAACCAGTCGCGATAAGTTTCTGACGTCGACTCCTCAATATTCTGCTTCAAAAAGCCAAGCACACCTCGGAAGCCGAGCTTCGGTGCTTCTTTCTCATCCGGCCCGTAGAGCAGCAGCGTCTGGAACTTCTGCGGCAGCTTCTCAAACGGCGTGGATAAGTCAATCTTGTGCGCCGCGCCAACAATTTCCACCATCCGCTGCAGGTAGGTTGAACCGGACCCAGGTCCAAGCGCGCCGTCCATCAGCGGCTTTGACCAGTCCACCACTACCTTTGCCGGATCGAAGTCATACTTGCTGCCCAGCCCATTGCATTCCGGGCACGCGCCATACACGCTGTTGAACGAGAACGACCTCGGCTCCAGCGCCGGAATGTTGATGCCGCAGTCCGGGCAAGCCAAGCGCGCCGAATAAAGCTGCTCTTCGCCCCCGACCACCGCAACCTGCACCAGCCCGTTGCCCAGCTTCAACGCCGTCGCAACCGATTGTTCCAGCCGCTTCTCGATCCCCGGCTTCACCAGCAGCCGATCAATCACTACTTCGATGGTATGGTTCTTGCGCTTGTCCAGCTGAATGTCGTCCAGCTCTTCATCCAGGTGCCTGAGCTCGCCGTCAATGCGTGCCCGCACAAAGCCATGCTGTGCCAGCTTGGCCAGCTCCTGTTTGAATTCGCCTTTGCGGCCGCGCACCAGCGGAGCCATCACCATCACGCGATCTTCCGGCTTCAGTTGCATCACGCGCTGCACAATCTGCTCCGCGCTCTGCCGCGTAATCGGCTTCCCGCAGTTTGGGCAATGCGGCACGCCGACCGACGAGTACAGCAGGCGCAAATAGTCGTAAATCTCAGTGATTGTCCCGACTGTCGACCGCGGGCTCCGCGATGTAGTCTTCTGTTCAATGGAGATGGCGGGGCTCAGGCCGTCGATCGAATCAACGTCCGGGCGCTCCATCTGGTCCAGGAACTGGCGTGCGTAGGCGGAAAGCGTTTCCACGTACCGGCGCTGGCCTTCGGCATAAATGGTGTCAAAGGCCAGGGAAGACTTGCCTGACCCGCTCAGTCCGGTAATCACCGTGAGCGTGTTGCGCGGGATTTCCACTGAGATGTTTTTCAGGTTGTGCTGGCGGGCGCCGCGCACAGTGATGTTACTGATCGGCATGTATGGCTTAGGGTCCCTTGCACTGAACGCACTGCAACCCCTACAGAACGGTCCGGAGAGGTGAGTACGCAGCTCTACTCCGTATGTTATCGGCGGCAGGGCAGCACGGTCAATGTTGCACGGAAACGTGAATGATTGCCCATGTAAGGGCAATCACTTACAGGAAAGATGACCAAAGCGCGGCAGCCCCCTTACTTCAGGGCAGTGCCAGCGGTAATCGAGACAATAAACAGAAGGTGAAGCACAATCAGCGCAGTCGGGTAACCCGGCAGAAAACAGAACCCATCTAAGAAGTAGCGAACCGATGAGAACAGTCCTGGCATCCTCCACCGTCCTGATCACCATAGCCCTCTCACTTGCCTTTGGAATTGCATGCGGTTACGCCGTGATTTACGGCATCCTGCACGCCTTTGCCGTGCGCCGGGATAAAGCCAAGGCCCTTGCCGCCGCCCCGGCCACTGCCGTCATCGCCATCGGCGGAAGATAGCCAATCTCTCGTTGGCTGAATTCTCCTGCCTCAAAAGAGCTTCCTTCGCCAGACTTCCAGGGGGCGTGACGGAATCTCTCCCTCTGGAGGATCCATCCCGACAGAGTGCGTAGCCGAGTGTACGAGGCAAGCACGACGAGGGACCTGCTCCGCTGCAGCCTGGCGTGAGCCTGCGAAGGAACTGGTTTTGGCACTCGAGTTCTGCTGAGCTTCCTCCATATGAAGGACCCATCCCAGCGAGCGCGACGCCGAGTGGTGCGGGGTGAGTGCGACGAGGGACCGGCTCGTTGCAGCCCCGCGTGAGCCCAACAGAATGGTGGCTTTGTTTTCGGTGTGAGACGAAGTCCCATGGCCCTTGCGGCAAAAATGTTACTTCCCGGTAAACCTTAGAGGGGGTGCCCCCGTATTTTTTTGCAGTTTTGCAGAAAACAAAGCAGTTATCCGATTTCGACCCTTGGGTCACGCCGGGATTTCCACTGGGTCACGCAGAGTTTTCCACTGGGTGACGCAAGATTTCGTTGGGTCACGCAAGGGTCTTCTTGCTTTCAACCAAGGGTAAAAACAGCTCCAAGGTTTACTAAACCGTTAACAGCTTCCAGGGCTGAGCCCAAAGCCAACGGACCAGAAGCAAGGGGCTAAAGGCCAAAAGGAAGCTTCAAGCTAGCAGCCAGTAGCTTGCGGGGTCCCCAAACGGCGCGGTGTTCGCCGGTCGGGGTGGGAGTAGCTAGCAGCTAAATTGTCAAAGAGCGGGAGCGCAACTGCGCCCAATCCCCCTGAGGAAATCGAGCTAACATACTACGCTTACGACACACGAATCAAGAGCGAAATCGGCCAGTGCTGCTGACCGCATTCGGCCGATGCAAGCGGCCGCCCGAGTCGGTGAAAGAGTTTTGTTCAGGTGGAAGAGCGGCCCCTTCAGGGCCGCGTTGAGACATCCGAACACAACCGGCGCTTTAGCGCTGGTTTTGAGCGCCGCCCATCTGTCAATCCGGAGCAGCGTGCTATCCCGCATCTCGCAGAACTGCGCCAGAGCGGATTGCGGGATTCTCAACTTAGAGACGCGGCATGGCGCATTTCACTGGCCGGCGCAAGCCTCGAAGCTGCTGCGTGCTTCTACAATTGTGTAGCACAGAGCCTGCCCTGAGCGACTGAGTGAAGCGAAGGAGTCGAATGGGCGCCCTCGCCTGTGCGTTTTTCAATCCCGAACACTCCTCTCTACCCGCAACTTCTGCGAGAGCTGTTCCTGTGTTCATCAGTGCTCGTCTGCGGCTCGAACTTTTTCTGCGTGCTCTGCCCTGAAAAGCGCTTCGCAATACGCCGTTACACTCAATCGATCGTCATCCCGAAGGCCGTGAGCGAGCCCGCGTAGTCATCAGCGGGCGAGTAGGCCTGAGGGACCTTGCGGTTGGTCTGTGCTCGCTCCTTCACACTCTTTTTATGTTTTCTGTGCGGGATGAACATCCGATCGCCGAACTGCGGTAAATCGGCTGAGTCGAGGAGGCCTTCAGGTCTCCGGTAAAGGTGCTAAATTGGTTCGGCTTTAGCCGCTGAGGTAACCTCTTTTTATGTCGCATACCGTAGATTGGATCTTCTGGAGCTTTTTCCTTCTCGCGGCAGTGTGTGCGTGCATCATGACCATCTGTCGCGAAGTCATGATCAGCGAGCTCAAAGACAGACCAGACTTTGAGAACTCCTTCAAATATCCTCGGCTTAGTTGGAATTTTTCGGAGGTCTGGCGCCTACATCGGCAGCTGTAGCCTGAAAGCCGCGTCTCAAAAATAACACTCACATCTCGCGTGCTTTTTATCTGTTTGGGAGGCGCAGCCTTTGCTCTGGTATTGCTTTGTGTGTTGTTACTCTAGCTCTCTTCGGGCTTATTCCACCTACATGAACGCCTCTCCCGTCGATTCAACCACGCGGCGCCGCGTTAGCCAGTAACACAATCGTTCATCTTCCCCGGTGTGGAAACGTTCTAACCAGCAAGCTATTTCTGTGTTCATCAGTGCTCGTCTGTGGCCCGGATTGCCTGAATTGCTTTGTCCCAGATCTATCCCAGCGATGCGCAACCCTCGGGGATTGGCAAGCTGTAAGCGCCGTCAGGCGCGTCGTCAGGGACATTTGGAAGTACAATCAAGCAGGCTTCAGGGTGGAGGAGGCCTTCAGGCCTCCGCTCATGCGATCGGGAACCCTGGGTGGTGAACCAACCTACCGCTTCTCCATTGATGAACGTGGCAAACTCGAATATCAAGGCATCCGGAACGTCTTCGTGCGGGGCCGGCGCACCGCGCGTCTCACAAAGGAAACTCTGGAGAAACTCGTCGCCGCTCTTGAGGGTGCTCATTTCTGGGAATTCGCCGAAAGCTATCACTCAGCCGCTACCGATCAGCCCACCTGTGTATTGGAGTTTCAGCAAGGCACAAGATCAAAGCGCATCACCGACTATGGCGGGCAGATGGACCGCCGCGCACCTCCTCGCCTGATCGCGCTGGAAGATGAAATTGACCGCCTCTCCGGCACGAAGAAATGGGTTCACGGCAGCGGCTGGCGACGCCTTCTGCACTGGAAGTTCTAACAAACAAGCCGGGTGCCGTTGTTTCTGTGTTCATCAGTGCTCGTCTGTGGCCGAATTCCTGATTCGTGTTCGTTCGCGTTAATTCGCGGCTACGCCGTTCCGCAATGCAACCAGGCGCCGCTCACCTCAACGACGCCTGATCAGCATCTGCCTCTCGCGCCGAAGGAGAAGTTCAAGCGCGAGTGGCAATCACCTCCAGGTATTCCGCCTTCACCACGGTCAATTCCCCTTGGGCCAGATTGTGAGCAGTCCACAACTTTGTCAGTTCGCTGTGCAGCTTCTTCTGGCCCTGCTCGTCCAGCGACGCAAACGCCCGGTTCGTCGGTCCGTAATAACACAGGAAGAAGTCCACCACTTCCGCCGGCGCAAACGGATAGTTGAACGTGTAAAAGCGCCGGTTCAAATGCAGGCTGGAAACGCCGCTCCCGAGCCGCTGGCGAACCGTGGCTTCGTCGCCCCACAGCACAGGCGACGGCATCCCCGAAGGCGCAATGAAATTTGCCACCGTCTTGAACATCTGCCCGACGAATCCCTGCGGCGTCCAGTTCGCCATGGCGATCGTCCCTCCCGGCGAGCACACCCGCAGCAGCTCTTTGGCCACCAGCTCCGGTTGCGGTGCAAACATGGCGCCAATCAGGCTTGTAACGAAGTCAAACGCTCCGTCTTCGAAAGGCAGGTCCTCGGCATCGGCTTCTTCGAAGCGCGCGTTCAGGCCCGCAGCCTGCGCGCGAGCCCGCGCTCTCTCCACCAGGTTGCTGGCGATGTCCACTCCGGTTACGCTCACGCCATCGCGCGCCGCGAGCAGCGCAAGCTGGCCGGAACCGCAGCCCACGTCCAGCAGTCTGCATCCCGGAGGAACATTCAGCCGCTCGTAGAACTCCCCGGCGCCTTCCTCCATATAACGTGAGAAACGGTCATAGTCTCCGGCCATCCATGTGTTTTTCAGGCGGGATTTCAGGTTTACGAACTCGGATGTAATGGCAACAGCGCTCATCGTTTTTCTCCTTTGATCCGGCTATGCGAATGACCCCACTATGCAGAAAAACGCCGGCCGCCGCTTATCCCAGCGTCTTGCTCTTTTATCCCTGCGCAGGCAACATGAAGTTTGGTTGTCCGCTCGTCCGGAACGCTTTGCCGGGAAGCCGGCGAATGAGAGGTGCCGCGAATGGACGTGTTGTCTGAAGTCCTGAAAGTCGTGCAACTCGAAGGCGCGGTGTACTACAACGGTGAGTTCTCTGCGCCCTGGAGCTTTCGTTCGCCTGCTTCGCACCGGCTCGCTCCCTTCCTTGCGCCCGGCGCCGGCCACATGATCATCTATCACCTCTTGACTGAGGGCCACGGATTTGCGGAGATCAAGAACGGCCCGCGCCTCTCGCTCAGTCCCGGCGACATCGTCGTCTTTCCTCACGGCGATTCCCACCTGATCGGCAACGGCCCAGTGCGCGACACGCTCAATGCCGAGCGGGAACTCGAAAAAATCCTGGCCCAGGGTCTCAAGTTGGTGCGGATGGGCGGCGGCGGTGAACTCACCCGGCTGGTTTGCGGCTATATGGCCTGCGATCCACGATTGAGCAAGCTGTTCCTCGCCGGCCTGCCGCCAATCTTCAAGATCAATATCCGCAGCGATTCGTCCGGACAGTGGCTGGAAAATTCCATCCGCTTCTTCGTGGGCGACGTTGGATCGTCGCGCCCCGGTGGCGAAGCGGTCCTGGCCAAACTATCAGAAGCCTTGTTCGTCGAGACCTTGCGTCGTTACGTGGCCCAGCTGCCTGAAGGACAAACCGGCTGGCTCGCCGGGGCCCGCGATCCCGAAGTCGGCAATGTGCTCGCGCTCATGCATCGCGAGCCCGCCCGTCCGTGGACGCTCGCCGATCTTGCCGCCGAAGCGGGAATCTCCCGCTCCGTGCTGGCCGAACGCTTCCGCGAATTCCTCGGCGAACCGCCCATGGCCTACCTGACTCGCTGGCGCTTGCAACTCGGAGCGCAGATGCTCAACTCCACCAGCTATAGCGTGGCCCAGATCGCCGCCGAGGTGGGCTATGAGTCCGAGCCTGCATTCAACCGCGCTTTCAAGCGGCAATTCAATCTTCCGCCGGCGCGCTTCCGTGCAGAAGCCGCCAAAGCACCAGGGAAAGATCGCCTTGCCGTGGCTGCGCAGGTTAGAGGATGAGTGAGAACAAATCTCAGCGGTTCTGCTGGTTAGCAAATCGTTAGGAGCCTGGAAACTGC
>DATAEJ010000223.1:0-4003 GCA_036258095.1 Candidatus Angelobacter sp. | reverse complement strand
GATGGTCATCTGTTATCGACGGTGAGTGACTGCTATAGTGGACGTAAGCCTGATGCCAAATCACACAATCCAAGGACGATTCACTGGGCGAAGGTCTGCCTGTCTGGGCTTGCTGCTGGCGCTGCTGACGCCATTGTTTTTCGCCGGCTGTGGCAACGCGACACAGGAAAAATCGGACTTCGTCTACGTGGTTGTACCTGAGGCCTCACTGCGCGACCGCGTGGCCACGGTCTACAACAAGACCGGGCTGGTGCATAACGGTGAGCGACTCGTCGTGCTGGAGCGCATGCAGAACAAGAAGTTTCTGCGCGTGCGCACGCCTCGGGGTGAGGAAGGATGGATTCAGGAGCGCTTCCTGGCGGACCAGCAAACGTTTGATCAGTTCCAGAAGCTGGCTGATCAATACAAGACTGCGCCTGCGCAGGGCAAGGCCACGGTTGAAGAGCAGGTGAAGGTGCATGTTCAGCCCGGTCGCAAGACGGGCTTTCTTTATCTGCTGAACGAGAAGGAAAAGGTTGACCTTCTCCAGCGCCAGACGGCAGCACGAAACGCGCCGGCGGTGGCGCCGAAAGCATCAGACCAGAAGGACAAGGATAAGGACGATAGCGACGATGATGATAAGCCCGACCAGCCGGCGGTGATGGAAGACTGGTGGCTGATTCGCGACGCTCAGAACCGCGTCGGCTGGGTGTATGGCAGAGTGCTCTATCTCGATGTGCCCGACGAGGTGGCACAGTACTCGGAGGGCCAGCGGATCGTGGGTGCGTACCCGCTGGACGAAGTCAGGGATGGTGATAAGAAAGTCGGGCAGTACCTCGTCTTGCTGACCGAGCCAAAGGACGGTGCGCCGTACGACTTCAACCAGGTGCGGGTCTTCACTTGGAACGTGAAGAAGCACCGCTATGAGACTGCGTATCGGGAGCGCGGCCTTGAGGGAACATTGCCGGTCACGCTGGGGAGGCAGGAGTTCGAGAAAGAAGGAACCCTGCGCACGTTTACGCTGCATTTGAAAGATGATCAGGGCAAGACCCACGAGCAGACCTATAAATTCAACCCGCCGATGGTCCGCAAGGTCTATGCTGCGGGCCAGGAACCCCCGTCTAAGTCGAAGAAAAAGCACGCCGAAGCGGCACCGCGAAAAAAGCAGCAACCCGGGTAACCTTCAGGGCTGGCATCCGGGCCTGTTCTTTCGCCGTCAAAGAAGGGCATGGCAGAAAAAGTAAAGAAGCTGAACCTGGATCGGGATTACAAGAAATACCTGTACTTCATCGACGGAAGCGGAAATGTATGCCAGAAGTCGAAGTCCGGGGAAGGCGCGACTGAGGTGCTGGTGCCCAACGCGGTAGAGCGTGATAACCAGTTCCTTTATTTTATTGACAAGGAAGGCGACGTGGCGCGCTCACCGCGGGCGGCCGCGCGCAAGGGCGGCGCCAAAGGCGAAAAAGCCGCCTGAGCTGCAATGGCCGTCACGCCTGTTCACCTGCTGGTTTTTCGCGACGGACGCACTCAGGCTTCCGGAAGCCGGCTGAAGGCGGCGCTCGCCTCCCGCCTGCAAGAGCTCTCTTTTAACCGATGCAAGGACGCGATTCTCTCCGCACTGCTTGCTGCGGGCGAGTTGGAGTGTGCTGCGGCTGATGCACAGCTTGGGTTCGCTGAGCCAGATTTGAGTTCGTTAAAAGCTCTTGGGAAGGTCACTGATGCTGTTGCGGGCCTGATGCTGGTGAGCGGTTCGCTTGATTCGGCAGAACTGATTTCCGTTCTGGAGAGCGCAGGCGTTCCAGAGGTACTTTCTGTCTCTACTCCCGAAGGCTTTGCGTACTACGCATTGCATCCGCTTTCTTATGCTGACGTTCTGGATTGTCTGCCGCTGAGAGATGCGGTTGCGGTGATTGGAATCAGGAGCATTGGAACAACGCTGAGCGCGGTCACGGCTGCTGCAGCACGGAGTCGGGGAAAGCAGGCTGCGCGAATCACCGTGCGGCCGACGGGACATCCCTATAATCGTGAGCTTGACTTCTCTGATCGGGAGCAAGCATTCACTCGCGATTGGCTCAGGCGTGGAGCCGAATTCCTGGTTGTGGATGAAGGTCCGGGGTTGAGCGGATCCTCTTTTCTGTCTGTCGCAGAGGCGCTGGAACGCGAGGGCGTTTCGCCGGAACAGATCACGCTCATCTGCGCGCACCAGCCGGAGTTCGGGCACTTCCGAGCAAATCATGGTGCGCAAAGGGCGCGCCGCTTTCGCTGGGTGGCTGTTCGGGGAGAATCGAGGAAACCTGCGGACGCGGATAAGTTCATCGGTGCTGGGGAATGGCGGCGTGAGCAGTTTTGCAGCGAGCAGGACTGGCCGGCTGTGTGGACCACATTTGAGCGGCTGAAGTATCTCTCAGCAGAAGGAACTTCGGCCGGAAATGAAGGCCAGCGCTTTTACAAGTTTGCCGGCCTCGGACACTACGGCGAGACGGTAATTGAACGAGAGAAACTGGTTGCTGAGGCGGGCTTCGGACCTGAGCCGAGGCAAGAGGGACACGGTTTCTGTTCGTATCCGTGGCTGACTGGTCGACCGATGACCGCGGATGATCTCTCTCCCGCGGTGATCGATCGGCTTGCTCGATACTGCTCGTTTCGCGCAGGGGTATTGTCCGTTCCGGAAGCAAACATAGCTCAGCTTCAGCAAATGGCCGAGCACAACCTCAGCGAGTTCAAGCTCGATATTCCTGTTCAGCTACGACTTAAGCGGCCCGTGATGGCCGACAGCCGCATGCAGCCGCACGAATGGGTACTTGCGCCGAATGGTCAGATGTTGAAGACGGATTCCGGCAGTCACGGCGATGACCATTTCTTTCCTGGCCCAACGGACATCGCCTGGGACCTGGCGGGAGCGATCCTCGAATGGCAGATGGGCGAAGCCCAAAAGAGCGCGTTTCTGGATTCATATTGCCGCGCCAGCGGTGATGACGCGCAGAAGCGCATTCGAGACTACGTAGTCGCCTATGCAGCGTTTCGCGCCGGATACTGCCTGATGGCCGCGAATGCGATGCAGGGAAGCTCGGAACAGGCGAGACTCGAAACCGCAGCAACGCGGTACCGCAGTATCCTTCAGGCCAACGCAGAACTGGCGATCGCGGCTTAATGCTGACGGGTTTGGGCCGACGAAACCGGCCTGAGCCTTGCCGAAGCCCTCCCAATCCGTCTCAGCAGCCCCTTGGACGAACTCTTGCATCCTTTGCCGTGAAAAGGTGTTGCTTTTTCCGATTTCCTGATCACCCGATGGTCCGATCACCCGATCCACGGGGTGCCACCCCCGCCTTCATCCCACTCTGTCCCAAGGTCGTCCCAATCGATCCCAAGGTCGTCCCCATTGGGACGTCCCAATCCGTCCCAACCCTGTCCCAATCGTCCCAACCACACCGTTGCGCTTCCAATCTCCCGATCCCATGGGGACACCCATCCCGGTCATCCCCAAATTTAAAGGACTTAGGTCATGGCATCCCCAAAGCTACCCGGAGGGTTTGGCTAAAGCCAGTGGCTAGTAGCTTTTTTCGATTGTCAAAGAGCTTCCCCAAGTACCAGACCAATTACCGGGTACTGTCTTCGCCTGAGCAAATCACACTAGCCTACCATCTCTTCGCTCCCAGAAGCAACAGCGAAAAATGCCAGTGCCGCTCTTGGCCTTTTGTCCCGAGCGACGTGAGGGATCCCTATCGCTGCCCCAACAGTGACGGCCGCCCACCTGCGGTCCTTTATAGAATCGGGTATCTGTTATGCCGATATCCCGTTACTCCGATATCCCGATAAATTCACTTGCCTTGGACTGCCTCGGTGGTTTAGCCTCTCCATCCAGAGTTGCTGGATGTGGCAGCTTGCCTCTGTTCTGCTGCTAGACATTTCACCCCCTGCAAGAACCCGTCCACGCCTCCGGGCGCGAGGCGCGCAGTAGCTGTTTCGAAAGTTCAACCACAGCTGTGGTCCGCCACAACGGAGGTATTCGTGCGTTCACGTTCGG
>DATAEJ010000222.1:0-5448 GCA_036258095.1 Candidatus Angelobacter sp. | reverse complement strand
AGAAGTGCGCGGCGGTGATGTTGCTGCGCTAGCTAAGTTTGGCTCCGCGCTTAACGCGAAATTCATCTGCCTGGGTGACTACGCCAATTCGCGCGGCGCGGCTGACATGGGGCTCTTCCCTGACCTGCTCCCCGGCTATGCGGCCGTTACCGGAGCCCAGAAATTCAGCTCAGAATGGAGCGCGCTCCCGAGTGCGAAAGGTTTGTCGCTCACACAAATGGTGGATGCGGCCAAGGGCGGCAAGCTGGCGGCGCTTTACGTGGTGGGATCGAACCCGGTGGTGGACTATAGCTTTGACCCTGCGTCGCTGAAAAACACATTCATCGTGGCCCAGGAACTTTTCCTGACTGAAACCGCTTCTCTTGCCGAAGTAGTCCTGCCGGCAGCTTCCGCCTATGAAAAAGCCGGCACGTTCACCAACACCTGCGGCGATCTGCAACTACTGAAGAAAGCAGGCGACGTGGCCGGTGTTCGCAGCGATTTTGAAATTATCGTGCGCGTGGCTGAGCGCATGGGAGCCGATATCCGCAAACTGGTTCCCTTCGGCGGCGGCGTTCACGCTGACATGGGACAAACCCGCGGGGCGCAGTCGGGCGAGGCCGACCGGCATTCAGTCTGGCTGGCGGCCAACAACCTGGAGCCGCGTCTCAGTCCATTCGATTCGATGGCAATCCTCGACGAAATCCAGCGGCTGGTGCCGGGCTACGAGTTCTCCAGGCTGAATCTGCTGGCCGGCGATGCGGAGCACCTCTCCGCCGCGGAACAAAGCAGCGCCGGAGCCAGCGGCGATTTGGTGCAGATTGTCCCGGCGAATGACACGCTGTTTACTTCAGGAACGCTGGGCCGTTATTCAAAAACGTTGAATTCGGTGCTTGAGAACCACCGGGCAAACCCAGTGGACAAGGAAGTCATGGCGGATTAGAGCGTCTGGAAATTAGCAACTAGCAATTGGCAATTAACTGCATTGATATTTCTGCTGTAACTGGTCATTAAGTCGCAGGTTGCCGCTGAGGGGAGCGGCTGTGTGTAACCAAAAGTGGACATAAAAACTTATATCATCGTCGCCGTCATCAAGATCGTGCTGGTGGTTTTCATTCTGCTCACCGGCGTGGCTTATACCACTCTGCTGGAGCGCAAGCTGGTTGCCCGCATCCAGAACCGTTGGGGTCCCACGCGCGTGGGACCTTTCGGACTGCTGCAACCGCTGGCTGACGGCATCAAGTTCATCCTGAAAGAAGACATGGTGCCGGACAGTGTGCACAAGGTGCTGTACATCATGGCGCCGATGCTCGCCCTGGCTATGTCACTCATCTCCATCGCCGTGATTCCCTTTGGCCCCTCGATCACCGTGAATGGAACCACCACAGCGCTGCAGATTACCGGCGTCGCCCATTCCGGCGGCGGACTCAGCGACATCAATATCGGCTTGCTCATCATTCTGGGAGCCACCTCCATCGGTGTTTACGGCGTTGCCCTCGCGGGCTGGTCATCGAACAGCAAATATTCTCTGCTTGGCTCGTTGCGAGCCAGCGCGCAGATGATCAGCTATGAACTTGCGCTCGGACTTTCTCTGGTCGGCGTGCTGCTTCTTTCCGGCAGCCTCAGTTTGCGAGAGATCGTCAACGCTCAGGGACAAGCGCCCTGGTGGGGCTGGCTGCCGCACTGGTACATCTTCCCTCAGTTTTTTGCGTTTTTCATCTACCTGATGGCCGCGTACGCTGAGACGAATCGAATCCCATTTGACCTGCCTGAAGCCGAGACCGAACTCGTGGCGGGATATCACACCGAATACAGCGCCATGAAATTCGCGATGTTCTTTATGGCGGAATACATGAACATGATCACTGTGGCCTGCGTGGCCACGTTGCTGTTCTTCGGAGGCTGGCACGGCCCGGTTCCGCAGAGCGCTCCAGCCATTGTTCAGTCGCTGATGCCGGTGTTCTGGTTTGCGGTGAAGGTTTTCTTCTTCATGTTTCTCTATATCTGGATTCGCGGCACGCTGCCGCGCTTCCGTTATGACCAGCTCATGGCGTTTGGATGGAAGTTCCTGCTGCCGCTGGCCATCGCCAACATCATAGTAACCAGCTTCATCGTGGCCTGGAGGGCTTAGCCGATGTTTCACCAGGTACTGTTCATCATTTTTGGACTGATCTGCGTGACCGGCGCAGTCAACCTGCTTATGCAGCGCCACCCCATCAATAGCGCGCTTTCGCTGGTGGTCGTGATGGCCTCCCTGGCGCTGATCTACCTGTTGCTGGGCGCTGAATTTGTAGCTGCGATTCAGGTGATCGTCTATGCCGGCGCCATTATGGTGCTGTTCGTCTTTGTCATCATGCTTTTGAATGCCGGCGCGGAAGAACACTCGCCCGGCAGCAAGATCGCATTCTTAGTGGGTGTTCCGGGCGTGATCGCGCTCGGCTGCCTGGTGGGCTGGATCATGATCAGCAACAGCAAGCAACTCGGCGGCGTGAGCATCAGCCCAACCGATTTTGGCGGACCTCACAACATTGCCCGGCTGCTGTTCCGCGACTTCCTGCTGCCCTTTGAAGTCACATCCGTCCTGATTCTTATCGCCATTATGGGAGCGGTGGTCCTGGGAAGGAGGTCCAACTAGATGGTTCCTCTTTCCTGGTATCTGATTCTCAGCGCCATCCTTTTCTGTCTGGGCGTGTTCGGCTTTCTGCTCAAGCGCAATATCATCACTATTTTTATGTCGATTGAGCTGATGCTCAACGCCGTGAACCTGACCTTTGTTGCCTTCGCCAATTACTGGAACGAGCGCGGCCTCAAGCTGGCTCTGAGCGGCCAGGTCTTTGTCTTCTTTGTAATGGTGGTTGCTGCCGCGGAAGCCGCTGTGGGACTGGCCATCATCATTGCCGTATTCCGCACGCGTGAGACTTTGAACGTAGACCGGGTGAACCTGCTGAAACTATGACGCACAACTTAAATCTCTGGGTCATTCCCCTGCTGCCCCTTGCCGGAGCGGCCATCAATGGCCTTTTCGGACGGCATTTCAAGAATGCAGTTGTTTCTTTTGTTGCGCTCTTCTTCACCGCCGTTTCCTTTGGCTGGGCGGTCTGGGCCGTCACCCACGTGCCGGGGCATATGCCGTATCAGGAGACCGTTGGCACATGGATTACCGCCGGAAATTTCTCTGCGCCGTTTGGCTTTTATCTTGACCAGCTCTCCACTGTGATGGTCCTGGTGGTCACCGGAGTCGGGCTCCTGATTCACATTTACTCGGTCGGCTACATGGCGCATGAAGGCGGCTTCTATCGCTTCTTCGCATACATGAACCTCTTCATGTTCTTCATGCTCACCCTGGTATTGGCGAACAACTATCTGCTGATGTTCGTCGGCTGGGAGGGCGTGGGACTCGCCTCATACCTGCTGATCGGCTTCTTTTTCCATAAAGATTCAGCCGCTGATGCCGGCAAGAAAGCATTCATCGTCAATCGCATCGGTGACTTCGCCTTCCTGATCGGCATGTTCCTGCTGATCAAACATTTCGGCACTTTGAATTTTGACGGCGTATTCCAGAGCGTTTCCAGCATGGGAGTCGATCCCGGCTGGGGCCTGCTCACCATGATCGCGCTTTGTCTCATGGTCGGCGCCACCGGCAAGTCGGCGCAGGTTCCTCTGTACGTCTGGCTGCCCGATGCCATGGAAGGCCCAACTCCGGTCTCCGCCCTGATCCACGCCGCGACCATGGTCACAGCGGGCATTTATATGATCGCCCGCTCCAATGCCATCTTCAGCCGCTCCCCGCACGCGCTGGAAGTGGTGGCCATCATTGGCTGCCTGACCGCCATCTTCGCCGCCACCATGGGCATGGCCCAAACCGATATCAAGCGCGTGCTGGCCTACTCCACCGTCTCGCAGTTGGGCTACATGTTCCTGGCCTGCGGCGTAGCAGCGTATTCGGCCGGCATTTTCCATCTCATGACGCACGCTTTCTTCAAAGCGCTGCTCTTCCTGGGTGCCGGGTCGGTGATTCATGCTCTGGGCGGCGAGCAGGACATGCGCCGCATGGGCGGGCTCAGAAAAAAGATTCCCTGGACCCATGCCGTGATGCTGACCGCCACACTTGCTATCTCCGGGATTTTCCCGTTCGCCGGGTTCTTTAGCAAGGATGAGATTCTCGGGCAGGTCTTTTCCAGCCCCCACGGCAGCAAAGTCTTGTGGGCTATCGGCGTTATCACTGCTGGATTGACTTCGTTCTACATGTTCCGGCTGTATTTCATGACCTTCTTTGGCGAGCTCCGGCTGGGTACAGTCGATATTGGTGAAGAAGCTCACGCCGCAACTGCTCCCGCCCATCCTGGTCATGCCACAGCATCACACGCGCATGGCCATGCAGACGATCAAGCGCACGGCCATGGCGGCATTCACGAGTCTCCGTGGGTAATGCTCGGCCCGCTTGTGGTTCTCGCTATCGGATCGATAGTCGCCGGTTGGATAGGCTGGCCGGCATTCATGGGCGGATCGAATAAATTCGATCACTTCCTTGCACCGGTGATCAAGACAGCCGCATCCACGAGCCCGACCGCCATGGAACACGTCAGTGAGGCTGCTGGTGAGCCTCGCGAAGAACAGCCTGAGAATCGGGGCGAAGAATGGGCCTTGGCGGGAACCTCGCTGGGTGTGGGCATACTCGGATTCTTTCTGGCTTGGTACCTGTACTACAAGCGACCAGAATTACCCGACCGTATTACATCCAGTATCCACGGCCTTTACCTGACCGTCCTGCACAAGTACTACATTGATGAAGGCTATGGCCTGCTCTTGGTCAAACCACTCCTGGCACTTTCCACCGTTGTCTTCTGGCGTGGAGTCGATCAGGGCATCATCGACGGCCTGGTGAATGGCGCCGGCTCCGCTTCCAAGGGAATCGGCAATGAGCTGCGACGAATGCAGTCCGGCAACATACGATCGTATGCAGCCTGGGTCGCGATTGGCGGCGCTGCCGTGATCGCCTACATGATCTGGTGGGGGGTGAGCAAATGAGCAATTCCATCCTCACTCTGGTGACTTTCATCCCTGCCATCGGCGCGGTGCTGCTGATGCTGATGCCGCGCAACGACCGCGCTCTGCGCTGGGCCGCATTGATCATCTCCCTGGTTGCGTTCGCGTTTTCCGTGTATCTCCCGGTCAATATGGGCGTGGGGATCGCCGGTAACGGATTCCAGTTCCAGACCGACGTCTCCTGGATCAAGATTGGCGACGTAAACATACACTACCATCTCGGCGCTGACGGCATCTCCATGTGGCTCACGCTGCTCACCACTTTCCTGGTGCCGCTGGGCGTGCTGGTCTCGTGGAAATCAATTCATGATCGCGTCAAGGAATTCTTTGTCCTGCTGCTGATTCTTGAGTCGGCCATGATCGGCGTCTTCCTCTCGCTGGACATGTTCCTGTTCTACGTCTTCTGGGAAGCCACGCTGATCC
>DATAEJ010000221.1:0-4288 GCA_036258095.1 Candidatus Angelobacter sp. | reverse complement strand
AACAACTGTCTCGCCTGCTCGTGACAAGAAAAAGCTGCGGCTGGATTGCTCCAGCCGCATTCAGGATGAACAAAGAAGATTCGAGAGCAGCCGTTCTCCCACTGCTCTCGCCGAAGCCTTATCTCTGGCAACGCAGGTTGCCGTCGTCGTTGATGATGTCGCTGCGGCACTTCTGAAAATCGTCGAGCTTGGCATCATGCAGATTTCCGTCGTGGCTCTGGCAACGTGCTTTCAGATCATCGCCCGAGACATGAATGTCCGTGCAAGTGCGCGCGTAAGTTCCATTGGGTCCGTTAATCGCTCCGGGTACGCCGGCTGCGCCATAGTAAGGCTGATTGTTGCCGTAGTATCCGCCCACAGGAGCTCCGGCTGCGCAACGCAGGTGACCGTCGTCATTCACGATGTCACCGCGGCAATCGCGGAAATGGTCAAGGCTGGCATCACGCAGACGGCGATCGTGTGCCATGCAGCGGGCTTTCAGGTCGTCGCCGCTCACGTGCACATCTTCACAGCTCTGGAGGTATGATCCTGCCGGGCCGTTCACGCCCTGGTATCCACCGTACCCTGCCGGAGGATATCCAGCAACCGGCGCAACGCCGTACGCGCCCGCGGCTACACAACGAAGGTTTCCGTTGTCATTGATGATGTTTCCGCGGCACTTGCGGTAATCATCCAGTTTGGTATCGTGCCAGCTGCCATCGGTCGCCTGACATTTGGCATGCAGATCGTCGCCCTTGAAGCGAACCGATCGACACGTCTGGTTGAAAGGACCGCCCACCGCGTATGCACCGGGCTGGCCATAACCGTTCGTGTATTGCGAGCAGCGCAGGGTGCCGTTGTCATTCACTACGTCGCCACGGCAGGTCTGATACCCAGGCAGTTGAGCGGCGACCCAGTTTCCATTTGCATCCTGGCAGCTGGCCAGCAAAGTCTCACCGTTCACAGACGCATTGTTGCAGGTTTGCAGGTATGTGCCTTGTGGAAGTCCCTGAGCATGCGCCGCGCTTCCGGCAGCAGCAAACATGCAGGCAAGAAAAGTTATCACCACCAAGCGTGGCATGTGTGTTCCTCCTTGAGAACGTAGTCTCCCGGCCGTTCTCCCCCTGAGCTATTTGATTCGTATTCAAAAGGGGCAGTTGTGAGGACAGCCCGTGCTCAACAAATCTGGCCTATGCTGCTGAACCACAGCTGAGCTGCACGACAGCTCGATTCGGCAGCTTGTCTGGTTGTTGAAGCCGGCTCAGAGATCAAGATTGATCCACGCCGGCGCGTGATCGCTTGCGTTCACTTCGCCACGAGCCCACCGATCTACGCCGCCGTCCGCAAGCTGTTCCGACAGCTTCGGCGAGAGCAGCAGATGATCCAGACGCATGCCCTTATTTTTCTGCCAGCGTTCATACTCATAATCCCAGAACGTCCAGAGCGGTCCTGTTGGGTACAGCCTTCGCAGAGCATCGGTCCAGCCCTGGGCGAGCAGGCGCGAAAAGGCTTCCCGGCCTTCCGGCTGGATGAGCGCATTCTTGTCGAGCGACCGAGTCGGATAGATATCCTGCGGGGTGGGAACCACGTTGTAATCACCGGCCAAAACCACGGGCGCTCCGGTTGCCATGAGTTCGGCGGCATGCGAGATCAGGCGCTCAAACCATGCCAGCTTGTAGCTGAACTTGGGACCAGGCTGCGGATTCCCATTGGGCAGGTAGATGGAAGTCACCAGCATTCCACGGACTGCGGCTTCAATGTAGCGGGCCTGGCGATCTCCCGCATCCCCCGGTAAACTCGTGCGGGTCAACACCGGCGTGTGATGTCGCGCGAGAATCGCCACTCCGTTCCACGAGCGCTCGCCTTGCCACACAGCTTCGTATCCGAGGCTTTGCACGGCTTTGACGGGAAAACTTCCCTGCTCCGCCTTGAGTTCCTGCAGACTCACGACGTCCGGCTCCGATCGCGCTAACCAGGTCATGAGGTTGTCGAGCCGCTTGTTGATGTTGTTGATATTGAAAGTGGCGATTTTCACCAGGGCTCCGCGTTAGAAAAGCATCGGTAAACCACGTTGAGATGTTGTGCAGGCGCGAGTGAAGCCGGAGCCTGCGGCTGAAATCCGGATCGAAAGCGTAAAACAGCAGACTAGATATTACGATCTTGTTGCCACGTCGCCCGCGCCATCCTTTAGACTTGAGTGAGTCAGCCCGTGCCGGGATGGCGAAACTGGCAGACGCAGCGGACTTAAAATCCGCAGGTCCGAAAGGACTGTGGGGGTTCAAGTCCCCCTCCCGGCACCAGCACCTCGCTCCCGCTTTTACTCACCCGTGTTAATCCCTCAACTCGACTTAAGGTTTGCCGAAAGCAGACCTCCGGCACAACTTGGCATACCCGGCAGCAGAAGGTCAGCACATCCAAACTGGTGATGGGCAAAAAGAAACGGCCGGCAGACGAAATGTGGATCGCTCCCAAGCACACCCTCAAGCCGGAACGTACCCCGGTGGGATGGGAAAGGAGCGCCGCGAAGGGGAACGCAGCCAGCCGATATCTCGAACTCGCCGACATCGCGCTGCGAAAAGACCAGGAAGCGGAAAAACCGGAAGACACTGCAAAAGCGAATTGAAAAGTGACTGCCCCCTTTCCTTCCGGCGCGATGAAGATCACCGCATAAGGCGGTGCATCGTCCGGTCGCACGCCTAAACACCGTTACTCAAAGCAAGAACGAAAATTTTTCCGGACAATGTCGGATTCCGGTCTCGCCGTTCGTGGTTATAGTGAAAGCGGGGCAACGAGCCCGGCTTCACCCCAGCCCAAGACCATTTCAGGAGACGACATGCCGCAATATCTAGTTTCTGGTTACCTCCCCGACAACTACGACCCGTCCGCGGAAACAGAAGAGACGATCGAGGCGATCCACGCGCTCAACCGGGAAATGATCGCTGCCGGCGTCAGAAAGTTTGCCGGCGGCCTGGGCAAGACCCACACGTTGCGGCCGCAGCCCACCGGTGAGCTGCTTCTCACCGACGGGCCGTACCTGGAGACCAAGGAGCACGTGGGCGGTTTATGGATACTTGAATGTGCTGACATCGACGAGGTGCTGGCGTGGGCGCGCAAGGGCGCCAAAGCGTGCCGTTTTCCGATCGAGGTCCGAGAGATTTTCTTCATGCCGTCCCCCGAAGAGAGCTGAGGTACCGCAGAAAAGCGGAACACGATAACATGGGGCCGCACCGTGATTGCGGCCGAGTATCCAACTTGAAATCCCCCGTGCATGATCAGACGCAGACGAGACGCTTCCCTACGACGAGTCATTCCGGAGAACTCAGCTCGCTTTATTCCTCACGCGCACTTGCCGACCAGGCTTTTTCCCGAGCCGCCGGCGCACCGCTGATTGGCGGGAATAGCGTACGGTTGCTGATTGACGGGGCCCAGAACTATCCGGCATGGCTCGCGGCCATCGCGTCGGCGCGCGATCATATTCATTTCGAGAGCTACATCATCCACGAAGATCGCGTGGGGATTGAGTTCGCCGATGCCCTCATCGCCAAAGCACAGCAGGGCGTACGTGTACGCCTCATCTACGACTGGATGGGCGGCCTCTTCAAAACGTCACGCAGGTTCTGGAACCGCCTCCGAGCTGCCGGAGTGGAGGTGCGTTGCTACAATCCGCCGACTTTCGGTTCACCCCTGAGCTGGCTCGCCCGTGACCACCGCAAGATGCTCGCCGTGGATGGTGAGGTAGGCTTCATCGCCGGTCTGTGTGTCGGGAACGCCTGGGTCGGCGAACCAGACAAACATATTGAGCCCTGGCGAGATACCGGCGTTGAGGTTCACGGGCCCGCAGTGGCTGACATCGAGCGCGCTTTCGCCGAGGTTTGGGCCATCGTGGGCGAACCGATTCCGGATCCTGAACCGGCTGGCACAATGCCCGTTCCCCTCGCGGGCGACGTAAGCTTGCGCGTGGTAGCGACCATGCCCTCCACCGCCGGATTATTCCGCCTGGACCAGTTGATTTCGGCGATGGCACGCAAAAGGCTCTGGTTGACTGACGCGTACTATGCCGGCACAACCACGTACGTCGAGGCGATAAGGGCCGCAGCCCGAGACGGAGTTGACATCCGACTACTGCTCCCTAACGCAACCGACATTCCCCTGCTCAGGCCTCTTTCGCGTTCCGGCTATCGCCCGCTCCTTGAAGCCGGCGTTCGAATCTTCGAGTGGAACGGCACCATGATTCACGCCAAGACATCGGTTGCTGACGGACGCTGGGCGCGCGTCGGCTCCACCAACCTGAATGTGGCAAGCTGGCTTG
>DATAEJ010000220.1:0-34188 GCA_036258095.1 Candidatus Angelobacter sp. | reverse complement strand
TAGTCCCCGGGACGAGCACAACGCGCGTCTTAGGAACTCCTGAACGATTGACGCTGAGAAGCTGTCTTTATTAACCGGAGAAGAAATTTTCTTTCCGGTCCTGAATGGTTACGCAGGGGCGAGGGGGAAAGTTCCCCGGAGGAGAGTTTCAGGCTGGCCGCTTTTTGCCAAGCATGCGGCGCTCACCGCGTGTGTTGGAATAGAAGCGATCATAGGCCCAAGCACCAACCAGCATCGCCATGCCAATTCCACATGCCAGCAACATTCGTCGGGGGTCTAACAACTGCCAAAACAGACAAATCACAAATCCGCACAAAGCACATCGATCCACGGTGGTTAGCGCTCGGTCTACAAATGTCGACGACACGATGGCGCTGGCGGCGAGAAACAGGGCCACAGAAGCGCCTGTTGCGGGACTTACATGAATTTCAGGATGACTGATTTCGTGCCCGGAAAACATGGTGATGAGGCCGGACATGGCTCCGATACCCATGAGTCCAGGCAGAACCTTGACCCACCGGTTCGTCGTCAGAGCCAAGATCAACAGGGCCAACACAAGAAGGAACCAGCCAATGATCGGTCGATAGGAGCTTTGAGTAACCAACTACCGGTGTTTGCTTTGGGCCGAAAGCAATGACTGTACCCGCAATGACCAGGCCAAACCAGAGCATTCCAGCTAACCAGGCCGCTGCTCTCTTGAACCCCGCTGTTATCTGCATGTCGACGCTTTGCTGGGCCATATGAATCTAATCGATATGAAATGCGCAATTCCAGACTTCGGCCCCAGCGAATCCTAGATCAACGGCGAACCTTTAAAGGCGCTGGCTGATTTTATATCCCACCCTCGCGTGATTTCAGAGGGATAGATTAAGAGTTCGAAAGGCTGGGCCACCCGCCACCCTCGGATATTTCAGAGGGATAGATCAAGAGGTTCAAAGGGTGGGCCACCCGCCACCCGCCACCCACCAAAACTTTTTATCTGTGCCAAAAACGCCAAACAAGAAATACAAGGGATCCAATAATTAGCAGAATTCGAACCACATCACCAAGGATTGACATCCTGAAATCCTGTTGCCATGCAAGATTCCTAAGCTGCTCATCGCTCAGGTTTGTGATCCCTTTGTTGCGGTAGAGCAGCCGTAGAGTTTCAACCTTCCTATCCATGACTTCATCTTTGCGCATGAAATTCAACTCCATCCCCATTAGCGGCAAGCGCCCAACACCCCACCTTCAAGCCCAATACCTACGACAGCCGTGACAGCTGAGATTTTGCCGGGTGCCCCAGGCTTTCAGCGCTCTCATCTATCCCTCACGGAACTGACTGGTGCCCCATCCTTTCTGGAGCAGCTGCGCAGTTGGGTCTTGCAGCGTGCGGAAGAAAGGGTGGGAGATGATTACTCTCCAACCTTAATTGGCACTTCTTCTCCGAACCAATAAAACCGGGCGCTGGCGGGTGGCCCAGGCTTTTAGCTCCGCATCTGTCCTTCACAAAAATGATCGGGTGCCCCATCCTTTTCTGAAGCAGCTGCGCTTTTGGTCCTCGCAGCTGCGGAAGAAAAGGGTGGGAAACGATCACTCTCCAACCTTCACTGGCCCTTCTTCTCCATACCAGGAGAAGCGGACGCTGCTCCAGCGCCACAGCTCGGGCGAAGAAACCAAGCCGCGCTTCACGGGGTTGTTATGAATGCAGTTGAGCTTCTCTATGTACTTCCGCCTTGTGCCTACGTTGAAATCATGAGATCGAGGCTGCCAGAATGCAGGCGGCAGATGATTCGTCAGCAGGCTGAGTTGTTGTTTGGCCCGACGCCGTTTATTGCGGCATCTGCGCGACATCCGCTGCTTCAAAACCTGCATTACAACTGAAGGGTTCTTGATTTTCGGTTCGCCAATCAGCAGATGGAAGTGCTCGGGCATGACCACATATCCTGCGATCACAAACTGATATTTGTTCCTGGTCTCCTCCAGAAATTTCAGGAAAAGGTCACAGCGCGACGCCGAGCTCAGAAACGGCAGCCGGTGATAACAAGAAGAGGTAATGAAATGCCAGTCACCTTGCCCGTAGATGCGAATCAGACCTTTCGGCACCGGCTGATTTTACACTCCCACCCTTTGCGCCTCACCGAATCTCGCGGAAAAAGCGCTCGCGAGATTCAGTCGCAAAGGATGGGGCACCCGATCAGTGTCGAGGGGGGATAAATGAGAACTTGGAAAGGGTGGGCCACCCGCCGAGATTCAGTCGCAAAGAGTGGGGCACCCGACCAGTTTGGTGCGGGAAAGGTGGGGAGCCGAAAGCGTGGGGCACCCGGCGAGGGGGAAAGTTCCCGGCACGAGAGTTTCAGGCTGGCCGCTTTTTTCAAGCCTACAGCACTCACCTGGTGTGGCTGATCCCTTTTTCCCATTTTCCGGTTTTTGTCCCCGGTTTTTCGGGTTCGAATTTCGCCTAGCAGGTAACAGCGGACGGCGTTGATACCCTTTCCTCCGTGACGCCGCTTCTATTGCTCTTGGCGAAGAGACGTATGGATTGTGATCGATGGCTTGGCGGAGACAAGAACAACAAAGTTATGGTAGCTGTTTGTGTTACCCGAAATCCGCAACACGACATCTGTCGGACTCGTCCATACAGCGTCTTTAACTTGTAGGTATTCTCCGTCTAATACCAGCTCTGTTTCTTTGCGGCCTCCCCGTTCAAGGTTGGCATATACGCGTGTGAAATCCGATGCCAAGGGTCCACGACCGTCATAAGTTTCCACCGTGTAGAACAGACCTGGAGTTGGCGAGTCTATCCGCACGATCTTACTTGGCTTTGTGCAGCCCACGGTGAAGATCATCTGGAGTAAGAAGTACAGCAATAGACGTGATCTATTCATTTCGGTTGGCACCCGTTAGCCGCAAGAGCAGCATCCCTGACTCGAGCAGCACTCGTATCTGAAAACATATGCCCCGTCAGCGTCGAGGCTGGCTTTTGACCCTTAGCTACAGACGCAAGGGCGTAAGCTCCTGCTCCGACGTCAAGGAGCGCGCAGGGATGTTCCCCGATCCGATCGCCTAGTAAGCAAAGTTCCCAGCGCTGCCGAGAAGCTCAGGGTCTGCCTGCCCCTTGAAAGTATTCTTGAAATCGATTGGGCCATTTGAGCTCGGGATGGCAAAAATTTCTCCGGGAAAAAGGGTCAGCATGGCTGACCCTTTATCTATCAGCTGCCACCCGAAAAAGTTTCCCGCCTGGCACCGCGACCCCGCCCATGAGTTCGGCGAGCACTCCAGCGACGTGTCCCGGCGCGCTGGCGGCAATCGACACATGGTGGATCACGGCTCGCTCCGGGGATCTCTCGCGTGTGGCGTCGGAGCCAAGTGGCGTAATTTGTCGGGATTGCGCACCACGTACAGCGCTCGTATAACGCCATCCTCGATCTCGAACGTCGCCGTCTGCACCGGTCCCTCCGGTGAGTCCACGACGATGCCAGGCAGACCGTTGATCATCGCAAAACGCATCGTGAAATCGTCACGCCACCACGCGCCTGGACGTTTACGGGTGACGTCCACCAGGAACTGAGCCACGCGGTCTGCGCCCTCAACCGCGTTCAATGCAGAGCGCACCTTTCCGCCACCATCGGTGATGACGCGCACGTCGTTCGCAAGTAGTTGCGTGAGCGCATTGAGATCTCCCGACTCGGTTGCCGCTGTGAAGGCGGACAACAGCTGCGCATGTCTTGGATCGATGCCGCCCGAAGAACCCGGCTGCGGTATCACGCCGCGCGGCCGGGCTGCGCGGACATTCGCGCGTGCGCGGTCGGCAAGCTTCCGGCACGCCGCCTGGTTCCGCCCCAGCGCTGTTGCCACTTCGCCGAACGAAAAATCGAAAACGTCGTGCAGCAGAAATGCCGCGCGTTCAAGCGGCGACAACCGATCGAGCGTCAAGAGCAGCGCGATGGAAAGGTCCTCAGCCAGTTCGGTGCGGCTATCGGGCGCCAGTGCTGCCGTGTCGAAAATCGGTTCGGGCAGCCACGATCCCACGTATTCTTCCCGTCGGGCACGTGCCGAGGTCAGCATGTCGAGACAAATCCGCGTCGTCGTAGTCATGAGAAATGCTCTCGGTTCCTGCACTCTGTCGCGATCAGCCGAATGCCAGCGCAAGTACGTCTCTTGCACCGCATCCTCGGCGTCAGCCATCGACCCAAGCATCCGGTACGCAAGACCGAGCAGGCGCCGCCGGTAGGGCTCGAAGCTTCCGGATGGATTCGACATCGCGGTCGTGGAACTCACGTCATTTGTCCCGACTGTAAAACGGTGCGGCGGCTGCGTGACAGAGCCAGTCCACCCAGGGCCATACCGATCAGTCCAAGTACGAAAGCCGCTGCGCCACCCACGACTCCGTTGCCCGTGCCGGGTCCACCAGTCGCAACAGCCAAATTTGCGCCGCCATTCACCGCGGCCATGATCCCGGCTACCAGGGCCACGATGGCACCATTCCGCCCATGGTTGCCAATTCGACGTGCTGCGCGCAGAAGGGCCATTGAGCCTATTATGACTCCTGCAAGGCCCAGCCCAACGGCGGTTGTGGCCCACAGTCGCCGGGGAGTCAGGCCCCGGACAGTGGTGGAGGCCGGGACGGAAACATGCGCAGCCACCAATACGGCATGCACAAGCACTGCGAACAGAGCCACTGCAACCAGGCCCGCAAGAATAACGGTGAGGGTCCGTTTCATCGATTTTCGCTCCTCTGGTCTTCAAAAGTAGGACGGGATAGAGCGTCGAAATGTGACATGGCCGTAGTGCCACCCCTGCCGGGGCTCGGTTTCTCAATACACCTTTACCCAACCCTCCGCCAGCGGTCGCTGCGCTCCCGCGTGCTACGGAGGTGGGCTAACTTGTTGACGGGCCTACGGCCCTGTTGGTGAAAAGAGCGCGAGCAGCGTTCAGTCCGGGGGCGCATCTCCGACATCACTGATCCTCGACGCCCCCGGGCAGCTCCGAGACCCTCGCAATCTCACGTTGTGAGGCAGCTTTTTCAGGCCATAGTAGCCGAGGGCGCAGAGAAGAAAATTGGGACCGGTGTAATCATTTGCGTGGTACTTCCGCCAGGAGCAGCACCGGCCTATTTCGCTGTTGATTCGTGCAATCGAATTGTTCTATGCTGGCTTGATTTCCCCAGGGGAATTGCCGTTTGTACGGCGCCGATCTTTGACAATTTAGCTACTAGCTTCTAGCTGCTAGCTTGGGAACTTGCCTTTGGCCACACCAGCAAATAGCAATTGGCAATTAGCAATTAGCCGAACACGGGAGCTATTGGCGAACTGGTAAACCTGACGCACGCCGCAAGGCAGTTTAGACCCTTGGGTGACCCAAGCAAAACCTTGGGTCACCCAAGCCATTCTCGGCGTGACCCAAGGGAAATCTCGGCGTGATCCAAGGGTCGAAATTGCGCAACTTTCTTTGTTTGCAACAAAACCTGAAAAAAATAGGGGGCACCCCCTCTAAGGTTTACTCATTGAGCAAATAGTAATTGGCAATTAGCAGGCTGGGCTTGGCCCTTGTAGATCGCCGTGATCGCCGGAATCGCACGGAATCGCACGGAATCGCACGGAATCGCCGTAATCGGAAAGGCAAAGCAGCTGCAACTGCTTTCACGGTGCTGTACGCAGAGGACGCAGAGAGATCGCTCGGGACAGACCGGGACAGCCTCGGGATCAAACCGGGATATCCGTCGGGACGAGGCCGGGATACCCTCGGGACGAACGGGGACGAACGGGGACGAACCGGGGGGTGGCAGGGGGAGGCAAATCGCCGGAATCGCCGTAAGCACGCGTAATCGCCGAAATCGGGAACAACAAAAAGCGGTTCACCGCAAAGTGCGCAGAGCGACGCAAAGGCAGATATCCGGTTGCGCTTTCGGCCGTCGACATGCACAATTTTGAGCTATCCATGCGGCTTGATATCCCTCTGGCATTCAATGTGGCGACGTACTTCATCGACCGGCATATCGGCGAAGGCCGTGGCGCGAAAGTGGCGATTGAGTGCGCCGAGGAAAGAGTCACATACAGTCAGTTGCTTGCGCAGGTAAACCGGGCAGGCAATGGTTTCAAAAAGCTCGGGCTGCGCAGAGAAGAAAGAATCGCGCTGCTGCTGCTGGATACACCGGCGTTTCCGTATTGCTTCTTCGGGGCCATCAAAGCCGGGCTGATTCCGGTTCCGCTCAATACGCTGCTGAAGCCGCATGAGTATGAATACATGCTCAACGACATGCGGGCGCGGGTGGTGGTGGTGTCAGAGACGCTGCTGCCGCAACTCATGGCCATACCCGCCGGGAATTTGAAATACCTGGAAAAGATCGTGGTTTCAGGGATGGCGCCGCCGGGAACCTCGTCGCTGGAGAGCTTGATCCACGACAGTCCGGCGGAGCTGAATGCCGAAGATACGAGCAAAGATGATGCTGCCTTCTGGATGTATTCTTCGGGCAGCACGGGTTTTCCGAAAGGGTGTGTTCACCTGCATCATGACATGGTGGTGACCTCAGAGTGTTACGCCAAAGCGGTGCTTGGCGTGCGGGAGGACGACCGATTCTATAGCGTGGCCAAGCTGTTCTTTGCTTACGGACTGGGAAATGGTTTGTACTTTCCGCTGGCGGTTGGGGCAACCGCGATTCTGTGGCCAGGGTCGCCTTCGCCGCCGAATATCACCGGGATTGTTGAACGGCACCGGCCCACGCTCTTCTTTTCGGTTCCTTCGAACTACTCATCGCTGCTGGCCTACCAGCGTGAGGATGGGAGTGAGCCGGATTTTTCCAGCGTGCGGTGGGCGGTTTCAGCCGGCGAGGCATTGCCTGCGGCGCTCTATCAGAGGTTCAAGCAGCGCTTTAAGGTTGAGATTCTGGATGCGATCGGGTCGACCGAAGCGCTGCATATGTTCATCGCGAACGGCCCGGGAGCAGTGCGACCCGGATCGAGCGGCAAGGTTATTCCCGACTACGAAGCGCGCATCGTGGATGAGAATGGAAACGACGTGGCGGACGGCGAAGTCGGAAACCTGCTGATCAAAGGCGATGCAGTGTGCGCCTACTACTGGAACCAGCACGAAAAGACGAAAGACACGATTCAGGGGCACTGGCTCAGGACTGGCGACAAATACTATCGCGATGCAGATGGATACTACTTCTACGTTGGACGCTCGGACGACATGCTTAAGGTGAAAGGCATGTGGGTGAGCCCGGTGGAGATTGAGGCAGCGCTGATTGAGCACGAGTCAGTGCAGGAGGCTGCGGTGATTGGCTACGCTGATGGCAACGAATTGATCAAGCCGGCTGCATATGTTGTTCTTCGGGCCGGGCTGAACGCAAACGAGAAAGCGGCGATGGAATTAAAGGAGTACTTGAAGTCTCGTCTGGCGCCGCACAAGTGTCCGCAGCAACTTGAGTTTGTGCCTGAGCTGCCGAAGACGGCGACGGGAAAGATTCAGCGGTTCAAGCTGAGACAGGCAGCCAGCAATCTGCCGCGTTAAAGCATTACTGAAAGGCTGCGAGCAGGCGCTCAATGCCTTCATTAAAGTCGCGCTCACGGGTGATGAGGCTCACGATCATGTGACCATCGCCCGGAAAATCGTAAAAGTGGCCGGGATGAACGAAGACGCCTTCGGATTCGAGCAGCTCGAGGGCGATTTCCTCGTCACTGCGTGTTGCCGGAACCCGCAGCACGGCGTACCAGCCGCCTTCCATTTCAAGGCGCGAACAAGCACGCTGGTCCGACAGTTGTGAGTCCAGCGTGGCCAGATTTTGCTCGACGCGAGTCATGATCTGCTGCTGCATGGCGTGGCGCTGGGCCAGAAGCACAGGCGCTGCCAGCTGAATGGGAGCATTCATGGAGAGATACGTATCGGCGATGATTTCCAGGCGAGCGAGCGCTTCCCTCTTGAGATCTTTGGGGCCGTTTACAGCCAACCATGCCATTTTCATCTGCGGTAACGCTGAGATCTTGGATACTCCGCTCATGGTAAAGGTGAGTGCTGCGTGTCCGTTGGCGACAAAGCTGCGCTGCGACGCACCAGTACTGCGGCTGAAGTCGAGAAATACTTCGTCCGCGATGATGGCCAGCTTCTTGAATGCACAAATCTGGGCCAGCCGCTCCATTTCCTTCGGACGGGTGTAATGACCGGTGGGATTATTCGGATGAACCACGATGATGCCGCGAGTCGTTGGCGTAATCAGCTGTTCGAGAGCATGGAAATCGATGTGCCAACCGTGGTCATAGAAGAGCGGATAGCGGACCAGCTTTACGTCCTGGAGATCCGCCAGAAAATCGAAGAGCGGATAGCTGGGCGTAGGGATAAGAATCTCATCCCCTGGATTGCAGAGCAGGCGGAACGCGTAAGAGTACGCTTCACTGGTGCTGGTGGTGAGGAGCAGGTCATCTGGCGAGACCCGGAGATCCCTGGCGGAATAGTAAGCAGAAACCGCCTCCCGGGCCGAGCGCAGGCCGCGCGGGTCAGGCTGGTATTGCAGGATCGAAGGATGGATGAGCGATTTGAGGATGGACGCGCCGTCATAACGAAAGCCACACTCGGTGGGATTAGAGGCGGTGAGATCCAATACCTCGCGATCGCTCGATTGCAGGCGAGCGAGAGTCTCCGTAAGCCGGTTCGTGCTCCGGTTCCAGTTCGTGCGCGTGGAGAACATGCAATGCGATTAGAACATAGGAATTCATTTTTTGTCGCTCGACCTCTGTTTTTGTCGCTGCGCTGGCTTACCTGCGGATCAGCTATTTTTGCGTGAGACCGAATTCCGATGTGTAGCTGAGTTTGATCTCTCCACACTTACGTTGCTCTTGAGAGTAGACGACGCAGCTGTCATAGGGGCGCGAGTAGACGTGAAGACTGACGGCACGCTGCTGCCATTCGGCTGGATTGTAGACCTTGTGGACCGGTTCGCCGGGATCGACGGCGCAAGGATTCGCCAGATTCATTTCTACGATATCCGAAGGCTCGAGGTCGCAGGTACCTGAGGTGAGGTTTTGGTCGAGTACACGGTAATTTTGAACAAGGAGCTTGCCAATGGGTGCAGCCATCCAGCAGTTCTGGTCCATGTGATTGTGGATGGAGCTTCCCTGCCCGACTTCCCAGCATATGGCGAGGAGCTCAAACAGAGGAGTTTTCTCGATGAGATTGCGGGTGTAATGCTGACGGTCCCAGTTGAGGTAACGTTGGAGGGATTCTGGCGCGACTGGATGGTCACAGAGGATCTGGCGGACTTTGGGAATGTTGATGAAATCGGTTTCGGTGAGACGTTGAAGTTTTGCCACCAGCTGCTGAACAGGAACGGGCACTAAGGACTCCTCCGGAATTGGGATCGTACCCGTCATTCTATTGCTCTGGTTTTGGTGGCGCAAAAAATCCGGCGGGGAGCGGCCCCGCCGGTGAGTACATTACTGAGTGGCAGTTTAGACTTTTTGCACAGCCTGAGCCAGGTTGGTGAGACTGCTCTTGGCATCGCCGTACAACATGCCCGTCACGTTCTTAAAGAAGAGCGGGTTTTCCAGTCCGGAAAAACCCTTACCTTTGCCGCGCTTGAGCACGATGACTGACTTGGCGCGATCTACTTCAATGATGGGCATGCCGGCAATCGGGCTCTTCGGGTTGTCACGGGCATCGGGGTTGACCACGTCGTTGGCGCCGATAACGACAGCCACGTCGGTTTGCGGCATCTCGGGATTGATCTGTTCCATTTCGTAGAGCTGCGAGTATGGAACGTTGGCTTCGGCCAGGAGCACGTTCATGTGTCCGGGCATGCGGCCAGCGACGGGATGGATGCCGTATTTGACGGCAACACCGCGCTCTTCCAGGAGGTTACCGAGTTCGCGAACAGCGTGCTGCGCCTGAGCAGTCGCCATGCCATAACCGGGAACGAAGACGACCTGGTTGGCATAGGCGAGTTGAACGGCCACATCGTCCAGCGTGACTTCGCGCATCGTGCCGCCGACTGCGCCCGTGTCGGTTGCGATCACGGATCCGAAACCGCCGAAGAGCACGTTGGTGATGGAGCGATTCATGGCCTTACACATCAGGATGGAAAGGATGAAGCCGGAGAAGCCATCCAAAGTGCCGGCGATGATCAAAACGTTGTTGGAGAGCACGAAGCCGGTAGCGGCCGAAGACAAGCCAGCGTATGAGTTCAACAACGACATGACGACGGGCATGTCTGCCGCGCCGATCGGCAGCACCAGCATGACGCCGAAGATCAGGGCACAGCCGATCATCGAGTAAAAGAGGATGGCCATTCCGGGATTGAATTCCCACCCGATGTAGCAGCCTGCCATGGTAAGGAAGAGGAGCAGATTGAAGATGTGCTGGCCCTTGAACATGATCGGAGTGCCGCGCATCATCTCCTGCAGCTTGGCGGCAGCGATGAGCGAACCAGTGGTGGTCAGAGCACCGAGCATGACTTCCAGGCCCAGAGCAGCCGACTTTACCCCGCCCATGTTGGCGCCGTGGATCACGTATTCCGCGATACCGACCATGGAGGCTGCCAACGCACCGAATGCGTGAGACAGCGCAGTTCGTTGGGGCATGGCGGTCATCGGAACCATGGCCATCGGTATGCCGATGGCGGAGCCGACGATCAGGCCGATTACGATGTACAGATAATTATGGATGTCGGGATGGAAGAGCGTTCCGACCACAGCCGCGGTCATGCCGGCTGCGGCCATAATCATGCCGCGCCGCGCGGTATCCGGATGGCTGAGGCTCCGCAGGCCCAGTACAAACAGGATAGACGCGATCAGGTATGTCGCTTCGAGGAAGTATTGTGGGTAGCTCACTTGTGTTCCTCCGTCTTGATCGCCTCTTTCTTGCGGAACATCTTGAGCATGCGGTCAGTGATCAGAAAGCCGCCGGTTACGTTGATCATGGCGGAAGTAACGGCGGCGCAGCCAAGGATGGATGCGAGCACCTGGTGATGGCCATATCTTGACCCGGCGATCACGAGTGAACCGATCAGCGAGATACCGGAGATCGCATTGGTAGCGGACATCAGAGGCGTGTGCAGGAGCGGAGGCACACGCGAAATAACCTGATACCCCAGGAAGGCAGCGAGTGCGAAGACGTAGAGTGAGGCAATCAGCACGGCCGGATTGAAGGCCAGCTTTTCCGCTGCACCCTGCGATTCCTGCCCTGCCAGCATATAAAGCGAGGCGATGAGTGCTGTAGGTTGAAATAACAAGTGTGTCATTCAGCTCTCCTTTAGGCTGAGCCCACGGTTTGTCCCAGAGCAGCGGCCACTTTGGGGTGGACGTTACCGCCCTGGTAAGCGACGCAAGAACCTTTCAGGATCTCGTCTGACATGTCGATCTTCAGATTGCCTTTATCGAGAATCAGCCCGAGGAATGTGGTCACGTTGCGGGAATAAAGCTGGCTGGAGTGTCCGGGCACGGTGGCTGGCACGTTCAGCGGCCCCAGGATGATCACGCCGTTATGGTTGACCTCTTCGCCGGCCCTGGTGAGTTCACAATTGCCGCCGGTGGCGGCCGCAAGATCGACGATGACTGATCCAGGGTGCATGCTATCGACAGCTTCTGCGGTCAACATAATAGGAGCTTTGCGTCCTGGCACCTGAGCGGTCGTGATGATCACATCCGATTGAGCAGCACGCTTGGTCACCATGTCGCGACCGCGTTTGAGGGCTTCCGGCGTGAGTTCCTTCGCGTAGCCGCCGGAATCCTGCGTCTCGATGCCGCCGAGGTCGACTTCCAGGAACTTGGCCCCGAGCGATTTCACGTCCTGCCCGGCAGCGGCGCGCACGTCATAGGCTTCTACGACCGCTCCCAGACGCCGTGCGGTGGCGATGGCCTGGAGGCCGGCCACACCGGCGCCAAGAACCAGCACTTTGGCGGGGGGCACCGTTCCTGCGGCGGTCATCAGCAGCGGGAACATTCTGGGGAGGCGGTTGGCAGCCATTAGGACCGCTTTGTAGCCGGCGACAGTGGCCATGGAAGAAAGCGCGTCCATGGATTGAGCTCGGGTGATGCGTGGCACCAGCTCCATGGAAAAACCGCTAAGCTGGCGGGAGACGATCGGCTCGAGTGCAGCAGGTTCGTCCAGCGGTTTGAGGAAGCCCACGACAATGGCGCCGGCCTTAAGCTGGTTGAAGTCGCCGGGTTCGGGACGGTTTACGCAGGTGAGGATGTCAGCCCCACGCAGCAGAGTTGACCTGTCCATGATGCTGGCGCCCACGGCCTTGTAATCATCGTCAAGGTAGCCGGACTTCAATCCTGCGCCGGCTTCAACGCCGACCTCAACTCCGGTGGCAGTTAGTTTCTTAACTGACTCGGGTACCAGCGCTACCCGGGCTTCGCCGGGCTGCTGCTCCATAGGGACCGCAATCCTCATATACCGAATCCTTTCTCCAACAGAAGGATAGGAACAACTTACTTGCAATGCCGTCCGACCAGATTATTCCCTTCGCGGGGGAACGTAAACTCTCGGATATACGCGAAGTATGTACTCTAAAACGGACTATCACTTCAAGCTGTGACGAACATCACGCCCCGGTGTCTCTGGCCGGGAACTTACATCGCAGAGCGATGTTTATTCCCCTCGGAAGGGCAACCTGCGAGCCTACGCAGGGAGTCCCACGTTGCAGGAGGGGAAGATGCTTCGGAAGCTGCTGGCTCGCTGGCCCGCTATCCAACAACTCAAAACGGGGGCTGACGGGACAGGGCCTGAGGTGATGTCTGAACGCACTCGCACCCTGCGACCCAGGATGGAAGGCGCCCAGGCTGCGAGGTCGGTATGTCCATATTGCGCAGTTGGGTGCGGGCAGCTTGCCTTTCACAAAGATGGAAAGCTGCTTTCAATCGAGGGCGACCCGGAGTCGCCGATTTCGCGCGGGCATCTCTGCCCTAAAGGCGCCGACAGTTTTGAACTTGTTACCCATTCAAAACGCGAATTGAAGGTCAAATACCGCGCTCCCTTCACTACCCAGTGGAAGTCATTGGATCTGGAAACAGCAATGGACATGATCGCCGATCGCGTCTGGCAGTCGCGGGAAAAGACGTTTGTCGAAGAAAAGGACGGCCAGACACTGATGCAGACCAAGTGCATAGCGCATTTGGGCGGGGCGACCCTGGACGACGAAGAGAATTACCTGATCAAAAAGCTATTTACCGGCGGGCTGGGAATGGTATGCATCAGCAACCAGGCCCGAATATGACATAGCTCAACGGTGCCCGGTCTGGGCACTTCGTACGGACGCGGTGGAGCGACCACAGCGCAGCAAGACCTCCAGTATGCTGATGCAATCCTCATCATGGGCTCGTCAATGGCCGAAAACCATCCCGTGGGCTTCCAGTGGGTGGTGGCGGCACGCGAGCACGGAGCCAAGATTATTCATGTTGATCCGCGGTTCTCGCGGACATCAGCGATGGCGGATTACTGGTTGCCATTGCGTCCAGGGACGGACATTGCATTTCTCGGCGGCGTGATCAATTACGTGATCACGAACAACAAGTATTTCCGCGAATACGTAATGCATTACACCAACGGGCCGACGCTGGTTCGCGACGATTTCAAAGATACCGAAGACCTGAACGGATTGTTCTCCGGCTGGGATGACGAGAAGAAGCAATACGACCCTGAAACGTGGATCTACAAAGGAGCTCCTGAGAAGCACGAGGGCGGAGCCAAGGCGGGACATGCCGAAGCAGGTGGTGGCCACGGGAAAGATCGTGGCGGCGAGGCTGGTGACGTCGGCAAATATGAGGAGGCGCCGAATCTCGAAGATCCGCGTTGCATATTCCAGGTAATGAAACGCCACTTTTCGCGCTACTCGCCGGAGATGGTGGAGCGTATCTGCGGGATTCCTAAGGAGAAGTTCGTTGAAATAGCGGAGGTGTTTACATCTGCTTCAGGGCCGGACAAAACCGGCGCCATCTGTTATGCCGTCGGGTGGACGCAGCATTCCAAGGGTGTCCAGATCATACGGACGGCGGCGATTCTCCAACTACTGCTCGGCAACACCGGACGGCCCGGCGGCGGCATTCTCGCGCTGCGCGGACACGCGTCCATTCAAGGTTCCACGGACATTCCGACGCTCTATGACATTCTTCCCGGCTACGTCCCGATGCCCTTCTTCGAGAGTGATTCGAAGAAGCTGGAGACCTACATCAAGAAGCATCGCTCGAGCACAGGGTGGTGGCATAACTTTGATAAGTACATCGTGAGCCTGCTGAAGGCTTGGTACGGACCGGCGGCAACGCAGGAAAATGAATTCGGGTTCAACTTCCTGCCGCGGGTTACGGGCGATCATTCGGAGCTCGGCTACTGGCTGGACATGGCGGACGGCAAGATGGAAGGGCTGTTCGTGATGGGGCAGAACCCGGCAGTTGGTGCGACTAACGGGCGCTTGCAACGGAAAGCGCTGGCGCAGCTCAAATGGCTGGTGGTCCGTGACATGGTAGAGACGGAGACAGCCACATTCTGGAATGATTCTCCGGAAGTTGAACGTGGCGAGCTTGATCCCAAGAGCATTGCGACAGAGATCTTCTTCATGCCTGCGGCGGGGCATGTAGAGAAAGATGGCACCTTCACTAACACACAGCGCATGCTCCAATTCCACGAGAAAGCGGTTGATCCACCGGGCGACTGTCGCAGCGAAACGTGGTTTGTGTACCACCTTGGACGGCGGCTGAAAGCCAAAGCTGACAAGATGCGCACAAGCAAGAACGCCGGACTTAACGCGCTCACCTGGGATTACAGCCTGCATGGAGCGATCGCGGAGCCGCAGGTGGAAGAGGTGCTGGGTGAAATCAACGGATATCGCACAGCGGATCGCAGCCTCGTCGGTGGCTATCGCGATTTGCAGGCGGACGGATCCACTGCATGCGGGTGCTGGATTTACTCCGGCGTAATGCCGGAGCCGGGAAAGAACAAGGCGCGCATGCGCGAGCCACACGGGCGCTACGGTCACGGGTGGGGATATGCGTGGCCCAGCGACCGGCGCATTCTTTATAACCGAGCATCGGCGCGGCCCGACGGCAAACCGTGGAGCGAACGCAAAGCTTTGGTTTGGTGGGATGAAGACAAGAAAGAATGGACCGGGCACGACAATCCTGACTTCACCAAGGACAAGCCGCCGAATTACCGTCCTGGGAAAGACGCGAAGGGTGATGACGCGATTCGCGGTGACCAGCCGTTCATCATGCATCCAGACGGCGTGGGATGGATGTGGGTGCCGAGCGGCCTGAAAGACGGTCCGCTGCCCACACACTACGAACCGCTGGAGAGCGTGAGCACCAACCTGCTGTACCCGGACCACAACACCAATCCACCGGCGAAGAAGCACGAGCGGCCAGACAATGCTTACGCCTTTGCCAACGGTGATAAACGCTTCCCGTACGTGGTGAGCACGTATCGTTTGACCGAGCACCACACGGGCGGAGGCATGACGCGTTATCTTTCGCACCTTGCTGAATTACAGCCGGAGCTGTTTGCGGAGATCTCACCGCAACTGGCGGAGGAGATCGGAGTGAAGCACGGCGACTACATGGTGATCAGCACGATGCGGAGTGCCATCGAGGCCAGAGCTCTGATTACGGCGCGACAGAAGCCGCTGACAGTGAACGGCGAACTGGTGCATGTGATCTCACTTCCCTATCAATTCGGATACAAGGGCCTGGTCAAGGGCGATGTACCGAATGATCTGCTCGCGATCTCCGAAGAGCCGAACGTCAGGATCATGGAAACAAAGGCACTCACCTGTAATGCGCGTCCGGGACGGCTGGCGCGAGGTCCGCAAGCGCTTCAGACAATGAAAGAAGAGCTCAGGAGGCCGGCATGAGCACTATCCCAATCACAGAAGGCCAACCGCACAAATATACCGACGGCCACAACGGACATCGCACAACCGCCTTCCTCACGGATTCAACCCTGTGTATCGGCTGCAAAGCCTGCGAAGTGGCGTGCAAGGAGTGGAACCAGGTATCCGCAGACGGCTACCAGTGGAGCGGACACTCGTACGACAACACTCAGGCAGTGGGCCATTCCACCTGGCGACACGTGAAGTTCGTCGAGAACCCGACAGAGATCGGCGTTGGCGGAAATGCCGCGGGACAGCTGCCGAGCTGGGGATTCTCTTCCGACGTGTGCAAGCACTGCGAAGTTGCAGGCTGCCTTGAGGCCTGTCCGACTGGCGCGATTGTCCGCATGGAGTTTGGCGCCGTCTTTGTTCAGCCCGATGTCTGCAACGGATGTTCTTATTGCGTGGTGAATTGCCCCTTCGGAGTTGTGGAGAAGAACGAAGATGATGGACGGGCGTTCAAATGCACTTTCTGTTCAGACCGCCAGCAGGCAGGGTTGCAGCCCGCTTGCGCGCACGCCTGCCCGACTGAATCCATTAAGTTCGGTGAGATCAACGAGCTTAAAGAAGAGGCCCAGCGCCGGTTGAAGAAGCTGCAGGAGCGCGGCGTCAATGATGCGGTTATTTACGATCCCGTTGACACGAGCGTGAAAGGTATTCACGCTTTCTTCCTCCTGCGCGGCGATCCGCGCAGCTATAACCTTCCGCCTAAGCCTGAGGTCCCGATCATCTATCAGAAGAATGCCTGGCGTTCTGCCGCAGTCGCAGCGGGAGCGATGCTCGGCGCCACGCTGCTGGCCTTCCTTGGAGACAATCACCGATGAGCCGCGTTCCCCTTCCCAAAATTCCAGATCGAACTCCTGATCACCGAAGCGAAGAGCGGCTCAGTGAAATCCGCGCTGAAGCACTGCAGCACGGTCAAGTAAACCGCGCCGGCATCATGCCTGTGGGCGCACCATTCCCTAAGGCATCGCCTCAGACCGGCTACTACGGCGTGCCGCTTCTTAAAGAGCCGCAATGGACCTGGGAAGTTCCAGTCTACTTCTTTGTTGGCGGAGCGGCAGGCGCTGCGGCAGTGATCGCCAGCGCTGCAAATGTGCTCACAAACGATCCTGAGCTGGTGCGGCATGCCCGGATGGTCGCTGCAGCCGGTGGGCTCATTTCCCCCGCGCTGCTGACCAGCGATCTGGGAAGGCCAGCGCGCTTTTTGAACATGCTGCGCGTGATCAAACCGCAAAGTCCCATGAACGTTGGCGCGTGGACACTGGTGGTCTTCTCCAGCTTTGCTGGCGCATCTGCATTTGCCAACCTGATGCGCGATCGCATTGGTGACATTCTGCCCATCAGGGTGATTGAGCGCGTCTCCGGAGCGTTGGCGTCGCTGAGCGGCGTGGTCTTATCGACATACACCGGCGTATTGATCGGAAGCACTACGATTCCGGTTTGGAATGAGAACGTGATCACGCTACCGCATCATTTTGCGGCGTCGGGCGTGAACTCTGCGGTCTCAATCCTCGAACTGCTGGGCCATGATGACAGCAGGGCGATGAACCTGCTGGGAATCGCGGCTTCTGCATATGAGGTTTACGAAGGCATCGACCTCGAAACAAGGCGCGACATTGTGAATGAGCCTGTTCACAAAGGCCTGAGCGGCGCCATTGTACGGACTGGCGGCGTGCTATCTGGTCCTGTGCCGCTCGGTTTGCGTTTGGCCTACGCGATCACGGGAAACTGGAAGTTCCGTCGCGCTGCGGCCTGGTCAAGTATTGCAGGGTCACTGCTCACGCGATTTGGCTGGATCCAGGCGGGACACGCGTCTGCAAAAGATCACAGGATTCCGCTGGAGCTGGGTGAAGCTGCGCCAGAGGTAAGGAAGAGCAGCCAGGAACTGGCAGCGTAGTTAGTCTTCCATCGCGGAATTTCATCAAGCCTGAGCAGTGAGCCGCGCCTGACGCGAGATTGTCGACAGCCCTCGCGCAGATCGTTGCACATGCAGGCGGTATGCCTGGACTCTTAGCGATTCCGCTCGCCGGCGAAGACGTGGCTTTCACACGCGAAGAGAAAACCGAGATCTATAAAGTGCTTTCTGTGCGTCACCACTATGAAGGCTTCTCTCGCCCGGAAACACAGGTGCACTGCTGGTGAGAAGGTTGAGGTTAGGGTCGAGCGGGTGATCGGCAATCAGAGGTAACGGTCGGTGGAGGTTCTCAACCTTAAGATTCTTGCGGGTTATAGGGATCCCTCGCTCCGCTCGGGACTGAAGGCAAGAACCTAAACCAGTCCCAACCCGCCATCCACTATCAGGATCTGTCCGGTAACGAAATGCGGCGCGGTAGCGAAATACATGACGGCACTGACCACGTCGTCGGGGGTGCCGTTGCGCTTCATGGGCGTGCGCTGGGCCAGGCGCGCCAGCACATCTTCATCGCGTTCCGACTCGTTGGCATCGATCATCCCGGGTGCAACGCAGTTCACAGCGATTTCCGGAGCGAGCGCCTTGGCCATGGTTTTGGTCAGCATGTGCAGAGCGGCCTTGGACGCGTTGTAGTGCGCGTGCGTGGCCCACGGCTTCTCCCCGCCGAGCGATCCCAGGTTGATGATCCGTCCTCGGGATTTCCTGAGCACCGGCAGACATTCCTGGGAAACCAGGAACGGCCCACGAACATTGGTGGCAAACACGCGGTCCCACTCTTCCGCGGTGATGCGGTCAAAAGCCCGGGTCTCAAACACGGCGGCGTTGTTGATGAGGACATCAATCGCCCCGAATTGCCTGATCACCTTCGTCACCGCTGCCGCCACGCTCCTGGGATCGCGGACATCGCATTCCACCGCCAAACCTTCGCGGTTTGCCTGCGCGAGTTCCTCGATCAGTTTTTCTGACGAGCTCTTTGACCCGAGATAGGTCAGTGCGACTTTGGCTCCGGCATGAGCAGCCGCCGAGACCATCGCGCGGCCAAGCTTGCGCGCTCCGCCCGTAACCAGCACTACTTTTCCGGCTAACGATTCCACGCTGAGGATTGTAAATGGAACCGTGGTGTCACCGTGTTCACGCAGCTCAAGCGAGGCGCTGTACCAGCTAACCGTGTTCAACGCGCGCTTTTATGTCTGAGTACGCCGCATGAATGAGGCGGTTGAGTGCATCGGCGTTTGTGGCCTTTCCGGGTATCAGTTTCACGTGACGCATGAATTTGCCGTTGCCTTGCAATAAACGGGCAGGATCGGGCAGGGCCGCGCCGTGAAAGAATCCGACGTTTGCGTGTGAAGTGAAAACATTGACATAGCCGAAGGGCACATCTCCCAGACATGCAACTGGACAGCCGTCATGCAAAAGCTCGCGCACTTCGTCGCCGCAGGCCCGCATCACTTCAAACCACTGATGAGCGATGGCTCCCAACTGGCCGGTATGTTGTTTCATCCACGCATCGATAGCGGGATCGCGCTCAAGTGCACCGTTGAATCGCAGTAAATCTGTCCTCACAGTTTGTTCATTCGTTTAGCGTGTTTTGACCGGTATTTCCTTGCTCCATGGGGCCACGCTTTCTTCATACTCCATGGGATCGCCAAAGCCTTCGGTTTGGACGCCGAGCTGGCGCAGAGCGTCCAGGGCCATCAAACGGCGGTGGGCATTGAAGGTGATGATATGGGCGAAGACGCCGCCGAAGGTGAAGGTCTCGGCCGGCTCGCACAGAGCGTCAATGAACGTATCGTCCCAGGCGGAGCGGTTGCGGACGTCACTCCAAATGCGATGCAGTTCAGCATCGGTCTTTTCAAGCCTTTTCAGCATCGCTTGCGGCGAGCGCTGCAATTTGGCAGGGCCGTTCATGTCCATGTCGGCTCCGGACAGGGCGGCGGTCCAGACTTCCTTGGTGAAGATGATGTTCTCCAGAAGCTGCCGAAGCGTCTTATTTGACTCCCGCCATGGCAGCAGCTCCACGACCGTGGGCAGCGGCCGATCCAATTGTTCGTCAGTCAGAGTGGCCGCGTATTCAAGCAAGCGGCGCGTGTGCCAGGAGTCGTTGCCTGCAAAACGATCAAATAGATCCATGTAACTTCCTCCTTTTGTTGAGGAACCAGGGACAAGAAAGTGGATTCGGTTGGACGATGGCAAGTGAAAGTGCGAATCACGCATGCGCCGGTAGAGGCTGGGAGAAGTGCGAAAAGCCTTGCGGAAAGCGCGCGTGAACGCCTCGAGCGAATTGTAGTTGGCGTCCAGCGCAACGTCAGTGACTGACATTCCGGTATGCGACAGCTGATAGGCTGCCCGTTCCAGCAACAGCCGTCGCCGCATGGCTCCAGGCGTTTCTTCCACCACGGTCCGGAACAGCCGATGGAACTGGGTGCGGCTTTGGTATGCCTGGCGCGCCAGGTCCTGCGTCTTCGCCGGCGTGTCCAGCGAGTTCGCAACGATCGCCGAGAGGCGGTCGCGGTTATCTTGACCATCCGCTTTACTCATGCGTCCGGTTCCTCATGGGGAGGAATCATAGACAAAGGATAATGCCGCCGCCTGATCGTAAGTACCAAAATTGAGCGAAATGTGAACCCGGGATCTCCGAACAAGTACTCGGGGCTTCGAGTTATGCCACGGACCGCAGGCCCTGCATCTTATTACATATCCTGCCGCCGAAATATCTATGTTTGAAACGCTGACTTCAACTCACGAACGTGGGGTTGAGGAGAGCGTAGCGTTTTTGCACGAACTGCTGAAAGAGGTCCGGCCTCGTGCCTTCTCGGTCCGACTCTGGGAAGGAACCATCGTACCTGCCACCGAAGGCCAACCGACGCGCTTCACGCTCGTAATCCGAAATCCCGGCGCGTTGCGGCGCATGTTTTCAAATCCGACCGAGCTCGCACTGGGCGAAGCGTACATTTATGACGATTACGATGTCGAGGGTGATATCGAAGCTGCCGTAATGATGGGTAAGGCCCTGAGCACGCGTCTGTATTCCCTTCGTGATCGCCTGTTGCTGGGATCTCTTTTGCGACGATTGCCGGACGTCGAACAACGGCGGAATCCCGCACGCTCGCACATCCCCGGCAGGCTGCACTCCCAGAAGCGTGATCGCAAAGCGGTGCAATTCCACTACGATGTATCGAACGAGTTCTACCAGCAGTTTCTCGACAGCCGAATGATGTATTCCGAGGCCTACTTCGCGAATCTTGACGATGATCTTGACTCGGCCCAAGTGAACAAACTGGAGCGCATTTGCCGCGCCCTACGATTGCAACCAGGCGAACGGCTTCTTGATATAGGGTGCGGATGGGGCGGGCTGATCCTATACGCTGCAGAGAAGTACGGCGTGGAAGCGACGGGTATCACACTGAGTGAACAACAGGCAGCGTTAGCGCGCGACCGGATCAGACGAGCGGGCCTCGAGAATCGCTGTCGAGTCGAACTGCGTGACTATCGTGAGCTGGAAGACGCCGGCAGGTTCAACAAGATTGCGAGCATCGGCATGGTGGAGCATGTCGGCGCAAAAAAACTTTTCGAATATTTCCGACGTATTTGCCGGCTCCTGCGGCCAGACGGGCTGTTTCTCAATAGCGGCATCAGCCGGTCCATAAGCCCTGGACCGCCGCGAGAGGCCTCCTTCATCGACAACTATGTCTTTCCGGATGGAGAGCTGGAGCCGATCCACGAGATTCTTTGTGCCGCAGAGACTGCCGGGTTCGAGGTACGGTCAACGGAGAATCTGCGCGAACACTACGGGCTTACCCTGCGCTGGTGGGTGAAACGGCTGGAGGAGCATGCGGCGGAGGTGCGCCGGATCACCAACGATTTCACCTATCGAGTGTGGCGGCTCTATATGGCGGGTTCGGCTGCACGTTTTCTGTCGGGTGGACTGAACGTGTTTCACACCGTGCTGGCGCCGGACAGGGATGGGTGTGAGAGGTAAGTCAATACCGAGTTGGCAATTTCCAACTACGCGCAAATTACTCCGAACGCAAGGCCACCATGGGGTCAACTTTGGCCGGGCGCGTACTTTTCCGGCAATGAGCCCACCTCGAGGATTGTAACTGGAAAACTGCACATCCTGTGGCAGCACTGACAATTTTCGCTGTTGCTTTGGGGAGCGAAACAATGGTAGTCTCAAGCGGGTTTCCTTAGAGGAATTGCCGCTGGCGGCGTAGGTCTTTGAAAACTGAATACCAGCCTGGCTCTTAGCCATTGGCCGTTGGCCTTTAGTTGACCTGCGGAGCTGTTGGCGATGTAGTAATCCTGCAAGCTTGGCCGAAGGGGTCGTGACGCTTGGGTGACCCAAGAATTTTGTTGGGTGACCCAAGAAATTTGTTGGATGAAGTCTGGGTGACCCAGTGGAAATCTCGGCGTGACCCAAGGGTCGAAATCACGTAAGTAATTTTATTTGCAACAAAACGGCCGAAAAATAGGGGGCACCCCTTTTAAGGTTTACCGGAGAGTAAATCTAACACTCAGCAGTCGGCAGTGGGCAGTTAACCCTTCTACTTTTTGGAGGCGAGAACAAGGCGCCATGGGGGTTGGGACAGATTGGGACGGCGTTGGGATCGCTTGGGACGTCCCGGTCGGGAAGACGTCGGGATGGATTCGGACGATGTTGGGACGGATTGGGACGAAGGCGGGGGTGGCAGGGGTATGAACCGGAATCTGGCGACTGAGCGTTTTGTACCCGGATAACGGAGACCCTAAGCGGTACTTCTTGCCGCTTTACCTCAGTGGCTAAAGCCAAAGGATTTCCGCCGACTGTACCGCAGGCATAAATGCCTGCTCCACCCTCCGCGGCACTTGTCACCCTTCGCGGCGCCAGCACCAGCCGTTTTCGATTGGCTCCCAGCCGATGTGCTTGTAGTAGTCGACGGCGATTTTTGAGGCGCGGAGCACCCATTGAACCTGGGTGCCGTAGTGATCAGTGACGCGGCGGAGGAGTTCCCGGCCGATTCCCCGCTTCTGGTAGTCAGGGTGGACGGCAAGGTCACATACGTAGCCGTCATAGGCGAAGTCAGTCCAGCCGCGGAGGATGCCGACGAGGCGGTGGTCGTCCCATGCGGTCAGGACGACGTTGGAGCCGTCATACATGCGGCGAATCCGTTCGACGTCCCTGGTGGGACGGAAGAGCGGTGAGGCGTCATAGAGTTTGACGATCTCTTCGGCAGGTGGACGGAGGTCGTGGCGATAGGTGATGGGCATGACTTGGTCCGCAAAGATTGTAAATCGCGATATCGGGATATCGGGATATCGGTGTATCGGGTTATCGGGCTATCGGATGAAGCGGGGAGGCAGATTCACCGGGGAGGGACGGAGACGCGGAGGAAACTGGAATCAGCGGCAACTCCAAAGCTCTCGGCACATTCGCGACGGTCGCACATGAAGCTTGGACTCAGAACCGGGAAAACTGGGATTGTTATGGCTTACGCAAGCGGCAGCAGAGCAGATCCCTCACCGCTCCCGCTCACAGTCGTTCGCGCTCGGGCTTCGGGATGGGTCCTTCAGCGGGTTGGAAGTCGGAATAACTCAATGTGTCTCCGAGGATACTTTCAGAGCCGGGGCGCGGATGAAAGAAGGCAGAACATCACTGGAGCAAAACGCAAGGTCCCTCAAGCCTACTCACGCGCTGAGGACAACGCGCGCTCGTTGACGGCTTTCGGGATGACGATCGATTGAGTGTAAGGCGCATTACGTGCTCTTTTCAGAGCAGAGGCAGGGAGACGAACAAAACCTTGGGGTAGATCATTTTGATCGTCGGGCGACCGGAAGACGCGGAGGAACTTATAGTTCACCGTGCTCGGTGACATACGCCAGGGCCTTCTTGGCCATTTGTTTTTCGCCGCTGTAGGTAAGTTTAGAAGCCGCTTCTTCGAGGGGCATCCACCAGGCGCGGCGGACTTCGTGCTTCATGTCGTCACGGATGTTGCCGATCTGGCCAGACTGGTACTTCATGAGAAAGAAGCTGACGATCTTGAAGATTTTGGCCTTGTCTGACCAGCTGCGCGAGTAGACATACTTGATGTCAGCGAGCTTGGTGACGAGGCGGGCCTCGATGCCGGTTTCCTCCTGGACTTCACGGGCGGCGGTTTCAGCGGGCTTTTCGCCGGCGTCAATGTTGCCCTTGGGAAGGGCGATGGTGTTTTTCCGGTCCTCGGGTTCGCCTTCGCGCCCGGGCTCGATGACGGCCACCCACCATCGATCCTGCATGTGGCGCAGCACGAGGGCGCCGGCTGAGAATTCACGCAACATGGTCGCCGAACGGTCCTTGAGTATATGGGATTCCGGAAGGTTGGATGATGGTGCCTTCTTCATGGCGCAAGTTGGCCTACTCTCAAAGGTTACCAAGGTCACAACGATTTGCGACGGCACAGCATTAACTTCTAGAGAAACAAATGCTGGAAAAAGCGGTTTGAAAGGAAAGAGGTTGCATCGGAAGCGGTAAAGCGGCATCTTACGTTATATGAGCTGCTGGATTCGGGCAGCCTTGGGAGCCGGATTGTGAAGAATCCGCTGGAGACTATCGTACGGACGGTACAGGCCTTTGGTCGCGAATTCACGCGGCAAGGCCGGGAACAGAGTGACGCCCAGATGCCGCGCCTGCCCAAGGTGGGGCTGGCGCTGGGGGGAGGATTCGCGCGCGGCCTGGCGCACATCGGGATCCTGAAAGTATTGGAAGAAGAGCAGATACCGATTGACTACATAGCCGGCACCAGCGTGGGTTCGGTGATCGGCGCCGGGTACGCGACAGGGCTGTCTCCCAAAGAGCTGGAAGAGATCTCAGCGCTGGTTCGGTTCAAAGATTTTTCCCGGTGGACCTTCTCCCGGTTTGGGCTCTTCAGCAATGACAAGATGGCGATCTTTCTTCAGAAAGCCCTGCGCTGCAAGAGCTTTGAAGATCTAAGAATCCCGCTGGCCGTGGCCGCGACGGACATTATTACCGGTGACGCGGTGGTGTTTACTGACGGCAATCTGGTTGACGCAGTCCGCGCGAGTTGCGCGTACCCGGGGATGTTCCAGCCGGTGAAGATTGGCGACCGCTTGCTGGTGGATGGGCTGCTGGCTCATGCCGTCCCGGCGATGCCGTTACGCGAGATGGGCGCCGAGCGGGTGATTTCCGTCCATCTGGCGGCCCACTGGGTGAAGCCGAGGGGTCCAAGGCATGTATTTGACGTGATCGGGCAGTGCTTCTCGATCGCGCAGGACAGGATGTGCGGACCGTGGCGCGCGGCCTCAGATGTGGTGATTGAGCCGGAAATCGGCGACTTTGGCTACGACGATTTTGTCCGGGCGCCGGAGCTGATCCGTGCCGGTGAAGCCGCTACCCGAGCGGCCATGCCGAGAATCCGCGAGTTCTTTCCTGCTCCAGCAGCAGCCAAAGCGCAGCCTGCGGCAACTACCGTGCCGGTTGTGGCGAAGTAGATCCGGGTTCGCGGTTGCGCTGAGACGCTACAGCAGTCCGAAGGTGAAACGGCCGATCTTCTCACCGTTTGGAGAATAGACTTCCAGAAGGAACCGGCTGCTGACGGGCCATTCGCCCACGTCGTAGGAAAGCTTGTAAATGCGTTCATCGTAAGGGAGGTCGGCGGGCATGCCGATCATGGTGACTGACCTGGGTTCGATGGTGCTGTGATCGAGGCCATCGAAGGCTCGCAAACGGAATTTCAGTCGGAGCAAAAATTCTTCCGGGGATTGATCGGTGTGCGCGGTGAACTCAGGACTTTCGGTGAGAGTTTTACGCAATGACGCCGTGACCCGGATGCTGAACTGGCGCGGAAAGCGTTCCATGAGCGCGCCATCGGGGAGGACGACCCTGGATCCCAGACCCTGGCTTACATGCTGCGCACCCTGAAGCTGGGGACATTCAAAAAGGCCCAGAAGCGCAATCAGCGTGCCTGATGGTTTGAGTTCGACCACGTTGTAGCCTGCGGGGGTTGTGGCGCGATAGGTATTGTCAGCTGGGCCGGAAAAGGCGAAGGCCGACAGGGCTCCAAGACTCAAGGCGACGAGCCGGATGGCGGACCGACTGTGATGCTTCATAGCTGGCTCCTCCGCTGAGCGGCCAGGGCAGGTGGCGGGAGCGGGCCGCGGCGTGATACACAAGAACTGCTACTCTTTGAGAAAGGGCCTGCCAAGAAGAAGATGCCTCGATTGCTCTGCTTTACCGCCCATCCTGACGATGAAGCTGGAGGTTTTGGAGCTACTCTGCTGCGCTACGCCGAGCGCGGCTGTGAAACTTACGTGATTTGTCTCACGCCAGGACAGGCAGCCACCCATCGCGGCGGCGCAAAAAATGAGGACGAACTTTCTGAGATGCGGCGCAAGGAATTCGCTGCTTCATGCAAGCTGCTGAGAGTGAAGGAAGGCGCGGTGCTCAGTTATCCTGACGGCAAGCTCGACCAGCAGAATTTTCTTGCTGTGGTAGCGGACCTTACGCTCCGCATACGCGAGATTCGCCCGGATGTGATCATCACCATGGGTCCGGAAGGCGCGATCACGGCGCATCCTGATCATTCCATGGTTTCCATCTTCGCGACGATGGCATATCACTGGGCCGGACGCAGTAATCGCTTTGCCGATCAGTTGCAGAATGGAGTGACGCCGCACCAGACGCAGAAGCTTTACTTCGGCACTGCGCTGTTTACCATGCCGGACCGGCAACCAGTTGCTCTGCCGCCTTCAACGGCAATCATCGAGCTCACCGAGCACGAGCAGGAGACGAAGATTGCGGCATTCAAATGCCACACCTCGCAGGCGCCGCTGTTTCCGTTCTTTGAAGAAACGGTTCGTAAACGTGGACGGCTGGAGCTGTTTCATCTGGCCGCTGCCGCAACGCCGTGCAAAGTCGAGACCGAGACTGATTTGTTTAACGGCATCAGTGCTGCGAAATAGGTAAAAGAATGGCCCGGCAAGCCGGGCCGTTTCAAGGTCAAATTGAGAAGCTGCTTACTTCACCAGCGGCTTAATGATGTCACCGAGCACGTCGGGTTTGGATTCATCGCGGACCAGGTGAGCATACCGTTCGCCATCGTGATACGCGACGCTGTGGTTCTCGTAGAACTCGCCATTCACGATGAGCAGGTCGAGATTGGACTTACTGGTCTTGCTGGCCTTCAGGGCGTCGCGAATGACATCAGGGTTGTATTTGCGACCGTTTACGGCGGCAAGAGTAGTACCCGGAGCTATTCCGGCTTTCCATGCGGGACTGTTGACGATGACATCAAAGACGCGCCCCTTGTCATCCAGCAGAAGGCCAAGGGAGAAGCGAGCATCGACCTGATCGCGGGTCTTCTCCATGGCTTTGGTGAACTCGCTGGGCTGATCTGTGTAAACCAGCTTCCAGCCGCCGTTGATGATGCCGCCGAGAGGAGCACCGGGACCGTAAGTATCCAGACGTTCCCGGAAGAACTTGCTCCAGTCATAAGGCGCAACGTCATTGAGCGCCTTCATGAGTTCGTCGAACGTGTATGGCACAACTTTGGGATCAGTGTTCTGGCCACCATGAAAAGACCGGCAAAAATCGTTGAGCGACTTGCGACCCTGCGTCTGCTGGCGGATCACGGTGTCAGCCTCCAGCCAGATGAGGAAGCCCTCAGGGTAGTAATCGACGCTACGACGCCAGCTCTCGAACTCCGGAGCTGCCTGATAGAGAAGCTGCGCAGCGTCGGCGGTGTCCTGCAGGGGACGCCAGCTGCGGCCGGGTGTGTGGTCCAGCGCTGCGGAGAGATCGGCCACTTCGTCCATGAACTGCTGCCTGGTCCAGAGCCCAGTGCGCCCGGCAAGAATATTGCCGAGATAGTCGGTCAGCCCTTCGTAAACCCAAAGCAGGTCGCCTTTCATCGGCTCCTGATAATTCGGCGTTGCCAGTCCCTGAGGCCGACGATATTTGCCGTTCCACGAGTGCGTCATCTCGTGCGGCAGCAGGCTGCCGGCGAGCCAGCGCTGGTCATCTTCGATGAACGTGCGCTCGGCGACCCGATCGTCGCTGGACTCATGATGCTCCAGTCCGAAGTGCGCTGTGTGATCGCTCAACGTGACAAGGAAGTGGTAGTCGCGATAGTGGCGGGCGCCGAACAGCGCGCCGGTTTCGGCCACCAGATGTTTGTAATTCTCGATGACGTCATTCGGGAGCTGCAGAGCAGCATCGCTGTCGGCCGCGAGGTCGAGATAATGCTGAATCGGGCCTTCCGGCGAAAGTGGAATGCGGCGGAAATGGGCCGAAGCGAGTACGGGCGAATCGACCAGCGTGGTCAGCGAGACTTGTGCGAAGTCAATCTGCGACGTCGATTCGTTTGCAATGGGAAGCGCGGTACCGAAATGCCAGCCAGTTGGCAGTTTCAACGAAGCCGTGACTGGAATGTTGTCAGTATGGATCTGCGATTTGGGATACAGCACCACCTGGTTCCAACTGACCATGACGAGTTGCGTTGTTGCCGATGCGCCGGAAGAGAAGCCTTCCGGTGGCGCCGGCATGACCAGATCAAGGCGAGCCTCAAGCGTGGTGGTGCCCGCAGGCACTGTGAGGTTGAATGCGTACATCTCAACCAGGTCGCGACGCCAGCTCAGCCGTTGATTGCCAGCGTAAAACTCCACACCGGTAAGATCGGTAATCGGACCTGTCGGGCCATGTTCACCGGGGATCCACTTCGGATACACCACCGTGATCGGTCCGGAAGTAACCGGGATCTGCACAGCAGCGTGCAGAATCTTCTCCGGAGCCTGTGTGGCGTCAAGGATGATCTTGATTGGGCCAATCGCAGCCGGCGTGGGCGTTGGCTTAAGACTGGATTTCGTCCTCTGGGCGAAAGCGGCCGAACTGAGAAGCAGCAACACACAGGAAAGCGCAATCCTGATATCACGGATCATAAGTTTCGATTCTCTTCAGATTCTGAGCGAACCAAGATTAATAGCCCGGAACGACCGAAGGCAAGCAGCGCCGGTTCGGCGCCACGGAAAGGAACGGGTCAGGACTTACGCTTCTTCCCTTTTGCAGGAGTATCAGGCTGCGCACCGGTCACATTTGCCATGAGGATATTGAACGCATCCTGCGCGCTCATCTCTTTCTTCCCGCTCTTGTTCTGGCGGTATTTGTGTTCGTTGTTGCAGGTGCGGCAGCGGGTTTTCAGTACTTCTTCGCCGGCCATGGAAACGACAGAATGGTCGGTGGAGAGCTTGCAGCGGGTGCAATAGTCATCGATGTAGTCACCCAGGCGAGGCATGGAATCATTATGAGCCACGAACAGGCAGGATTACAATTTCCACTATGAAGGTAGCTTTGGGCGTTTCCGGCGGCATTGCCGCATACAAGGCCGCTGAACTGGTGCGTCTGTTGCAGGATCGCGGTGTGCGTGTTCAGGTCATCATGACGCGGGCTGCCCAGGAGTTCGTGCGCCCCGTCACCTTCGCGGCACTGAGCGGCGAAAAAGTGATCACCGATCTTTTCGGCGAGGGCGCTCAGGAACCGAACATCGATTCTGCGGTGGAACACATTTCCGTTGCGCAATCGATTGATGCTCTTGTCGTCGCGCCGGCAACGGCCGACGTGATTGCCAAATTTGCCCACGGTGAGGCCAACGATTTTCTAACCACGCTCTATCTGGCGACCACCGCGCCGGTGGTCGTAGCTCCAGCGATGAACGTAAACATGTGGGAGCACGCCGCCACGCAAGCCAATGTCGAAACGCTGAAGAAGCGCGGCGTTCACGTCGTTGATCCGGACAGCGGTTATCTGGCGTGCGGAATGATCGGCGCGGGACGGCTTGCCGCGAATGACAAGATCGTGGATGCAGTGCTGGCTGCGCTCGGCGCGACGCCTGACCTCAAAGGAGAGACCATACTGATCACCGCCGGAGGCACGCGCGAGCCTATCGACCCCGTGCGCTACATTGGCAATCGCTCGAGTGGAAAGATGGGCTACGCCCTGGCTGAAGCCGCCGCGCGTCGCGGAGCACAGGTGATTCTCATCAGCGGCCCAACAGCGCTGAAACCGCCTGCGTCGATCGAATTTATTGCTGTTCAGACGGCCGACCAGATGCGCGATGCTGTGATGGCTAATCTGGGACGATCAACCGTCGTGATCAAGGCAGCCGCGGTGGCAGACTTCACCGTGCGTAACGCTGCAGAGCAAAAGATCAAACGGAAAGGACCGGTCACGCTGGAGCTTGAACCTACCGCCGATATTCTTGCCGAGGTTGGAGCGAGCAAAGGCTCACGCATCGTGGTCGGCTTTGCCGCTGAAACCGAGGACACGCTGGAGAATGCTCGCAAGAAGCTGCAGAGTAAATCGCTTGATGCCATCGTATTGAATGACGTCTCCAATGCCGGTATTGGCTTTGACTCGGAGAGAAATGCCGTGACCATTCTTACGCCGAATTCCGCGGAAAGTGTGCCGGAGATGAGTAAGTGGGAAGTCGCTCACCGGGTGCTGGATGCTGTGGTGAAGATCAAGGCCGAGCGTAACGCTCAAACGCAGTCAGCTCGGACGTAATTTCCACGTTTTATTTGCACGCTGTTTCCAATAGACTGAGGCCGATGTCTGCTCCCCAAGATCCTTCCAGCAAAACGCGAATCGCCGCGCTCGTGAATTACTACCGCGAGATGGGCATTTACGATTTCTATCGCAGGCCGACGGAAGGTCTTGCACCACTGCTTGCCGAGCGAACAGCCGAACCAGCCGAATTCGAATCCATGCCTCAATCAGCGCCACCAAAAGCAATGTCATCTGCGTCATCTCTGCCGATCATTGAAGACAAGCCCGCGGCGTTAAAACTCGTCCGCGACGACATCGGCGAGTGCACCCGTTGCCGGCTTCACAAAGGCCGCACTAACCTGGTGTTTGGCGTGGGCAACGTAAATGCCGACATCATGTTTGTGGGAGAAGGTCCCGGAGCAGATGAAGACGCGCAGGGAGAGCCCTTCGTGGGTCGCGCAGGACAGCTCCTGAACAACATGATTTCCGCCATGGGGCTAAAGCGTGAGGATGTCTATATTGCCAACGTGGTCAAGTGCCGTCCACCGAGCAACCGCACTCCGGAAAAGGATGAATGTGACACCTGCTCACCGTTCCTCATGCGGCAGATCGAAATCATTCAGCCGAAAGTGATCGTCGCGCTTGGAGCCACCGCGGCAAAAAATCTGCTCGCGATCAATGACAGCATGGCTAGCCTCCGCGGCCGATGGTATGACTTCCGCGGCGCCAAGCTTGCGGTCACTTATCATCCTGCGTATCTCCTTCGCGATCCACGGCAGAAAGCCGAGGCCTGGAAGGACTTGCAGATGGTGATGAAGTACCTGGGCATGAAGCCGCCGGCTAAAAAGCCGGAATGAAAGCAGAAGGCGGCCCGAAGGCCGCCCAACTGTTCATTATCAGCGGCTACGGACAACGCGGCAGAGGCGTGCAGTCGCCATCGTAAGTGCAAGCTTTCGGATTGAACGTACACAAGCTCGTGTTGATACCTCCGGTTACCTGCTGAAGGTCCTCGGGCGTGAGCACGCGAGCACCGATGCGTCCAAGCACTCTTTTCTGATTTGCCATTGGGGCTCCTTTCTACATGACAAAGCTTGAACCTTCGCGAGTATGGCATTTTGAGCCTTGTAAATGCAGGATAGCGAGCCCGAAATCGTGCTCTGGTTCCCAAAATGGGAATGGCGTATTGTGCGTTCCCGTACAATCTCCATTTACTCATGCCTGCATTCTGTGACGTTGCACTGCCTGTCCCTTTGGACATGGTATTCACTTACCGCATTGCCGGCGTTGAGCCGGTTGTGGGCGGGCGCGTCCTGGTTCCCTTTCGCACAGAACGGCTCTCTGGAGTGGTCACGGCACTCCATGATCGCGAACCGTCGATGCAGGCCAAGACGGTGCTCCAGGTGCTCGACCCTGAGCCTGTTCTCGATGCGGGGCTGATGAAGCTGGCACAGTGGATCAGCCAATATTATCTGGCGCCCATCGGCGAAGTCGTGCGCACCATGTTGCCGCTTGCGGCGGAAATCAAGCGTGCCAAGGTCTACCGCATTACTGAGACAGGCCATGAAGCCCTGCATGCGTCCGCCACGAGCGGCTCTTCGCGGCGATCCAGGCAGGACGTTGACACGCAGATGCTCGAGTATGAGGTTCTGGATTATCTCGCCATGTCCGACGACGTGCTCGAATCCACGCTGCGTTCTGCGACCGGCGCTGATCGCAAGCTGCTGAACAATCTCGTGCACAAGAAATGGATCGCCCGTGAAGACGCAACCAGCACACGCGACGCACGGCGCACCGTGCAGTTTGCCGTGCTGAAACAAGCTGCGGAAGGGCAGCTACCGACCAGGCTCAATGCCAACCAGCAAAAGATTCTGGAACACCTCAGCCAGAACAGCGGACGCGCAGCGGTCGAGCAAATTCGCAACCTGGATGTGCCGCGCACCACACTGCAAACCTTAGTCAAGCGCGAGTTGGTCGAGATCATCGAGGAACCAGCCGATTTCGCCATTACGGGGATGAAGAAGCGGGGCCCCTCGCACCTGGACTTCATCTTCAATCCGCAGCAGAAGGCAGCGCTGGCCAGCATCCAGGAATCGGTTGCGAGCCGGCAATTCTCGGTATCGCTCCTGCACGGCGTTACTGGCTCCGGGAAAACGGCTGTCTATCTCGCCGCCATGCAGGCGGTCCTCGAATCAGGACGATCAGCCATCTTGCTTGTCCCTGAGATCGGCCTCACGCCTGCTGCTGCGGCCAATCTGCATCAGGTTTTTGGGGATGAGGTCGCCATTCTCCACTCCGCCCTCTCGGGCGATGAGCGGGCTGAACAGTGGCATCGCATCCGCCGCGGCGAAGCCCGCATTGTGGTTGGCACCCGCTCGGCCGTTTTTGCACCGGCATCGGATCTCGCTCTGATCGTCGTGGACGAAGAGCATGATGCCTCATACAAGCAGGAGGAGACGCCGCGCTATCACGGTCGCGATGTGGCAGTGATGCGCGGCAAGCTGAGCAATGCCTCGGTGGTGCTTGCCTCCGCGACGCCGTCTATTGAGTCGTATCACAACGCCGAAGCGAGCAAGTACAAGCTGATTCAGCTTACAGAACGCGTGGAACGCCGCCCGCTGCCGGAAGTTGAAGTCGTGGACATGAAGTTTGATTTCCAGCAGAGCGGCGAAGACCGCCTCTTCTCGCGCCAGCTGATTGAGGAAGTTACGGAACGTCTTGCCCGCGGCGAACAGGCCATGATCCTGCTCAATCGCCGCGGATACTCTTCGGTCGTACTCTGCCGCTCTTGCGGTGAGGCACTGCAATGCAAGAATTGCAGCATTGCGCTCACGTTTCACAAAGACGGATACCGGATGGAGTGCCATTTCTGCGGATTCCGGCAAGCCGTCCCAAAAGTTTGCCCGGCATGTTCCAGTGAGTACATCTTCTTTCTCGGCGCAGGATCCGAAAAAGTAGAAGAGCGGCTGCACGCCGCTTTTCCGCAAGCGCGCATCGGCCGGCTTGACCGCGATACCGTTCGGACGCGGCATGACTTCGAACGCGTTCTGAATCAGTTTCACGCGGGCGAAATCAACCTGCTCGTCGGCACACAGATGATCGCTAAAGGTCATGACGTTCATGGTGTCACGCTGGTGGGCGTCGTTGGAGCCGATTACGCTCTTGGCTTTCCCGATTTTCGGGCAGCCGAACGCACCTTCCAGCTCTTAACGCAGGTTGCAGGACGCGCCGGACGTGGTGAGACGCCCGGCAAGGTCGTCCTTCAGACCTACCATCCTGATCATTACGCGGTCCAGTTCGCCGAACGCCATGATTACCTTGGCTTCTACGAAAAGGAAGTCCGGTTTCGGAAATGGATGCACTATCCGCCGTTCAGCGCTCTGGCCAACGTACTGGTGCGCAGTGACAAGCTAGATCAAACGTTGCAATGGACCGGCAAACTCGGCCGCTGGTTTGAATCCACTCGCAATGAAGGCCTGCGTGTACTCGGGCCGTCCGTGGCGCCGATTATGCGCCTCAAGCGCGATTACCGTTATCACTTCATCCTGAAAGCTGCGAGCCGAGAGAAGCTGAATGCAGCTCTTCGCAGGATGCTGCAGTTTGCCGAGGAGCAGAAGATTTCGCGGACAAACGTGATTGTGGATGTGGACGCGCTCTCGCTGCTTTAGCGCGTGGTCGGCGCCGAACTTGGCTGAGACTGCTGATTTTTCATCCGCTGGTTGCGATAATACTCGAGCTCTCGTTGTAGACTGGCGTTCTGCAGTTTCGGGGAGTTCCTGTCGTCGTAAACTTTTTTGATCCCTGCCGGTATGAACGTCAGCAGAAACATGAGTCCGGCGAAGGCTCCCAGCCACCAGCGTTTCTTATTCAACGGCTCTCCCAAAGGCACATGCGGATGGCGCGCTCCGGTCAGGCGTAGAATGATCGCCCAGA